>NZ_CP046977.1:2116450-2418800 GCF_030408455.1 Corynebacterium atrinae
AAAGCTGCTGTGAGTCACCCTCGTGGTTCTCTTCGGTGGTGGGTGGTTCTGCCCACCTATGCTGCTAGGACCTGTTACGAAAGTCGTCGCTGGTGTGGTGTTGCGGTGACACAACATGAGGGAACTCCCGTGTAGCGAAGAAAGTACCAACCATGTCCGCTGCCACAGGAGCTCCCAGTGTCCACCCTAAACGCCGCCACCCGCCACGACCTCACCAACGCCCAATGGAATGTGCTGAAACCACTACTACCAGCACCAACACGCCAGGGCAGACCATATCGCTACCGGTTACGCGACCTGGTCAATGGCGTCCGACACCGCATCCGGATCGGTTGCCCCTGGCGGGACGTGCCTGACCGGTACGGTCCCTGGTGGCGGGTCTACTCCTTGTTCCGGACTTGGCAAGGCTCCGGCCGTTGGGCCCGGATCGAAGCCGCGCTGCGGTCGGAAGCCGATGAGCAGGGAAAACTCGGCTGGGACCTGTCTGTTGACTCCACCACTACCCGGGCGCATGTCCATGCCGCCGGGGCACGGCGTGACTCCTCCGAGCTCGTTGATGGTGAACCTGCTGACCACGCGCTGGGCCGATCTCGTGGTGGGTTTTCCACCAAGATTCACCTGGCCTGCGATGGCTACCTGCAGTCCGTCTCATTCACCATTACTGCAGGACAGGACGGGGATGCCCCGCAACTGACCGAGGTCCTCGACCGGGTTAAGGTCGACCGGCCCGGACGGCGCAGGCCACGGACCAGGCCTCACCGGGTGCTGGCGGACAAGGCGTATTCGTCGAAGGCGATCCGGGCGCATCTACGTCGTCGTGGCATCAAAACCACGATCCCGGTCAAGGATGACCAGGCCAAGCATCGTAAAGCCCGTGGTCGCAGGGGTGGCCGGCCCCCAGTGTTCGATGCCGAAGTCTACAAGGCCCGGAATGTGGTGGAACGGTGTTTCAACGCTCTTAAACACCAACGGGGTGTGGCCACCCGGTATGACAAACTTGCTGTTCGTTTCGAGGCCACCGTCCGAGTCGCGAATATCGATCGCTGGCTCAAACGACTTTCGTAACAGGACCTAAGGGGTCGCGTCCGGCTGGGAGGGCCCTTTAGTTCCGGTCAGCCGAACAGTCCATTTAAGGTATAGGTGCTGCAGTCATAGTTACTGGGGCCGAGAGACGAGTCTGCGAAGAGCATCGTAGAAACGTTCGGAGTAGGTATCGGCTGCTTGCTTGACCCACGATTCACGAACCACCATCCATCCAGCGAAGGCGAGCAGTGAAATGCCCAAAGCGATTAGTGCCTCTGATCGCTGATCTCCCATTACAGCGGCCAGAAGAGCCACTGCGGCGCAAGTTCCAGCAATCCATAATGCGAATAGGCGAACAGCTAAGGCATTGCGGCGAAAGCTGTAACGGATGTTCTCCTTATGCAGGAGGTCATCCGATTCCTTACCACGGACCTTTGGGATGAGCTCGTCGATGGCAGCGTTGTATTCCTGGGCGGCACGGGTCGCATTGCTCTTTTCCAGTCGTTTCGTGGGTAGCTTTCTTCCCGTTAGGTGTTCCACCATCTCTCTTCGATCCCGGGTGCGGACGGAATCTTGGGCCCGACCCCTGGAAAGTGGACACAGGGGTCGGGCCCAAGCCCTCCTCGTTGGCGCCTAAATCAGCCGCTGCAAGGAGCGTCCGGACCGGGCTATGCGCACCTTCCATCATCGATGCGCCCCGCGTTGCCTTTAAGATAGCGCCAACCGAACTCTTCCAACTGCTCACGGCTAGGAGCTCGCTCATGACCGCTCTCCGGGAACCACCGACGAATACTGACCGCTTCGTCGTCCTCTGGATCAGACTCAATCACCATTTGAACCCAGAGAGACTCGGTAACTTGGTCCTCTGCGATACTGATTTCCGAGGGGAACGAACGACGGTTCTTCTCAGTGAAATCTGACCACCAAGCGTTGACCACGAGGGGCTGCTCCTGGTCACGCAGGTCGCTGGGCTTCAGGGCTTGGTAGAGGCCGGCGGTGCTCGCTCCCAGCAAAAGATTCAGCATACGCAGGATCGACGACTTTCCTACGTCATTCGCCCCCACGATGACAGCGTGCCGTCGAACCTCAAGATCGAGGTCCTTGATCCGGCTGTGGTTAGTAATTTCCACTCTAGATAGGCGCATTTTCCTGCTCCCTTCGAGTTCGGACGTTGGGGGCTATCCCTATGAGGTGTCCCCAACTTGCTGAACTGTCCGCGACTACCTCTTCGTGGGACTACCGAGATTCTATCGCCCCATCGTTACGGCAGCATCCTTCACCTCCTGCCAAACGGGCACAGAACGATTCGATCTGATCTCCTTCGCCGCCAGGACTCACTACATTCACCCAGCAAATCCCCCTACACCAGGCACAAGAAATACTGCATCCAAGCGGCGATCTTCTCAACGGCGGGCTTGTCTCCCCTCCCTACAGCTCACCTTGCCTTGCATAACAAAATGACCTACACTTAAACACAACATGGTCGGCCCTCCCCCTACGGGGATGGGCCGGTTTTTAATTTCACCACCGACAGTTTTGTATGCTTACCCTCATGGGTTCTCGCAGTCGTCGCCAAGCCAGAAGTGCCGCCGGCAAGCACAGCAAAACACCGTATAAGAAGCAGTTTCTGACGATTGACGAACAGATCGATCGGCTTCGATCCCGAGGAATGGACATCTCAGACGATGATTTAGAGCATGCTCACACCTTATTAAGCCGAATCGGCTATTACCGCCTGAGCGGCTACTGGCATATTTACCGCAAACCAGAGAATGAAGTGCAAACTCCGGAGGCCACATTCATCTCCGGGATAACGCTTCGGCATGTGGAACAGCTCTATGACTTTGACCGTCGCCTGCGGGTTCTCGTCTTCGATGCCATCGAAAGTATCGAGGTGGCCTTGCGCGCATTAATCGGACACACCCTGGGCGCCCACGGAAGCATGGCACACACTGACCCCACAATCTTTCGAAAATCCTTCAGCCGCTACGACCCGCACACCCGCCTCCTAGACTCATGGGAAACCTCCGACCACTGCGAATGGATGAAATCGGCTCAGTCCAAAACTGGACGCTCAAAGGGCGATTTCGTAAAACATTTCAGAAGCAAATACGGTCTACCGCTTCCAGTTTGGGTAGTTACCGAGGTGATCGACTTCAGTGACTTATCCAAGATCTACGAAGGAATGCTCGAAAGAGACCAACGAGCTGTCGCCACAGGGGTCGGAGCCGTCAGCCAGGAAGGCGAACCCCTGACAGATTCCCTGCGCTCCTGGCTGCGGGTACTGACGTTTGTCCGCAATACCTGCGCTCACCATTCTCGACTATGGAATGTGAATATGGTCGCCCAAGTCGCACTGGCCAACCCTCTCCCGGAAGACCTTGAGCATCTCGCCAACCTGGACGCAAAACAGCACGCACGCGTGTACCAAGCACTCGCCCTCCTTGTCTTCCTCACCGAGAGGATCAACCCCGGCCGGGGATGGAAAGACGAGATACTGAGCCTGCTCCATGACGCTCCCCCGGTCCCGAATTATTTGCACCGGATGGGCTTTCCGTCCGATTGGGAGCGAACAGACCTCTGGTCCCGCTAACCCCCGAGGAGCTGCTTTCATGCCTTGTTCCTTCCGGGGTGATAGGCGATAGCTAGGTTACCCGGATGCGGTGATCGTCAGCCGGGTGTTCGAGGCTGCCTGAGAACGCCGACCCGCAGCGAGCATCAGAGGATGAAGACTGGGTCGTCACGGCTCTCCGCCTGAAGTTTGCAACAGCACCTTTTGTACTATCCCTCTAGCTTCCCAACCACCGGCATCTTCTGCAGGATGTCGACGCCGTGGCCGGACTTTAAGAAGTGGGAAGTGCCGTCGGTGCCGGCTTTAATGTTGTGGTGGATGCCGCGGGCCCAAGATGGGAAAACGGACATGTCGTAGACGACACCGTCGACAAGAATCCAGCATTTGTCACCGTCCTTACAGTTTGCGGCGGCGAGTTCGGCGGACGAAATCTGAACCGAGGTCAAAGTAACCTGCTCGGCCGCGTTGAACGTCCGCTCAAATTTGGCGGGATCGTCGATGTTGGCTGGCTTTGGTAGAAGGAAAAATACCGCACAGCCAGCAATAACTACTAATACTGTAATGATGATCCACATTCGGAGCCTCCTTGATACATTATGTCTCATATTTATGATGATACACTGTGTCTCATGGTTGGCAAGAGGATTTCCGAACAAGAGACAAAGCAGCGCATGCTGGACATTGCAAGCGAGCTGCTCGTCGTATCGGGTCCCACTGTTGGGCTCGATGTAATCCGAATGGAAAAAGTCATCACCGCGGCGAAAGTTTCCCGCGCCAGCGCCTATAGGGCCTGGCCTTCCAAGGCTGACTTCCTATCAGACGCGCTGGTCACCGCTCTTGGACAGGTGACGATGCTGCCGGAAGGGCTTGCCGAAATCAAGCAGCTTAAGACGTTGATCGAATCCCACTCGAACCACTGGGACACGGCTGAGGGCCGCCGGTCGTTCGTCGTTAATGCGCTGCGCATCTCCGTGGATGCCGACATACGTCGCATGTTAGCGTCACCCCATTGGCGGCTTTTCGTTGGGATTTCCGCCAACTTCCCCGGTCTCGAGGACGAGGATCTCAAGGCCGATGTGGCCGCCGAGCTCGCGCGAATCCAACAGAGCTTTGTCACTCGTCGCGCCCGGATCTACCAGCAGTTATGCACTCTCATCGGATATCGACAGCGTGCTCCGTGGGTCGGCCCCGCAGGCTTCCGAGCGCTGTCTGAACTGGCCGGGCTTACGATGAATGGCATCCTCAACCGCGGTCTCTCCGATCCCGGCTGGCTCGATCAGCGCACTGAGCTTGCGCTTTTCGACGCGCCGGCCGCACTCTGGTCCCAAGCAGAAATCGCCATGCTGACCGTCTTACTTGGCCACCTCGAACCGGATCCAGCGGTGGAGTGGAATGAGGCCCGATACGCGGAGTCGCTGGCGTCGTTTGAAGAGTTCTCGAAAGAACTAGTTCGGGATTCTGGCGAAGCGCAGTCACACCACGGCATGATGCGGTGATGACTAGCATCTAGCTACTGTCTATGATGTGAAAGGTTTCCGGGCGGTTGACGCCATCGCAGCTGCTGTATTGGTCGCCTTGTCATTTTTGGGGACGAAGTTCTCCAGTCTGTGGGACTTGGATCTGTGGCTCACGATCACACTGGGCATTGCTCCAGTCACGCGTAAGCGTTGGCCAAAATCGACATTCCTGGTGCTCTTCGCAATTCTTTCAGTATCGGCGCTCAGGGTTGAGATAACTGTTGCATGCATCCTGGTGGCTGGATTAGCGGCCTATATCGTCCGTCGGGACTTCGTCGAACCTACGCGCGCTGTTGCTACTGCGGTGCTGTTTTTGGGTGACATCGTTGGCCTAGCGATTTTCACGCCGGGATTAACTGATACCGATCCGCTCAAACGAGCCTTTTACGTTTTTTGGAGCGTCACCCTCCTTGCTGCATGCGCAATGATGGGTGAATTGCGTCGTCGAACCTTGGAAGCGCAGAAAGAGCTCTTGCAGCGTTCTCTGGAGGCGCAGCGCCAGCATATTGCTCGTGAAATCCATGATCTGGTCACGCATTCTCTGACCGTTATTACTGCGCAGGCCGATGGTGGCCGTTATGCCAATACTGAAGCAGCGAAGGATGAGGCGTTGGTGTCGATCGCACTGGTGGGCCGTGAGTCGCTTCGCCAGATGCGCTCCGTCGTGAGCTACCTGCGTGAAGGTGAAGGACACGCGGTGTCGCCAAGTATCGGGGCAAACGACATTCCTGAACTCATACAACAGATCAAAGGCATGCGTGTGAATTACAACCAGATCGGTGAGGCGCCGGACCAATTAGATGGTGCGGTGTCGTTGACGATCTACCGAATTGTGCAGGAAGCGCTGACGAATGCCCAAAAACATGGTGCCGGTAGCGCTGATCTTGAGCTGGAATGGCAGCCTGATCAAGTGAAAGTCACCGTGCAAAATCCCTTTGAAGTGCGCCCTAGCGGAATCGGACATGGAATTACCGGGATGCGTGAACGAGCCGAGCTAAGCGGTGGTTCTTGCGAATCTCGCCCTATCGACGGCTTATGGCAGGTCCGCGCTACACTTCCGCTGGGAGGCCGAGCATGAAGATTGCGCTTGTCGACGACCAGCCGCTGTTTCTCCATGGCATCAGTCAGATCATTGGTTCCCAGTCGGACATGGAGCTGATGTGGCAGGCGACAAATGGTGCCGACGCTTTGGATAAGGCTCAGCTGCAGCCTGTAGATGTGGTCGTAATGGATGTGCAGATGCCAATTCTCGATGGAATTTCCGCAACAGCTCAGCTTGCCGAGATTGCACCTGAAACAAAGTCGATTATCCTCACTACTTTCGATGATGAAGAGTATGTTCTCGGCGGTTTGGCTGCCGGGGCGAGTGGATTCATTTTGAAGGATGCTGAGCCAGAGGTGTTGTTGGAATCAATCAGAACGGTCTTTCGTGGCGACGCAGTAATTTCTCCACGGGCTACCAATCGGATTATCCACAGGTTGCAAGAACCGCAAATAACCAAAGTTTCGGCCACTGATCAGCAACGATTGTCTGATCTAACAAGCCGTGAACATGAGATTCTGGTGGCTATCGCAAAAGGATGGACGAACGCGGAGATTTGCGAGCGCTTCTTCATCTCTATGCCCACGGTGAAAACGCATGTAGGCCGCGTGATGGCAAAAACCAATTCTCGAGATCGAGTACATATCGCGCTGCTGGCATATCGTGCCGGTTTGGTTTCTAGAGAAGACCTGCTTGAGTCCTAGCGACATCATGCCTGGGTATGACGAAAAGATCCTCCTGGGAGTCGATGTTTTAGCAGCTCAGAAACGACAAGATGGTCTTCATGACCACAATCATTGAGACAAGAAATCTCACCAAGAAGTATGGTTCGACTAGTGTCGTCGACAAGCTAAATTTGGCAGTATCCGAAGGCAGCGTTCATGGCTTGTTGGGGCCAAATGGATCTGGCAAATCCACCACCATGAAAATGATGCTCGGGCTGCTCAAGCCAACCGATGGCGAAATTTACATGTTGGGGCGGCCAATGAACCGCGAGACTCGTAGCCGTGTGCTAGCGCATGTTGGTTCTCTAATCGAGCAACCGTCGGCATATTTGCATCTTACCGGTGCTGAAAACTTAGGGATAGCAGCGCGTCTGCTGCGTGCTGAGCCGGCAAATGTGCAGCGTGCGATCCACCTTGTGCGCTTGGAAAAGCACATGGACAAGCTGGTCAAAGACTATTCGCTAGGCATGAAGCAGCGACTCGGTATCGCGTTGGCGTTGCTCCGCGACCCTAAGATTCTCATCTTGGATGAGCCAACGAATGGTCTGGATCCGGCGGGCATCGAGGAAATCCGAGAGCTCATCGTCAGCCTTGCTCGCGACGAAGGCCGCACGGTACTGGTGTCGAGTCATCTACTCTCCGAGATCGAAAAGATGGCGACAGAATTAAGCATCATCCACCAAGGTCAGCTCCTATTCCAAGGGACGCAGCGGGAGCTATTCGAAACCAAGCTGCCTGATGTCTTTGTGGAGACCCCTTCTCCGGCACGGGCAGCTGAGGCGTTGCGGGCTCTAGACCCCGCAACAGTTTCGGGTGGGCTGCTGCTCGGAAACCTGAGTGAGCAGGACGTTTCGGAAATGTGCGTGCGTCTCGTTGAGCAAGGAATTCCGATCACTCAGGTAGTCCGACAGCATCGTAGCTTGGAAGAAGTCTTCATCGGGCTCACTGGTCGAGGAGGCTTGCAATGATAGAAAACCTTGCCATCGAAGTCGCTAAACTTCGACGCTCTCACGTGGGGATTTTTGGAATCGGGTTGACGGTGGGCATTGTGTTGTTCACCAGCATGGGGCTTTTTAAAACAGGGAAAATCGATTCTTTTGTCGTGAACCCAGATGAACAATGGGCGACGTACTTGATCGGCTATTTGTTGGTGCTGTCGCTGCTTGCTCCTATTCAACTCGCGCTGCTTGCTAGCCGTGCTGTAGATCCCGAGCACTTGGCTGGCGGCTGGCGTCTCAATGCCGTTGCAGGTACCTGGCCCGGCATGTTGCTCCGTCGAAAGTTTGTGATCTTCTTGTTCATTTTGGTCTTACTGCGCGTCGTGGAATTGGGCGTGATTTTGGGTGCGCCATTCACATTGGGGGCTCCCGGGCCTTCAGCTGAAGTTTGGGGAGTTTGGGTAGGTACCGCGGCTGGTGCCTTGGGCACAAGTGCAGCGATGTTGGCAATTTTCATGTGGATTGCTGCCCGATTCGAATCTCAATTGGTAGTGCTTGGTGTGGGCGTTCTCGGTGGGCTGTTAGGTATCTGGGGAATGCTCTCGCCGAAGTGGTTAAGCATGATCAATCCGTTTGGCTATTTCGCAGTGATTACCCCGTACACCTTCACGGACGCTGGTGTCATCCCAGTTCAACAAGCATGGGTTCCATGGGGATTATTCGTGGTGATTGCTGCGGCCAGTTTTGTCTTTTTGACCCATCGACTTAATTCAAGGGAGTACTAGCAATGCTGCTTCGAAATGAACTCCTTAAGTTCCGACGCTCCCACATTTGGACGGTGTTAGTACTCATCCCGTTAATTTCAGTCGGTTATGGAGCTGGAAACTACTCGGCAAATAAGGAAATGCTCACTGCGGGCTGGTCTAGCTATCTTTCTCAGGTCGTGCTGTTTTATGGATTGTTTTTCATGACTATCGGTATCGCGATCCTTGGTTCTGCTGCGTGGCGTCTCGAACACCGCGGATTCAACTGGAATCAGTTGATGACAATGCCACGGGGAGTTGGGGGAACAATCGCCGCAAAGATCGGCGCTTTGGTGGTGTTGGTTTCGCTCATGCAACTCATGCTCCTGCTATTTAGCATCATTGCCGGCATGGTACTTCGCGTACCTGGGCCTTTGCCATGGGAAAATATTGCGGGAATCGTATTGGCGATACTACCGGGAGCGGCAGTGGCATCCTGGCAATCTTTCTTCTCGATGATTATCCGAAATTTCGCGGCACCAGTTGCCATAGCACTAGGTGGCACAATCCTTACTTATGGAGTGGTGAGCGCCGGTTTTGAAAAGCTTATGTGGGTTCTTCCATCGGCACTCATAACCAATACGATCTCCCTTGGCAGCACTGCAGTTTCTACGGCGGGAGATCTAAACCTTTCTACTTTGACTGCACTCGTGGTCTCGTCAGTGGTTCTTACTGTATTGGGCTGGGGACTGTCGGTGATGTGGTTGCAGAGGGTTGATATTCGGTCGTAGTTATTCAACACCGGAACATCTACCCTGGAGTCCATGTCTAAGATTTGGTCTCCGACCGAGAAGTGGCGACACCGCCACAAGCAAAATCGCCTCTACCGTGAGCGGTTCATGAACCGCAAGGACCGGAGATCACAAACTCAAAAGAGGATGTGACCTCCGGTTTTCTCCATATGCAGAGGGACCAATGTGGATCATGTGGGGATCGAGGACTTTGCAGATCGGGTTATCTGAGTAACACATCTCAGTAAACTTGATACCCTGGACGGTGCTGTTGCAAAGTTCGGGCGACAGGAAGACCTGCGTGAAATAATCACAGCCATGGGCATCTTCTCCGGTCGTCATTTCCCCCGTGAAATCATCCTGTGGGCGGTCCGGTGGTACTGCCGCTACGGGCTCAGCTACCGCGATCTGGAAGAAATGATGACCGAACGCGGCGTACCGGTCGATCACAGCACCATCTACCGCTGGGTCCAGAAATATGCTCCTGAGCTGGACAAGCAGACCCGGTGGTACCGACAAGTCCCGGATTGGCAGGCCCGGTCCTGGCGGGTGGACGAGACCTATATCCGGGTCGGGGGAAAGTGGTGCTACCTCTATCGGGCCATCACCGCGGGCGGGCATACCCTGGATTTTTACCTGTCCCCAAAGCGTAACGTCGCCGCAGCGAAGCGTTTCCTGGCCAAGACCCTGAGGTCGAACACGATAACCGGGTCCCCGCGGGTGATCAACACCGATAAAGCACCCTCCCTGGCCAGGGCAATCGCCGAGTTGAAGTCAGAGGGAATCTGCCCGCAGACCGTGGAACACCGGCAGGTGAAATACCTCAATAACGTCATTGAAGGAGATCATGGGCGGCTGAAACGGATCCTCGGACCGAAGGGGGCGTTCAAAAACCGGACCTCGGCGTACCGGACGTTGAAAGGGATGGAAGCGATGCACTCATTACGGAAAGGCCAGGGCGCGATGTTTGCCTACGGGCAACCGAACCCGGATGCGGTGATCGTCAGCCGGGTGTTCGAGGCTGCCTGAGAACGCCGACCCGCAGCGAGCATCAGAGGATGAAGACGGTGCTGCCGCAACTTTGCAACAGCACCCTCTGAAAGGGATGGAAGCGATGCACTCATTACGGAAAGGGCAAGGCACGATGTTTGCCTACGGGCAACCGAACCCGGATGCGGTGATCGTCAGCCGGGTGTTCGAGGCTGCCTGAGAACGCCGACCCGCAGCGAGCATCAGAGGATGAAGACGGTGCTGCCGCAACTTTGCAACAGCACCGGGGCGCGTGTCTACTCCACGCCGTCGGCGGTGACCAGCTGGGTCTGCCCCGTGGACAGCAGATAGCGCAGGCCGACGATGCCGCAGCGGCCGTCGTCGATACGCGTCTGCAGCGCGGAGAGGCGGTGCTTGATCTGCTCGACGATCTCGATGACGTGCTGGCGTTCATAGGCCGGCAGAGTGTTCATGCCGCGGGCGCGGGCCTCCAGGATGGAGGGGGCGACCTTCTCGATGAGGATGCGCTCCAGACCATTGGGGATCTTCCCGCCGGTCAACGCCTCATTGGTGGCGGCGACCGCACCGCAGGACTCGTGCCCCATGACCACGACCAGCTCCACGCCGAGGCTCTTGATGGCGTACTCGATGGAGGCGAGGACCGCGGGGTCGAGGATCTCGCCGGCGGTGCGGACGACGAAGAGGTCCCCGAGGCCGACGTCGAAGATGAGCTCGACGGGTACCCGCGAGTCGGAACAGGACAACACGACGGCGCGGGGATTCTGCCCGGCGCGCAGCTCCGCCCGCCGGATGACGTCCTGGTTGGGGCGTTCGAGCTGCGCTGAGACGAACCGTTCATTACCGGCCTTCAGCGCCTCCCACACGGCCTGCGGCTGGTTGGCGACATTCTTCATGGGCATGCCCATGATTGTAGACTGGCCCACCATGGTTCCCGCGTTGCTCACCTGGTTCGACCTCCACGAACGCCCCCTGGCGTGGCGCGAACCCGGCACCAGCGCGTGGGGGATCCTGCTCAGCGAGGTCATGAGCCAGCAGACCCCGGTGTCGCGTGTCGAACCCGTGTGGCGGGAATGGCTGGAACGCTGGCCGGATCCCGCCGCCTTCGCACAGGCCTCCCCGGCCGAGGTGCTCCGCGCCTGGGGCAAGCTCGGCTACCCGCGGCGTGCTCTGCGCCTGCTGGAGTGCGCGCAGGTCATCGTCTCGCGTCACGACGGCCGCGTCCCCGACGACGTCGACGACCTCCTCGCCCTGCCCGGTGTCGGCGACTACACCGCCCGCGCCGTCGCCTGCTTCGCCTACGGCCACAACGTGCCCGTGGTGGACACGAACGTCCGCCGGGTGGTGCGGCGCGCGGTGGAGGGGAGGTTCCTGGCGGGGACGGCGTCGAAAAGCGAGCTGCCGGCGGTGGCCGGGCTGCTGCCGGCGGAGGACGGACCACGGTTCTCGGCGGCGCTCATGGAGCTCGGTGCGCTGGTGTGCACGGCGACGTCCCCGCGGTGCGGGGAGTGCCCCCTGCGGAAAGAGTGCGCCTGGGTGGCCGCCGGCTCCCCGCCCCCGACAGCTGAGGAGCTGGCGAAGAAGAAGGTGCAGAAGTTCGCCGGCACCGACCGGCAGGTCCGCGGACTGATCATGGACGTGCTCCGGGGCGCGGAGGCGCCGGTGCCGCAGTCTGAGATCGACGTGGTGTGGCCCGACGACGTCCAGCGCTCCCGCGCCCTGTTCTCCCTGCTGGCGGACGGCCTGGCGGAGCAGGACGATGCGGGGCTGTTCCGGCTGCCCCGGTAGGTCAGGCCAGGCCGGCGTCGCGGATGAGCATGGCCGCGGAGACGCGGTTGTCAACGCCCAGTTTGGTGAAGATACGCGACATGTTCGCCTTCACCGTGGCCACCGCCATGTGCGACTGCCGGGCGATGTCCGCGTTGCTCGCCCCCGAGGCCAGGAGGACGGCGACCTCGCGTTCGCGCTCGGTGAGGGTGTCCACCAGCGCGCGGGCACGGTGGTCGCGGGCGGGAGTCGAGTGGACCGTGCCGATCAGCGTCTCCACCGCCCCGGCGGACAGGGCCGGGCGGCCCGCGTGGACGTCCCGGACCGCAGCCACCATCTCGCGGGGGTCGGCGTCCTTGAGCAGGAAGCCCGCGGCACCGAGCTGGAAGGCGCGGACCACGTAATCGTCGGTGTTGAAGGTGGTGAGCATGATCACTGGGGTGGCGTCGCCCGAGGCCTGCAGCTCCGTGAGCACCGCGAGGCCGTCCATGCAGGGCATGCGGATGTCGCAGAGCACGACGTCGGGGAGGTGCTCGCGCACCAGGTCGAGCCCGGCGCGGCCGTCGCCGGCGTCGGCCACCACCTCCACGTCCGCCGCGGTGGCCATGATCATGCGCACGGCGGCGCGGACCATGGGGTCGTCGTCGATGACGATCACCCGGATCTGCTCGCTCATCAGCCCACCTTCCAGGGAACGGTCACATCCACCGTGAATGTACCGTCCACCCGGCCGGCGCGGGCCGTGCCACCCAACAGGCGGGCACGTTCCTCGATGCCCACGAGGCCGTAACCGCCCTCCCCGGCCCCGGGGTCCGGTGCCGGGTTGCTCATCCGGAGGGTGACGCCCTCCCCCGGAGACCCCGCCAGGCGGACGGTGACCTCCTGGCCCGGGGCGTGCCGCCGCGCGTTGGTCAGCCCCTCCTGGACCATCCGGTAGAGGTGGCGGCTGAGGCGTTCAGGAACGTCCTCGGGCGCCGGGTCGAGCTGCAGGTCGACGGCGGAACCGGCCGCTTCCGCCTCGGCGAGGAGATCGTCGAGGTTCGCCAGGGTGGGTTGCGGAGCCTCCGGGTCGTCCGTGCTGCGCAGGTCTGCGAGGACGACGCGGAGCTCGTCGAGGGCCCGGCGGGAATTGTCCCGGATGACCCCGGCCGCGTCGCGCACGTCGGCGGGCAGGTCCTCCCGGTAGGCCAACGCCCCGGACATCATGGCGACGAGGGAAACCCGGTGGGCCACCACGTCGTGCATCTCGCGGGCGATGCGGGCACGTTCCGCCATCCGGATCTGCGTGGCCCGGTACTCATCCGCCTCGGCGCGGGAGTCCCGGGAGTCGGCGACCGAATTGAGCAGCAGGCCGACGAACAGGGCGATGACGAGCATGGACACGGAGATACCCATCTCCACCGACGACGTGCTGGTCCACCCGCCGGCGGCCAGCTGCACCGCCTTCACCGCCGTGCCCGCCGCGACCAGGCCCACCGGGCCGGGCAGGCCGCGGCCGACGCCCGTGCGCCGGGCCAGGGAACCCACCATGCCGATGACACCGCCGATCGCCGCCGGGCTGACCGCCAGGCAGGCGAGCGTGATCACCGAGGCCACCACCGGTCGGGTGTGCCGCAGCGGCAGCACGGCCAGGGCGAGCAGCGCCGGGAGCAGCAGGAGCAGCCAGATACCGGGATCGGAGGGCGCCAGCGCCAAGGGCGTGAGGTAGTAGAGCGTGGAGGTGAGAACCGGGAGCCAGAACAACAGACGCAGCGAGGTTGCAGAGGTCATGGCAATGACGTTATCCACCGGTCCGGGCCGCCGGTAGCGACCTTCGGCTCGTATTCCGTGGCCGAAGGTCGCGGTCATCCGGCTACCCACGGCCGATGATCGCGGCGTCGCCAGGCAGTGGAATGAAGGCATGACCACATCACATCGTCCCCGTCACCGTCGCCGGCGCCTCGCGCTGATCATCCTCCTCACCGTTGTGGTGGTGTTCATCGCCGCCACCATCGTCTCCTGGCGGTGGAGCACCCGCCCGCAGGGCGAACCGCAGGCCGTCGAGTTCGCCACCGCACAGCTGTCCGCCCCGCTTCTCGACGCCCGCGTCCTCGCCCTCGGCGAGGCCACCCACGGCAACGCCGACTACCAGAACCTGCGCCTGGAGTTGAGCCGGAAGGTGCTGCCGCACGGCACCCGCACCATCGTGATGGAGGAGGACTACGGAACGACCTCCCTGGTCAACGACTACATCCAGGGCGGGGAGGGCACCGCAGAAGAGGCCGCCCTCCGATTCGGCTTCCGCCTCAACCAGACCGCCGAGAACGCCCGCTGGCTCGAGTGGCTCCGCGACTACAACGCGGACCTGCCCGCGGGCGGGAGAGTGCAGCTGGTGGGGATGGACGTGCAACGGGTGCCGGCGTCGAGAAGCATCGCCCTCGACGGTCTGGCCCACCACGACCCGGCCGCCGCCGAACGCCTGGGGGCCGTCCTCAGCGGGCTGGAGGACGGTGAGGTCACCGACGCTCACGCCACCGCCACCCGGGAGCTTGTCGACGCCACCCGCACCCTCCCGGGCAGCCCGCATCCGCACAACGCCGCACTGGCGCTGCACCACCACGTCGAGCTGATGCGGACGGGTGACTATTCCACGGTCCGCGAGGAGGCGATGTTCGACATGCTCACCCGCCTCGTGGAGCAGTCGACGACGCCGGTCCTGCTGTTCGCCCACAACGGGCACGTGGCAAAGGCCGAGCAGGGGATGCTGACGCAACCGGTCGGTGCGATGGCCGCCGAGACCTGGGGAGACGACTATCAGGTGATCGGCACCGACTTCATCGACACGGAATTCCTCTCCGGCACCCCCGAGGAACGGCAGGCCTGGACACTGCACAACCGCACTCCCCTGGCGGGTGTGTTCGCGGGCACCGACGTCGGTTACCTGGACTTCGCGGACACCTCCGGGAAGAATCGGGAACTTGTCGACACACTCATCACCATGGGCAGCGCCGGCGAACGGTTCACCCGCCTGCAACAGCTCATACCGCTGTTCCACCTCGTCGCCGGTGTCCCCTCCGAGTGGTACGACGCGCTGATCGTCGTCGACGACGCCACCCCGACGACGATGCTCGGGTGACCTACTTCCAGCGGCCCCGGAAGTTGAGGCCGCCGGGCAGGTTGACCCACAGTCCACCGCGGCTGTTGATGGTCAGCGGCCCGATCCTGGTCGACGCGGACGCACCCGAGCCGGAGATGTTGATCCAGCTGTTCTTGCCGACCTTCTTACGCTTGCGGTACGTGATGCCCATGACGTGCAAGTTTACACCGCAGCACTGCTACATTAATGGATCATGGCTCGGATGATGCGGACAATTCTGGCGGCGGCGATCTCTCTGGCGGTGGGGGCGGCACCCGCAACTGCGGCACCCGCGGAAGCGTCATCAGTGGTCGACCCCTTCTACTCCCCTCCTGCGGCGGTCCCCGCCACCCCGGGGACGGTCATGCGCACGCAGCCGACCCAGCACCTGTTCAACATCCTCGGCCCCGACTTCCCGGGGCACGCCACCCGGATGCTGTACACCACCCTCACCGAGGCGGATGACCCCGTGGCCGCATCCGGCACCGTCATCGAACCCACCCGCCCCTGGTCCGGAAAGGGCCCCACCCCGACGGTGGGGTGCTGTTGCAAAGTTCGGGCGACAGGAAGACCTGCGTGAAATAATCACAGCCATGGGCATCTTCTCCGGTCGTCATTTCCCCCGTGAAATCATCCTGTGGGCGGTCCGGTGGTACTGCCGCTACGGGCTCAGCTACCGCGATCTGGAAGAAATGATGACCGAACGCGGCGTACCGGTCGATCACAGCACCATCTACCGCTGGGTCCAGAAATATGCTCCTGAGCTGGACAAGCAGACCCGGTGGTACCGACAAGTCCCGGATTGGCAGGCCCGGTCCTGGCGGGTGGACGAGACCTATATCCGGGTCGGGGGAAAGTGGTGCTACCTCTATCGGGCCATCACCGCGGGCGGGCATACCCTGGATTTTTACCTGTCCCCAAAGCGTAACGTCGCCGCAGCGAAGCGTTTCCTGGCCAAGACCCTGAGGTCGAACACGATAACCGGGTCCCCGCGGGTGATCAACACCGATAAAGCACCCTCCCTGGCCAGGGCAATCGCCGAGTTGAAGTCAGAGGGAATCTGCCCGCAGACCGTGGAACACCGGCAGGTGAAATACCTCAATAACGTCATTGAAGGAGATCATGGGCGGCTGAAACGGATCCTCGGACCGAAGGGGGCGTTCAAAAACCGGACCTCGGCGTACCGGACGTTGAAAGGGATGGAAGCGATGCACTCATTACGGAAAGGCCAGGGCGCGATGTTTGCCTACGGGCAACCGAACCCGGATGCGGTGATCGTCAGCCGGGTATTCGAGAATCTCTGAGAACGTCGGCCCTCAACGAGCATCAGAGGATGAAGACTGGGTCGTCACGGCTCTCCGCCTGAAGTTTGCAACAGCACCATTTCAACGATCTTTCGTGGTGGACGGCAGAAAGAGTGGCAGCGGCAGCTAACGCTGGTCTCCTCGTCCTTGCCGTCATCACTGTAATTGTGGCTTTTGTAGCTGTCTTTCAAACGAAGGAAATTATCAGACAGAACGAAATAGCCAGAACCGAGCACTCTAAAGCGGCGCTGGCGTCGGAAAGCAGCAGGAAGAATACAATCGCCTGGCTGCCGAATCGGCTGACCATCAGGCAACGTCGGTAGAACTGCAGCGAGAGTCGGTGGAGCGGACAAATCGCCCGATGGTGACTGTCCGCTATCTTCCACCAAAACATGTGAGGGATGTCCTTGACTTGGAGATTTCCAACGTGGGTAAATCGGTCGCCTACCACGTTCAGGTGGAGTTTTCCCCGCCGCTCCCTGCCCCTGACTTGGACGGGTTGAACGAAAACAGCAAATCCGGACAGACGTTTTATAAGCCCAACGTGGAAATACCTCGAACACTGTTCGTCGAGCGACAGTTCCGAACGTGGGTACCGGGGCAGAAGGTGACGGCACCCTTCTGGGTTTCCCATAAAGACTACGAGGTCGGTGACCGAGAAGCTGTCTCTGCGGAGGGAATCCCCGCCGCACAGCTCGTCAGCATCTCCTACCAAGATGAAAAGGGTGAAGGCTATACGGAAGAGTTCGAACTCGATCCCGGGATCTGGGTGGGAACGATGTTCTCCGACACGGATGCCTTCAAACAACGCAAAGCGGTAGAAAAGATGTCCGACTCCGTCCAGACTCTAACCCGACAGATACGGACCATCCTGAATCGAACTACGCCGCCACCTCAAAACGAGATTGAATAGCTTCACCTCGGCTTTCAGGGGGAGAAAAGCGGGTAAAACTACGTGGAGCTGAGGGTAGAGGGGAATATGGTGGAAAAGGAAACCTCAGCTAGTCGTCAGCCCGTGCCCGGAAGGATCCCTCATGTCTCCAGCAGAATCTCCCACTATCGGTTTCGACAAAACGGTGGCAAAGCTCATCACTGATCTCGCCGCGATTGAACGGGAACTCTTGCTCGACGCCCGGGGAAATCCCGAAGACCAGCTCAAGGCTCCACTGACTTCGTTTCTCAGCGATGCTGCTTCCGCCCTGGTCAGCAAGATCCATGTGACCACCGAGCATCGCCAGACTGTCGGCGATGTGGTGGAGGGTGTGCGTCTGGATATGGCCATAAAAAGAGGTAAAGGCCAGCTCGTCGGGCATATTGAACTGAAATCACCGGGGAAAAGTGCCAACCCTTACCGTAAAACGGGATGGACCCCGCACGACCGCAAACAATGGTCGAAACTCGAACTCCATCCCAACCTCATCTACTCCAACGGCTGGGAATGGACGCTGTTGCGCCACGGAGCGGGACAACCCCTCGTCCACGTCACTTTGGAACCACGTGCCGATGGCACTGTCCCCGGCGACCAGGTTGATTCACTGCGGCAACTGCTTGACCAGTTTCTGACGTGGCGGCCCCTGGCCCCGTCGTCTCCGAAGGCCCTCGCCGACCAACTGGCACCCTTGACCGCTTTTCTCCGTGATTCAGTGATCGACGTCCTCACACACCCCTCACCGACACCGACGGGCCTGCCCGCGCTCTACCAGAAATGGCAGGCCGACCTCATGCCCGGAGCCACGCCTAGAGAGTTCGCCGACAGCTTCGCGCAAACCTTCACCTACGCCCTTCTCCTCGCCCGCATCGAGTCCTCCCAAGATGACGAGACGTTCACCGCCACCGCAGTTACCGACTCACTGCTGCGAAACGGACACAAACTGATCGGCTCGGTGCTCGAGCTCATGGCCCAGCCCACCAACCGAGAGGCAGTGGAAGGAGCAGTAGGACTTCTCGAATCCACCATCGGCGCGGTCAACCCCGACAAACTGACCGAAAAATCCGATCCCTGGCTCTACTTCTACGAAGACTTCCTTGCCTCCTATGACCCGAAAATGCGCAAGGACGCCGGCGTCTACTACACCCCCGTGGAGATCGTACGCCTCCAGGTCCGCCTCCTCGACGACATCCTGCGCAGCCGCTTCGGCCGCCAACGCGGTCTGGGTACAGAGGATGTCAACGTCCTCGATCCGGCTGCCGGCACAGGCGCGTACCCCCTGGCGGTCGCCGAGCACGTCTTAGCGGATTCACCGGCTCCTCAAGATGACGCCCGCAGCCTCGCCCAGCGGCTGTTCGCCTTCGAACTGCTCGTGGGCCCCTACTCGGTTGCTCATCTCCGGATGACCCAGATGCTGGAGAAAACCGGCATCAGCCTTGGTAAGGAAGGAGTTCAGGTATTTTTGACCAACACTCTGACCGATCCTGGTGACATCTCCGATGACTACCAGCAAATTTCCTTCTGGGAAATCGAACAAAACCTCAACGAAGAAACCCGCCGGGCTGGCCTGGTCAAAAACCAGCAGACCCGCATCAAGGTCATCCTCGGCAACCCTCCCTACGACCGCGGATCAAGAGGAAAGGCCCTGGGCACCGGGTCCACGCGCTTTCCCAACATCATCCTGGAAGAAGTCGACGGCAACCCACCGCTGTTGGAGGACTTCATCACTCCCCTCAAAGAGATCGGGGCCGGCGGCCAGGCGAAGAATCTCTATAACAGCTACATCTACTTCATCCGCTGGGCCATCTGGAAAGCCTGCGAACAGCACAAGGACGAAGCCGGTGTCGTCTCCTTCATCACCTCATCGTCCTACCTCCGCGGACCTGGGTTTGCTGGCCTGCGTGAGTACATGCGTAAAGCCTTTGATGAGATCTGGATCATCGACCTCGGAGGGGAAGGACGTGGGGCACGCAAGGACGAGAACGTCTTCAACATCCAGACCCCGGTGGCGATCTTCTTCGGTATCCAGTGGGAAAAAAACTCCAAGGGTCAAGCCCGAAAGCATAGTGATCGAGTCAGAACAAGGGCGAAAATCCGCTACATCCGAGTGGAAGGAACCAAAAAAGAGAAGCTATCTTCCCTCAAAGAAATCTCGACTCCAGATTCTCAAAATAATCCCTGGGTCCAGCTATCAAACACGGACTGGCATGCGAAGTTCGTTCCTGACAGTGCAGCAGGGCTGGCCGAATTCGCCCCCCTCGATTGGGTGTTTCCATGGGTGCAATCCGGTGCGCAATACAAACGAAAATGGCCTATTGGGGTTACTCCTAATGCTTTGAGGAAGCGCTGGAGGGAACTCTTCTCTACAGGAGAAGTCGATCCCGCTGCTTTCGTTCAGGACCGAGACCTCTTAGTTTCCTCCGAAAAGACGGATGTGTTTTCTGCGGAACAGCTTCCTCCTTTGACCGCCCCAACAGCTAGTACCAGTATGGTGAAGCCGGTTCGATATGGATACCGTAGTTTCGATCGACAGTGGTGTCTCCCAGATCATCGAGTAGGTACCTACATAAGACAGCAGTTCTGGGACTGTCTTTCTGCTGACCAGCTATATTTTGCGACAGTTACTTCGACGCCCCTTGGAGGGGGGCCAGCGTTAACTGTAAGTCCCTACGTTCCGGACTTGGATTATTTCCGTGGATCTTATGGGGCGAAGAACATTCACCCCCTCTACCGGAGCCCGGATGCGAGGCCTGCGAACATTTCTAGCTGCTTACTTTTAGTGCTGACCGACACCTATGGGCAAGAAATATCTCCGAAGGACGTCGCTCTATACACTTTCGGCCTATTGGGGACAGGCGCTTACACCGCGCGTTTCCAGGATGAATTAGAAGAATCGGCAGCCAGAGTCCCGTTCACCACCAACTATGAACTGTTCAAGGAAACTAGAGACTTCGGGCAGTCGTTGATCTTCGAGCAGACCTGGGGCGAGAGAGGCAGCGAACTTAACCAATTCGGGCAGCCTACCCGCGCACGATTCCAAGGGCAGGCTCAAATCCAGTTGGAAACGCCCTCAACTTCGTACCCGGAAAGGTGGATCTACGACGCCGAATCCCATCAGCTCACTGTAGGAGAAGCCGTGTTCACCCAGGTCCTTCCTGAAGTGATGGCTTTTAACGTTTCCGGCATGAATGTCGTGGGCTCTTGGCTGGGATACCGGATGAAAGAACCAGCTGGCAAGTCCTCATCTCCCCTTGACCGTATCCAGGCTGAAACGTGGGAACTCGACCGTGAGCTCTTGGAACTGCTGTGGCAGGTCGAATTCTTTGTGAAGGCAGAACCAGAAGGCGCACGTTTACTGGAGGAAGTGGCTACAGGAGACCTAGTCCCAGTCAAACTCCTCGGACCTCCCGAAACGAGCGAGACCAAGGCCCCGAAGAGAAAGAAGATCAACCAGGAAGAGATCTTCTAGCTGGGAAGCAGAGGTCGATATGGGGCCATCCCTGAGACAGCTGGCGCTGGCACCGTATCGACCCGAACTTCTGCAAACAGTCCTGTAGCGCCGTGGAGACTTCCCTCTGCTTCTTGGTTCTCCTGGAACATCATCTCGGCGCTGATGCGCGCAACCTGATCTTCTGGCCACCGGCCGGCTACGAATCCTCGCACCCAACCCCATGCTAAGACGCGTGTTATCAACGACGGACCACGTTTCCACCTTGCGGAGCAGATACACAACTCCGGTGCGCCTGACCCGAATTAACGACGCAAGGCACTAGAAAGGAGCAGAACTTTCCTCATAGAACTTGTCGAGAATGTAATGGCACCAGAGCAGCGCAGACGATATCGCCAACTTGGCCTGACTGTCACTGACCACACGTACTCCCGCCATGCCATGCCCCTCATCGGTATCCTTGCGTCGCATCTCTGAGGCGCCTTCGACAATCTTATTCAGGGCCTTTCGAGTGAGAGTAAGGCCCTCTGCAATTTTCCCTGAACCATTATCAGAGGTAATACCCAGCTCAGCCATTGCCCTACTGCAGCGCTCGGCAGCATTCATATTTCTTACCGACTCTACCGACTGACCTCGTGCTTGCAGGACTGCGCTAGCAGTTGCCTCCATTAGGTCTTTAGAGAAACCGATTACCTCAAGATTGTCTTTATCCCGAACTAGCGCCCTGTTGATCTGCTTTATCTTGCGGTATATGGGCTCTTCCGGATCCGGAGTGCGTAGCGGGGATGCTGCGGTGATGCGGTGAGGCACAAGATGTAGGGGTCCTGGGGGTGTGAGGATTGCGGTTCCTACACCTGCACCCAGAACCACCCAGGACCCGCTTTGAACGCTACCGCCAGCCTGCTTGCCGACACCATCTGCCGCACCGTCGAGCTCGGGGTGACTATCACCGACGCCGCGGTGGCCGACGAGTTCACGCACCTGTTCTGCTCCCCGGTCACGCTGGACCCGGTGTGCGCCGACTGCGGGACGGAGGGGAGGCTGCGTGACCACATCGAGCGGAAGGTGACCGATCTGCCGATCGTCGGCCATCCCACCAGACTGCACGTACGCGTACCACGCTTCACCTGCGACAACACCGAGTGCGCTACGAGGATTTTCCAGCAGCGCATGCCTGATTTGGCCGAGCCGCGGGCCAAGACCACCCGCCGGTGCAGCCGCTGGATTCTGCAGCGCCTGGCGATCGACCGCACCAGCGTGGCCGCCGTCGCGAAGGCCCTCGGGCTGGGCTGGGATCTGGTCAACGACCTGGCGGTCTCCGAGACCCGCGCCATGGTCTACGACCAGCCCGGACACTTCGACGGCGTCCGTGTCCTCGGGGTCGATGAGCACAAATGGAAGCACGTGCGCGGCGACGGCAGCAGCTCGTTCGTCACCGTCTTGGTGGACCTGACCCCGGTCGTGGACGGCACCGGCCCGTCTCGTCTGTTGGACATGGTCCCCGGGCGCTCGGCGAAGGTTCTCACCGAGTGGCTCGACGCCCGTGACCAGGTGTTTCGAGACCGAGTCAAGGTGGTCACGATGGACGGGTTCGCCGGCTACCACTCCGCCGCCGCCAGCGCGGTGCCCGCTGCCCGGACGGTGATGGACCCGTTCCACGTCGTGCATCTTGCCGCCGACAAGCTCACCGTGTGCCGCCAACGGATCCAGCAGGCCACCACCGGACACCGGGGACGGACCGGCGATCCGCTGTACGGCATCCGCCGCACCCTGCGAACCCGCGCTGAGCTGCTTACCGACAAGCAGAAGGTCCGCTTGTTCAAGGCGTTCACCGCCAATGACGCGCACGCGGCGGTGGAGGTCACCTACGGCGCCTACCAGCGACTCATCGCCGCCTACGAGGCCTCGGGCAGGCGGGAGGGCAAGATCGCGATGTACAAGCTCCTCAAGTCGATCCGGGCCGGGGTGCCCACCGAGCTGCCCGAGCTCGCCCAGCTGGGCCGGTCGCTGTGGAAGCGCCGGTGTCGAAGTACGCGAGGATCTCGGCCCGTCGTTTCCACATCGTCCGACCCAACTGCCCCAGCTCCTGGACCCCGGCGGGGAGATCTTTCCGGATCCGACACATGACCTTGTACATCCAGCGGCGGCGCAGGGCTCCGTGGTGTTCTTCGGTGACTCCATTACCGATGGTCACTCATCGACCGTGGACGCGAACCTGCGGTATCCAGACCAGGTAGCCGACCGCCTCCTGGAGCGGCCCGAAGCACAGCAATGTGGCGTGCTCAACTCTGGTATCAGCGGAAACCATCTACTGACCGATGCTGGCACGCAAGGCGTCTCAGCGATGGCACGCTTTGAAAACGATGTGCTGGATCAGCCCGGAGTCCACACCGTGGTGCTCCTGGAAGGCATCAATGACATCGGTAACAGCGAGGGCGCAGTGGAACCGGAACAGCTGATCAATGTCTACCGCCAATTCATCGAGCGAGCACACGACCACGACATTCGCGTAGTCGGTGCCACGATCACACCTTATGAAGGAGCCGACTACTACACCGAAGCCGGCGAGGAGGACCGCCAGGCAGTCAATGAGTGGATCAGGAACTCAGGTGAATTCGATGCCCTTGCTGATTACGAGGCTGCGGTCCGCGACCCCGACAACCCGAGCAGGCTCCTTCCCGCATTCAATCCGGGCGACAACCTACATCCGAATGACGAGGGCTACGCGGCGATGGCCGACGAACTAGATCTTGAGGAGATCTGCGCCAGCTGATCGGTCAGCTATTGGCTCCGCCACCTATACCCAGAACATGAGCTACTGCACTGCTATTGGCAGGTCATCGACCGGTTCCAGCCCGTGCTGGAGTTGCTGCGCCCGACCTTCGAGGGCGATCGTGACATGATGTCGGTCAGCCACGGCACCGCGATCCGCACGATCACCACCTACACCACCGGGGTGGACGGCGGCTTCTCCGGATACATGACCAACTGCCGCTACATCGTGATTAAATCCGGCGAGGTCGGCTTCGGCCAGGGTGACCTGGTCCGGTGGGCAAATACAGGCAGCAAATAGATTTAGCGGCCCGCTGGTCACAGACCTGTCAGCACATCGCGAACCTGTGGCGGCAGGGAGCTAAACCACTCAGCTTCCCCGCCGGGCTCGGGCAAGAGCTGGCCGTATTCGGTCATGTTCGCACCGGGGATCTCATTGACGTAGACCCAGAGGTGGGCCGCCGGTATTCCCAGTGTCTCGGCGCCCCTGGCGGTGAGCTGTTTTAATAGCCCGGTTTTCTGCTGTTCGGTGCGCCCGGAACGGATATCCGCCCGGATCCAGACGTGGTCCTGAGAAACTTCCCGGCCGGCGAGGAATAACTCACCGGGTGCAAGATCGTTGAAGATCACCTGAACCAGATAGCGCGGGGCGGACGTGACTTCGTGGTGGAGGTCGGTGATCAGCTCAGCGAGTTTCGGGCGCTGCCCCGGGCCGATTGTCCCGGCGGTGGATAAGACGGTGTAGGTCGGCATGAACCTCAATCTACCTACCCAGCACAAAAGCGGCACCCGCATCTAGTATCAGGTGCCGCTTCAGGCGTATTTTAACCCCACTTGAACTGCGGCGCAGCACCTCAACAGTGCACTGTCGTAAAACGAAGAGACAGCCACATCGATCCAAAGACACCAGCAGCATCCGTGTCAGGTCATCCAACACAGAGTCGGCAGCAGGCGTTTGGTTTCCTTCTTTCATTTTCCTCGGTTATACCTCTATATATAGGGCCACCTCGAGATGGCCCTGGAAACACCGCAGTACACCCGTACTGCGAGCAGCACGTCAGCTGCCGGTAAGAAGTTTCCGCCCGTCCTCGCGTAGCTCCCCCGTCGGGGAGACATGCCGGTAGAGCGTCTGCCGGGTGATCTCCAGTTCTTTGCACAGTGCTGCCACACTGGTTTCCGGTTGACCCATCGCCGCCATGGCCAGGCGTACCTTGGCTGGGGTCATCTTGAACGGTCGCCCACCCTTACGTCCCCGGGCCCTCGCTGATTCCAGGCCCGCTTTCGTGCGTTCAGAGATGAGCTCGCGTTCGAACTCGGCCAATGCGGCGAAGATCCCGAAGACCAGCTTGCCCTGGGCTGAGGTCGTGTCGATCGCCGCCCCCTGACCGGTGAGCACCTTCAGGCCGACCTCGCGGGCGGTGAGATCGTGGACGATGTTGACCAGGTGGCGCAGGTTCCGGCCCAGCCGATCCAACTTCCACACCAACAACGTGTCCCCCGGGCGCAGCGCTTTGAGACAGGCGTCGAGATGCGGGCGGTCCTCCTGTTTGCCCGACGCCCTGTCCTCATAGAGATGGCCCGGATCCACCCCGGCCGCAATGAGGGCGTCACGTTGCAGATCGGTGGTCTGCGACCCGTCCGACTTCGAGACCCGCATATAACCAATCAACGCCATCATGAACTCCTGTCACTTATACGATCGTTTACGTGACAAGGGGGGCGATTGCCGTTCCCACAGGCGAAGAAATGCCCGGCCTGTCACTTAACACGTTATTTATTCTAGGTTACGTCAACGGTCGTTAAGACCACTAAAGTGACATTGAGATCGCCCTATCTTTTCCTATCATTATTGATACTGATATCATTGGGGTATGGCCACCTCCTCCGCGCTTCTCCACCCTGTTCGCCTCCGCATCGTCCAGACACTGCTCGCCACCGACGGATCCACCACCCGCCAGCTCCACGACCGACTCCCTGATGTTCCCATCGCAACCCTTTACCGACACATCGCCCATCTCGTCGACCACGGCCTCATTGAAGTGGTGGAGGAACGACCAGTCAGAGGCACAAGCGAAAAGACCTACAAGGTGGCCGAAGAACTCACCAACCCCACGGCAGACGAACTAGCCTCATTGACCCCCGAAGAGATCCTGGCGGCGTTCACTGTGTTCGCCTCCGGGGTGATCCGCGATTTCGGGGACTATCTTGACCAGGGTGTGCCCGATCTGGCCAAAGATCAGGTGAGCTTCGCGCAGGCGGATTTCTGGGCGACCGATACCGAAGTCGAGGTCTTTTCGCAGGCGGTTATGACAGCGCTTCGCCCCCTGATGGCCAACACCGCCGGCCATAACCGGCGCCGCCGCGCACTGACGACCATCATGATTCCCCGCCCAGTCGAAAGGACGACACCATGACCCCAGAAGGCAGCGAACATATCACCGCCCGGGCCGACGATATGATCGCAGGATACGACGACACCGCAGTCCTGGGCCCCCTCCAGCTCCGACTCCACCCAGGCATCACCGCCCTGCTGGGGCGCAATGGGTCGGGCAAGACCACCCTCATGCGCACCCTCTGCGGCATCATCCCCCCACTGTCAGGACGCTGCATCGTGCTGGGTGAACAGGTGGTGGACGGGGCCGCGGTACGGTCCCGGGTCGGTTATCTCGGACATAAATCCGCCCTGTCTTCCGGGCTCAGTGTCGCGCAGAACCTGTCGTTCTGGCGCACGATCAACGCCAGCCATCCGCAGATACCCCTGATAGCAGAGGCGGAGTTGATCGGACGTTTCGATCTTGAACCGATCCTCGACAAACGCGTGTCCGCGCTCAGCCGCGGGCAGCGTCAACGCGTGGATCTCGCACGATTGGCGATGACAGATCCAGAGTTTGTGGTGCTCGACGAGCCCCTCACGGGCCTCGACCCGGTCTATGCCGCTGAGACCCGCGCACTCCTGCACGAGTGGGGCACAACCCGGACGGTGCTCTACTCCACCCACAGTGTCCCGGAGGCGCTGGAACTCGCCTCCCGTTTCCTCATCGTCGATGGACGTGACGTGCTGACACTGGGCAGCGACGGCACTGCCATCACCGAGACGCAGATCCTGCAGTCACTAGGAGCATCATCATGACCCGAGCCACCACCGCCACACCTCATCAGGTTCAGGCGTTCGCGAAGCGGGCGTGGATCCAGCAGGGCGGCATGACACTCTGGCTTTCCGCACTGGTCGGAGCCGGCATCGGGATACTTGCCCTCCTCGGAGCCGGCAACGTCGACATGATGCCCGGCATGGAGACCATGATCCCGAACCAGGCACTCCACCTCGCCACCGTCCGCAACAGCCTGGGAGAGGTCCAGCCGATCGCCTCCTACCTGCTGATCATGACACCGGTCCTGCTGGGCGCCCTGGTCGGAATCGTCGCGACACTGACCCTCCCGGGAGTCGTCGCCGATGACATCCACGGCGGCGGCATCGAAGTCCTTTTGGCCGGGCCGATCCCACGCCGTCGCCTCTTCCAGTCCTACCTGGGCGCCAGCCTCATCCTCACCACCGCCTCCTGGGCCATGGCAGCCACCGGATTCACCACCGCAACCATTCTCGTGGCGCTGACCACGGGCATATCCGTATCAGTGACCTTCCCATTCGTGGCCGCACTACTCATCCTCCCCCTGTCGCTGGGCATCTGGTCGGCAACCGCCACCCTGTTCGGGGCACTACTGTATCCACGCAGCCTGGAATCGCGGGCAGGGATGAACGGCGGACCCATCCGACTCCTCGCGATCGCACCGTCCCTGTTGACAGCCCCCTGCCTCATGCTCCTGCACGAATGGGCACTGCCCGTCCTCGCCCTCATTTTCTCCACCACCGTGGCCGCCAGTGCGCTCATCGTCTACCTCACCGCCCGCGGATTTCGCAGCGCCCGGGTTCTCGATTCCTGAACCGCCCACACCCACCCCACACCAGCACACCCCCACCAGATGCCACTACGCAGTGGGGCAGCAACCATCACCGCCCAGGTAGCCCCCTCTCAGGCAGTGTGGTGAGTCAACGTGATCAGACCGTTTCGGACTCCCCGACCCACCATCATCGCGCACGGAGGCTTACCCCACGGGCACCCTAGCCCTCCGGGGTGAACAGATCCTCAATGGCACAGTCGAAGACACCGGCGAGACGAAACGCCAGGGGCAGCGCGGGATCAAAACGCCCCTTCTCAATGGAGATGACCGTCTGCCTGGACACCCCCAGCAGCTCCGCGAGTCTGACCTGCGACCAGCCCCGCTGTAGGCGGCGTTGCGCCACACTGTTGCGCACCGCTTACCCCGCCCGTCGGGCAACCAGGTAACGGATACCCACATCCACACTCAACAGCACCCACAGGGCCATGAGCACGGTATCGGCAGCCACCTCCACCCCGGTCAGCGCGATCGTCCCGGCCCCCAGCCCGATCATCGCGAACCCGTCCATGAGCGCACCTGAGGCAGCCTGATCCCACCACCGGGACTCCACCGACTCCTCCGGCCGATCCACCGCCCCACTGATACTGGAACGGTCCACCATGATCCCCCAGCCCAGGGCCACCCCCACCGGCAGGACCACCGCCGCGGTGACCACCGCGAGCAGGCCAGGCTCCGGCGAGGAGCTGACCATCAACGCCAAGCCGGCCATCACCGCAGACACCACCACGCCGATGCCCACCGCCGGCCCCCACAAGCCCATCCCGCGGCGGCCCTTTTTCGTCGCTCCCCACGCGGTGCGACCACTGCTGCTGGTCATGGCGATTCCTTCCGGTCACGGCAGGCCCCGTGCGGTACCTGTCCCCTTCACGGTATGTAAAACACACTTTACTGTCAAGGACATTTGACACCACCGGTGTTACGCCCGCACCCGCGGCTGAGACCGGGGCGATCACCCGTCCCGGTGGCGCACCGCCCGGGTCGCCACCACCAGGCCCAGCTGCGTGCGTTCACGCACGAGCCCCGCCGCAGGAACGAACTGCCCCGCAGCCAACAACGTATCCACCTCGGCACCGAGGGGGGGTGTCCCCCGAGTTGAAGGCATAGGGTACCTGTCCTCCCACGGTGGAACACCGGCGGGTGAAGTACCTCAATAACGTGCTCGAAGGAGACCACGGGCGGTTGAAAAGGATCCTGGGCCCCAAAGGCGCTTTCAAGAACAGGACTTCTGCGTACCGGACATTGAAGGGGATGGAGGCGATGCACTCATTGAGGAAGGGGCAGGGGACGATGTTCGCCTACGGGCATCCAAATCCGGATGCGGTGATCGTCAACCGGGTCTTTGAGAGGGCCTGAGAACGCCAGCTGCAGCGAGCATCAGTGGATGAAAGACGGAGTCTTCGCAGCTCTCCTTCTGACTTTGCAACAGCACCCCGCGTCCTCACGGCTCGAGCGTGGTGGTCAGGCCCAGGAACTCCTCGGCGTAGGAGACCTGCTTTTTCAGCTTCTCGTACCGGGCACGGGCCTCATCCCGGATCGCGGCCAGCGTCGCCCGCGCATGCTCCCGCTGTACCTGCGCCCCCTCGTCGTCAGGATGGGTGCCCGTCGTGGCGATGATGTCGGCGGCGGTGAGGAAATCCCGCATCTGCTCCAGCGTGAACCCCAACGGCTTCATCCGCCTGACCAGCAGAATCCGACGCACATCATCCTCGCTGTAGAGCCGGAAACCCCCGGGAGTGCGTCCCGACGGAGTCACCAGACCCAGGTGGTCATAGTGACGCAACGTCGGCACCGACAACCCGGTCCGTTCGGTGACCTCACCGATTTTCAACCCGCTGGTATCCACTGCCCGCTCCTTCATCCGTTGTGATCTCCGCCATAGAGACCGCCGCCCGCGTTGCCCCTCGCGCCCACCTGCGGTTAGGGTAGCCACCGACCCTAACCCTCAAGCTACTAGAGGGTTAGATTTCTTTCGGGCCCACGCCCCTTCCATCTCCCACCATCTACTGAGATCGGATATTGATGACTGAAACTACCACGGTGCCAGCCGGCACCGCCCCGACCCCGGAGGGCACCAACGCCCCCACCGGGGTGGTGGCATCCTTCCGCTACGCCTTTTCCTCGCCCACCCGCATCCGCACCGAGGTCCTCGCCGGCCTGGCGGTGGCACTGGCCCTGATCCCGGAGGCCATCGCGTTTTCCATCCTCGCCGGTGTGGATCCGGCCGTGGGCCTGTTCTCCTCGGTGGTCATGGCTATCGTCATCGCCTTCACCGGTGGACGCCCGGCGATGATCACCGGTGCGACCGGGGCAATTGCCCTGGTCATCGCGCCGGTGGCCCGGGACCACGGGCTTGACTACTTCATCGCCACCGTCCTGCTCGGTGGTGTCATGCAGATCGTGCTCGCTGCCCTGGGAGTGGCGAAACTCCAGCGTTTCATCCCCCGGTCGGTGATGCTCGGCTTCGTCAACGCCCTGGGCATCATGATCTTCACCGCCCAGCTCGAGCACCTGATCGATGTGCCCTGGCTGGTCTACCCGCTGGTGGCCGCCGGCATTGCCATCATGATCTTCTGGCCGAAGGTCACCGGTGTTATCCCCGCACCCCTGATCACCATCATCGTGCTCACCGGCCTGGTCATCGCCACCACCCTGGCGGTGCCGACTGTCTCGGACATGGGCCAGATGCCGCAGTCCCTGCCGGACCTGTTCATCCCCGATGTGCCGCTGAACCTGGAGACCCTGCAGATCATCGCTCCGTACGCTCTGGCCCTGGCGATCGTCGGTCTGATGGAGTCGCTGATGACCGCCAAGCTCGTCGACGACATCACCGACGTCCACTCCGATAAAACCCGCGAGTCCTGGGGACTGGGCGTGGCCAACGTCGCCTCCGGTTTCTTCGGCGGCATGGGCGGGTGCGCCATGATCGGCCAGACGATGATCAACGTCCGCGAGTCCAAGGCCCGGACCCGTCTGTCGACCCTGCTGTCGGGTGTGTTCCTGCTCATCCTCGTTCTCGCCCTGGGCGATATCGTCGGCATGATCCCCATGGCCGCCCTCGTGGCGATCATGATCATGGTTGCCATCGGCACCGTCGACTGGCACTCCGTGCACCCGCGCACCCTCAAGCTCATGCCGGTCTCCGAGACCATCGTCATGGCCGTGACCATCATCGCCACCCTGGCCACCCACAACCTGGCCATCGGTGTCGTCCTCGGCGTGGTCACCGCAATGATCATGTTCGCCCGCCGGGTCGCCCACCTGGTGCGCATCGAGATGGTCCGCGAACTCGACGTCGACCACGACGGCCAGATCGACATCCGCACCTACCGGGTGCACGGCCAGCTGTTTTGGGCCTCGAGCAATGACCTGGTCTACCAGTTCGACTACAACGACACCGCCGACCACATCATCATCGACATGATGATGGCCGAAATCTGGGACGCCTCCACCGTGGCCACCCTGGATGCGATCACCCAGAAATTCCAGGACAAGGGCAAAACCGTCGAGATCATCGGCCTCGACGGGCCCAGTGAACGCCGCCTGGAGCAGCTGTCCGGCCGCCTCGGCACCGGCCACTGACCACCACCCACCACGACTCTCCACCAGCCCCGGGGGCTGCGGCCCCACCGGGCTGCAGCCCCCCCCCTTTTTTTCTTCTACCCCCGATAAGGACTGCTCTAGTGTCTCCTCCCACCCGCACGCCTTCGGTCATGATCGTCCTGGGACTGGCCGTGACCGTGATCACCTCCGCGGTGGCCATGTGGCAGGCCGCCACCGGTTTCCTCATCGACCTGGCCGTGTTCCAGGACGCCGGCAAGGCGCTGCTGGCCGGCGATGACCTCTACTCCGAACACTTCCCCACCCGCTCAGGACTGCGTTTTATCTACCCGCCGTTTGCCGCCGTGCTGTTTACCCCCCTGGTGCTTGGGGGCCAAGCGGTGGTGCAGGTGCTGTGGACCTTAGCGACGATCCTGGCGATCGGGGCGATCCTGGCGATGGTGGCCACCCGTCTGCACCTGGCCCGCCCCCACCTGATCGCCGCCGCCCTGACCGGTGTGGCCCTGCTGTTTGAGCCGATCCGCTCCAACCTCGGCTTCGGCCAGATCAACATCTTCCTCTTCCTCCTGATCACCGCCGACGTCCTGGGCTTTACCCCCCGCCGGTTCCGCGGCGTGCTGCTGGGCGTGGCCGCCGGCATCAAGATCACCCCGGCCGCCTTCGGCGTCCTCTTCCTCGTCCGCGGTGACTGGGCCGCACTCGCCCGCTCCGTTGCCACCGTCGCGGCGACCATCCTCATCGGGTTGATGGTGCGGACGCAGGAATCGGTGTACTTCTGGACCCACGAATTCTTCGTCACCGACCGGGGTGGGTCCGCCGACTTCATCCGTAACCAGGCGGTCAGCGGGTGGCTGGCCCGGGCCGGGGTCACCGACCCCGCCCTCAGCATCGCCACGATGGCACTGTTTATCCTCGCCGCTGCCGTGGCGATCTGGGGTGCCTGGCGCCTGACCCGCCGTCACCGCCCGGTCGAAGCCTTCGCCCTGGTCAGCCTCGCGGTGTTCGTCGCTTCCCCGGTGGCGGTGACCCACCACTGGTCCGGGGTCATCATCGCACTGCCACTCCTGCTCGCCACCCGCCCACCCCTGCTGCGGGCCAGCCTCGTGGCACTCATTCTCGCCCACCTGATCGGTGTCCACCAGTACGCCGACCTGACTGCGCACACCGGCTGGACAGCGGCCGGGCACTGGCTGCTGGGCATCACCCAGGGTGTCACCGGCCTGCTGGTCATGGTGGTCCTGCTCGCCCTGCCCCGGCCACCTGCTATCCCGCGCCATAGCTCCCCGGCCGAGCTCGTGTCAGTGGCCCGGTAACCACCACCCACACAGGGCAAAGGGCAGTGTTCCCCTCGCCCCGAAACGACCGACGACGGGTCGGACAGAAGCTACCGCAGGGTGGGGTGATCGTCAGGGTGCGGCAAGCTCGTCGAGCTGGGTAAGGAAGTCCTCGGAGCGGGCCACCTGACAACGCATCTCTTCCAGACGCAGACACGCCTGCCGGCGAAACGAGGCAAGGACCTCCCGGGCACGCCCTGCGCCTCCACCGCCGGCAGATGCGGCCAACGTATCCAGTGCCCGGAGAAACTCCCGAATGTCATCGAGGGCAAAGCCCAGGGACTTCATCTGGTCGACCAGCAGCAGGCGGTCGATATCTGCCTGGCTGTAGAGGCGGAACCCGCCCGGCGTGTGCCCGGACGGGGTGATGACCCCCACCTCGTCGTAATGGCGCAGAGCACGGATCGACAGCCCCGTCTGCGCGGCGACCTCACCGACCTTGCTGCCCTCCGTCTGCGCCATGACCCCTCCTTTCGCGGCCACCTCCGGGCCGACCGTACGGAAACATCCCGAATCTAACACTGCAGTAGGTTTAGGTTCAACGGTGGTTCGTGGTGCAGCCTCCGCTACTTCCTGCCCGTCACACCCGCCCCGGGAATGTGGACACCCCATCTGTGTGACTGACCGTGGCCTGAGGCCAAAATCCCCCCCCAGGGAGGCATATCGCGTGAAATGCGCAGGCCGAACACCTATCAGGCGTCAAGTCTTGGGAAGTGGCGCTTCTCCCTTTCGGCAAAACAGAAAGCCGGAGAGCTTGGGCCTGACCCCCCTTTAGTGGACACGCTGGAACTGGTCCAGACTGGACCGGAGAAAGCAGAGACACTATGCCGAAAAACACTTACTCCGATGAATTCAAAGCCGACGCGGTCCGGCTCTACGAGACCACCGAGGGAGCCTCGTATTCCTCGATCTCGGAAGACCTCGGGATCGCCCGCGGCACGCTGAAGACCTGGGTCCACAAGGCCCGTCGGGACCGAGGGCAGATTCCCTCGACGTCCCCCGCTGGTGCCGACCAGGGGCTGGACCCCGAGGATGAGCTGGTCCGCCTGCGGTCAGAGGTCCAACGCCTGAAAGCCGAAACAGCGAAGCTGACGACCGAGCGCGACATCCTGCGCAAGGCGGCCAAATATTTCGCGGGAGAGACGACCTGGTGAGCCGCTTCCAGTTCGCCTGCGACCACCACACCACCCACGGGGTGAAGCGGTTGTGCCAGGTACTCGGCCTGAACCGGTCGAGCTTCTACAGATGGCGGGCCGGACGCGACGCCCGCGCCGCCCGCCGAGACGCCGACAAAGCGCTGGTTAAGCGCATGCGCGAGTACCACCAGGAATTCGACGGCACCATCGGAGTCAGGAGAATGACCATCGAACTCAATGAGAAAGCAGATCAGCCGATCAACCACAAACGCGTGGAACGGCTGATGCGCACCCACAACATCGTCGGTGTGAACCTACGTAAACCGAAGAAGACCACGGTCAAGGAGGTGCTGTTGCAAACTCAGGGTGCTGATGGTGTGAGGGTGGAATAATCAGGTTCATGGGTATCTTCTCGGGTCGTCATTTCCCTCGCGAAGTCATCCTGTGGGCGGTGCGGTGGTACTGCCGCTACGGCGTGAGCTACCGCGACCTCGAGGAGATGATGACCGAGCGTGGCGTGCCGGTTGATCACACAACGATCTACCGGTGGGTACAGAAATATGCCCCCGAGCTGGACAAGCAAACGCGGTGGCACCGGCAGGTGCCCGACTGGCAGGCCAGGTCCTGGCGGGTGGACGAGACCTATATCCGGGTCGGCGGAAAGTGGTGCTACCTCTATCGGGCAATCACCGCCGGGGGCCAGACCTTGGACTTTTACCTCTCCCCGAAGCGCAACGTCGCGGCCGCGAAGCGTTTCCTGGCCAAGACCCTGCGGTCAAACGCCTCAGCCGGGTACCCGCGGGTGATCAGCACTGACAAAGCGCCAGCCCTGGCCAAGGCGATTGCCGAGCTGAAGTTGGAGGGGGTCTGTCCTCCTACGGTGGAGCACCGCCAGGTGAAATACCTCAATAACGTGCTGGAAGGTGACCACGGGCGACTGAAAAGGATCCTGGGGCCGAAAGGTGCATTTAAGAACAGGACGTCTGCGTACCGAACGCTCAAGGGTATGGAGGCGATGCACTCATTACGGAAGGGCCAGGGGACGATGTTCGCCTATGGGCAGACGAATCCGGATGCGGTGATCGTCAGCCGGGTCTTCGAGACGGTCTGACAACACAGACGCATAACGCTGATCGCACGATAAAAATGGAGCCTTCTTGGCTCACGCCCCGAGTTTGCAACACCACCATTGCCGATCCGTCCTCACTGCTAGCTACATCAGCAAGGAACGCACTGATTGACACCGCCCGCATTTCACCTTCGCTTAACACTCCATCCGCCGGAGTTTTCGCATTTGTCGCACCCTTGACAGTAAACGCAATGCTACTAACGCCCTTGTCAACCTTGCCAGCGGTGATGTCAATCTGGAGCCGACGATCCTCAGAAAGATCGGGATCCTCAAGACTCCGAAGATTGTGGCGGAACTCGTCAGCTACCATCTGAACGTAATCCACGCATACAGCTCGGGACTTAGCTGACAACGCTTTGGTTCGACACTGATTCAACACGTTCTCATAGAGCGAGACGTGGACTTTTCGGTTGTGGAGCGCTTTGATCTCGGGCAAGCCGCTGGCCAATCTGGACCGATCGGTGAGGTTCTGAAGCTTAACCTGCAGTTCTGCCAAGTTAACCCCGCCGGCGCTCTCTGCCTGAATAGCAGAGACCTTGTCGTTATAAAGGGCGGCTGCTCTATCCATTTCATCAGCTACTTTGACGAGTCTGTCTGCCACGGTAAGACCAGGCATCAAACTGCTGTCCGTACTGCTAGACGACGTTCCGCTTATGAAAGGAGCGATGGCGGCTTCGAAAGTTTCGGGGGAACTGACTGGTTTTTTCACCTCATCTAAGAGTCCTCTCACGATTTTGAGATCATCCCGTAGCTGAGCAACGTAGCTGCCGTTATCGATTTCGAGCACCTTGAGAAGGGCGTCATCAATATTCTCTGAGTTGGCTGCGGCCTGGATTCCCGTAATAATTTGTTCGACCCTCGTGTTGAGGTCCGCCTTTTCAGCCGCGAGGTCTTGCGCAAATGCTTCATTAAACCGTTGCAGTCGCGCATGAGTTTCGGTGGACATCGGCTGATGACACAGCACACACCGCGGAATGTCTTCGGAGGGAAAAGTGCGCTCCGGGTAGGCGTCGTTTTCTGCGTAGTTTTTGACGGCTGTCCACATTGCCTTCCAACGGTCACTGTGAACTCCTGGGACTTCTTCGCCTGTGAAGTCATGCCCGACTTGGGCAGCCTCATCTTGTTCAATCTCCCGCACCCGGTTCCGGCTCGCACTTAAGGTGGCTATCTGCTCCCGATTGACCTGTTGCGCAAGGCTCTCTATCCTCCGCGCTTGGGTTGTACGCTGCACCGCATGATGTTGTGCCTGGGCAAGACGAGCTTCCTGGCTACTGGTCTTGAGGTGACTAATTTCCCCGGGTAAGGATTCAAGATCGGCTTGCTCTTCTTCGGATAACACTGCCAAGGTTTGTGCAGCAAGGTAGCCTTCTCGCTGGCCCAGCAATGACAGTGCGCTCTTAACTTCTGCGTCCATCGCTTCGAAGGTGATACTTGGCTGAGGGAGGGCAATGAGAGCAGACTTTCGACGTCGCACTTCCCCTGCTACCGCGTCGTATGTTCCAATAAGGTCAGTTAACAGATCTAATCCCTCGGGGGCAACCGTGAGTTCCGTTCCCTTTCGAGAAACATGAGCGGCTGCTGTCTTGCTGTCATAAACGGCGACGCGGGGCAGGTTGATGTCTTCACTGTCATCCGTCAGCGTCCATTCATGAAGATGGTCGGCGTCTCCCATCTTGTAGCTAATCTGTGCTCTCGGATCCGCAGCTTCTGGACGAAAAACATTACCCGTGACGGTTTCCGGGTATTTAGAGTGACAAGAGCGCTTCAAGATACGGGTGTAGCCGCTTTTGCCCACCCCGTTCAACCCGAAGACAATGTTCAATCCCTGGGGGTTGAGATCAATGGCAGCGTCTGGCCGCATCCGGTTCACACCGTGGATATGCCTGACTTGCGTCAGCCTGACTCCGGGATTCTCCGAAGACTTACTCGGTACATGCACTTCTGCAAGGGGTACAACGTCCGGAAGGTCGAACTTCGTCTCATCATCAATGAGATGATCTTCTTTGGATAGAGCGGCTGCAAAAGCGAGGTCTACTAATTCCTTAATTTCCGTCGATAGCAGCACCGGCGATTCGGCATGCCGACGGAGGGCATCCCGCTGCCAAGGTTCTAACTTCTTGGAATATTCCAGCAATTCCTCGTAGATGCTGCCCATCACCAGCTACCTCCTCGCATCGTTTCGCCTAAAAGCATTGTACGGAAGCTTCAGAGCGCTACCGTCAACCAATGTGGAAAGTCGCACCTGTGACGCTGACACGTGAAGATTTGGGGTACACCCCAACGGGTGTCAGAGTCAGAAGGCGTTGGCGCAGATCGGTCCTAGCGACCAGGGGTGTGACGGCGACTTCTGAACACCATCCGGTCAGTACTCGTGGGCACTAAGCTGAAAATGTCAGAAGTCCCGGGCACAAGGAGACGGGGATGGACAGTAGCCACACGGATATCGCTGCAACACCACACCTGGCCATGTCCGACTCTGACTGGGAACGGGCTCGAACACAGGCACGGGTGATCGCCCAGTTGGCTGAGTACGACAAGGTCGGAGTAGTCGCTGCTGACGCGGCCGCCGAGGAGCTGGGGGTGTCCCGGCGACAGATATACCGGCTCATCCAGCGCCACCGCGCGGGTTCGGGGTTGGTGACTGATCTGCTCAGCGGACAGTCACATGGGGGTCGGGGCCGGAACCGGTTGCCCGACGCCGTGGAAGACATTGTCCGGGAGACGATCCGGAAGCGTTTCCTGTCCCGACAAAAACCCAGCATGAGTGCTGTTTACCGGGAGATCGTGCGCCTGTGCGCCAGACAGGGACTGCCGGCCCCATCACGTAATACGGTCATTGCCCGCATCAAACGTATGGATCCGGCCCAGACCGGTCGACGACGAGAGGGCCCGGACGGTGTACGCGCCCTGCAGGCGGCAGGCGGGCAGCCACCGCCGGTCGAAGAGATCCTGGAGCAGGTCCAGATCGATCACACCGTCATTGATGTGATCGTCGTCGATGACCGGGAACGCCAACCTATCGGCCGGCCGTATCTCACTGTGGCCATAGACGTGTTCAGTCGCTGCATTCTCGGGACGGTGGTGACCTTGGAGCCGCCCTCGGCGGTGTCGGTCGGTCTGTGTCTGGCTCACGCTGTGCGGGATAAACGCCCCTGGCTGGAACACCTCGGACTTGAGATCAGCTGGCCGATGAGCGGGAAGCCGAAAGCCCTGTACGTGGACAATGCCCGCGAGTTCACAAGCGAGGCCCTGACTCGTGGATGCGAGCAGCACGGGATTGAGCTGGGGTACCGGCCGCCCGGGCAGCCGCATTATGGCGGGATCATTGAACGTGTCATCGGCACCGCGATGAGCCAGATCCACGATGAGTTACCGGGGACGACGTTTTCCAATCCCGTTCAGCGAGGCTCCTACGACTCCGAGAAGAAGTCCGCACTGACGATGGAGGAGCTGGAGAAATGGTTGGTCCTGGCGGTGGCGACTTATCACGGCACGGCGCATCGCACCTTGGGCCAGACCCCAGCCGGGCGGTGGGATGAGGGGGCGGCGAAAGCCGGACGGCCCGTGACCACGACTCGCCCGACGGCGTTTTTGGTGGATTTCTTGCCGGTGTTTCGCAGGTCGTTGACTCGTACTGGGTTCGTGGTCGATCATGTGGGCTATTTCTCGAATGCGCTGAAACCGTGGATCAGTCGGCGCAAGGATCTGGACCGGTTCATCATCCGGCGGGACCCGCGGGATATCAGCCGGATCTGGGTGCTCGAGCCCGACGGGGACGCCTATCTCGAGGTGCCGTATCGAACCTTGTCGAATCCGGCTGTGAGTGTTTGGGAGCACCGCCAGGCGCTGGCCCGGTTGCGGGAACGCGGCCAGGCTCAGGTCGATGAGCTGGCGTTATTCCAGATGATCGAGCAGATGCGGCGGATTTCCGAGACCGCGGAGAAGACCACTAAGCGCCTCAGGCGGGAGCAGCAACGCCGGGCGTCCGCGACCACGGCGACTCGGCCAGCGCGGCAGAACACACCACTGGAGATCCCCAATGATGCGGATGTGGTAGCTACACCAGCGCAACCATTCGAAGAGATGGAGCAATGGTGAGTACCGCCCACCACCATCCGCTGGACCTGGCGCACCTGCATCCGGACGTGCACGCATCTGCTGGGTTACCGGCGGCTGAGCGTATTAGCCGGATCCGGGCAGACCGGTGGATCGGATATCCGAAAGCGGTGGAAGCCGTTGACCGGCTCGAGACCCTGTTGGCCTGGCCGCGCAAACAGCGGATGCCGAACCTTCTGCTGGTGGGACCAACGAACAACGGCAAGTCCATGATCATCGAGCAGTTCCGCCGCCGACACCTGCCCGTCACCGAAGCGGACCGGGAACATATCCCGGTGGTCAGTATGCAGATGCCCTCGGAGCCGTCACCGCTGCGGTTTTACACCGCGATCCTCACGGCACTGGGAGCACCGGTGGGTCCGCGGCGACGACTCGTGGACCTGGAGCAGTTGGTGCTGCGCCTTCTGCGTGAGGTGGGGGCGAAAATTCTGATCATCGACGAGCTGCACAACATCCTCGCCGGTCGCGGTGACACACGGCGGGAGTTTCTCAATCTCCTCCGGTTTCTTGGCAATGAGCTGCGCATCCCCATCGTCGGGGTCGGCACCCGGGAGGCGTATCTGGCGGTGCGCTCGGATGATCAGCTGGAAAACCGGTTCGAGCCGTTCATCCTTCCCGCATGGGAGGCCGGGGAGCAGACCCGTTCGTTGTTGGCCAGTTTCGCGGCGTCGTTCCCGCTGCGCCGGCGCTCAGTGCTCGATACCGAAGACATGATGACCTATCTTCTCGCCCGCAGTGAGGGCACCATCGGGGAATTAGCGCACCTGTTGACCTTGGCTGCCGTAGCCGCGGTGGACAGCGGGGTCGAGGCCATCAACCAAAAGACGCTGGCGATGACAGACTACGTCGGGCCCACGCAGCGTCGTCGACTCTTTGAGCGCGAACTGTTGTGACGGTGCGCTGGCCGCTACACCCGGCCCCCGTCGACGGGGAGGCGTTGACCTCCTGGCTGCGCCGGATCGCACGCCAGTACGACCTCTCGGAGAATGACCTTGTCGTGGACCTCGGGTATGTCCCCGACCGCACGGTACAGCTGGATGTCGCTGCCCCGGACGGTGTCGTCGACCAACTGGCACTGCGAACCGGAGTATCCAGAGATCGGATCCAGATGATGAGCCTGAGCGGTTACACCCCGTGGCTCATCGATGATCTCGCACCTGTTCCAGATGGTTTTTCCACCTACACGCGCCAACTGGCGGTTCTGCTTCCCGCAGGTAGGCGACGTGATCGGACGGCGGCCTCGTGGCGGGCATGGACATCGTCTCCGGGTAGTCAACGCCAGCGGCTGTGCCCACAGTGCGTGGCCGAGGCCGCGGTACCCCGGCCTTACCTGTTGGCGTGGTCGTGGCCGCTGTTGCTGACCTGCCCGCTCCATCACTGCTTCTTGGAATCGCATGAGGGTGCTCGCGGTTACTACTTCTGGATGGGGGCGAGACCGCCGCAACCGCGTCCACTCCCGGACGATCACCCGGTGTCAGTCATGGATGAGCGGACCTGGCAGGCGCTGACCATAGGTTATGTAGATTTGCCGCGTCGTCGTGTGCACGCCGGCATCTGGTTTCGACTGTTGAGAACGATCATTGATGAGCTCGGCGCCACCCGCAGTGAATGTGGTGCGGCCCAGTGCCTGATTCAGGCAGTGTGGGAGCACCTTGATTATCCCTTCCGGGCAGGACAGAGATCTTGGCGGCCCTATGAACGGCTGAGTTTTATCCAGCAACAGCACACTCTTCAGGCCGCAGCAGCTGTCATGCACCTGCTCGAGACCGGTGTCCTTACCGGACGTGGGCCAGATGCGGTGTTGTTCCTCCCGGAACCGGAGACCTTTGTGCCTCCAGGTCGTCTGGTGCGAAAGAAACCCCCGGTGAAGCAGGAGCCTTCGGCCGCCGAATTAATGCAGAAAGCTTATGACAGTCTCGACGCGATGATCGACAAGGCACGATACGACCCGGTGACCGCCCAACACTTTCTCGAGTTAATGACGTATCCCCCAGGTGACGAGGACTCTCGCCAGCATGTCCGCAATTCGCTGACTCATCTCGGCATCCCGCTCGAATTCCTGGCACCCTAGCGTGGTCGAATCCCTGCGACAGCGGCTTTTTCACAACTTCATGGGCGGTTCAGTTGATGCCGGTGAGGAAACCTGAAGAGGCCCTGGGGCGCCCGGGATGAGCTTATTAAAGGCCGAAGGCGCCGCCGCTGACGAGGATGAAGATACCCAGGCCGATCAGGACGAGCGGGAACAGCACATGCTCCCAGCGTTCGAGAACCTCCGCGATGGGTGGACGGGTGGCCACGAACTTCGCCAACAGGACCAGGCCCGCCACCAGGATCAGGAAGACGATGCAGTAGATGATGACGGTGGCGGTATCCACGTTGAGAAAAACCGGGACATAGACGCCGATATTGTCGCCACCGTTGGCGAACGTCACCCCGGCGACGGTCAAGATACCTACGTTCTTTCCGCTGACTGTCGCGTCGTCATCGTCGTCATCATCTCCCCGCCAGGCCTGCCAGGCCGCCCACAATCCCAGTGCCAGGGGGATCAGCCCGAAGTAGGGAATCGCCTCGGTGGGCAGGAAGGCATCCGCCCCTATGGTGACCAGGACTGAGGCTGCGAGAATACCCGCGAAACCAAGGTACTGACCAGCCAGAATCCGAAGCGTGGTCCCCGCTTGGCCGGCCCCGCGGGCAAAGAACAGCGAGAGCACGATGATGTCATCGATATTGGTGGCGATGAATAAGCCGATCGCCGACAGTTGGCCGGTTACCATTACGCGCCTGCCTGTCCGGTGGCGCAACCGGATACGTCACAGGGTGCTGTTGCAAACTTCAGGCGGAGAGCCGTGACGACCCAGTCTTCATCCTCTTTCGAGGGTGCTGTTGCAAAGTTGGGGCAGTAGAAAGACCGGCGTGAAATAATCAGAGCCATGGGCATCTTCTCCGGTCGGCATTTCCCCCGTGACATCATCCTGTGGGCGGTGCGGTGGTACTGCCGCTACGGGGTGAGCTACCGCGATCTCGAAGAGATGATGACTGAACGTGGTGTGCCAGTCGATCACACCACCATCTACCGCTGGGTCCAGAAATACGCCCCTGAGCTGGATAAGCAGACTCGCTGGTACCGGCAGGTTCCTGACTGGCAGGCCAGTTCCTGGCGGGTGGATGAGACCTACATCCGGGTCGGCGGCACGTGGTGCTATCTCTACCGGGCTATTACCGCGGGTGGGCAGACCCTGGACTTTTATCTCTCTCCGAAGCGCAATGTCGCGGCGGCCAAGCGTTTCCTGGCCAAGACGCTGCGATCGAATACGACAGCCGGGTCCCCGCGGGTCATCAACACCGACAAGGCACCAGCTCTGGCCAAGGCAATATCCGAGCTGAAGGCGGAGGGAATCTGCCCTCAGACGGTGGAGCACCGGCAGGTGAAATACCTGAACAACGTTATCGAGGGAGATCATGGCCGACTTAAAAGAATCCTGGGGCCGAAGGGAGCGTTCAAAAACCGAATTTCCGCCTACCGGACGTTGAAAGGGATGGAAGCGATGCATTCATTACGGAAAGGCCAGGGCACGATGTTTGCCTACGGGCACCCGAACCCAGACGCGGTGATCGTCAGCCGGATATTCGAGACAGCTTAAGCACCCCGGAGCAAGGACAACTAATGTCTTGAGGTTGGGCTTTTCGACCCTGGCCCAACTTTGCAACAGCGTCGGATGAAGACTGGGTCGTCACGGCTCTCCGCCTGAAGTTTGCAACAGCACCAGTGGGTGGTCATGGGAGCGCACCTTTCTTGCGATGTTCTGGAAATCAGGGTCAGAGTTCTGCATCATTGAGCGCAAGCCGCAAGTTATATGGATTCCTCGTCCCTTCGATGCCAGGCAAACCAGGCGACCACACAGAAGGCTGCGAGCATGACGAGGTCAGCGATGAACGCAACTGGGACAGATCGAGATATCCGCGCAACCGGGAACGCAGCCGCCGCAAATACCAACGACACAGCGCTCCAGCGGGGCGTGAGCCCGGTCCACCAATGCATTGCGCCCAAGGACAAAAGCGCGACCGGAAAGAGCGGTCCGGCCAGAATCAGCACAATAGCCACCGGGAGTGGGTAGATGTCGAAAGTAGCTAGCGAGCGAAACTCGGTGATACCGAACACACTCTCAAACACGCCTTGCAGCCCGAACGCGACGGTGCCGAACATGCCGATCAGCACCAGAAGCATCCATAGCCCCGACAGAAGGGGAAACCGGGGGCGGAGGGCGTTGTATTCCCCAATGAGTCCGTACACCCAGGGCACGGCGGCTATGGCAATGAGAAGCCCGCCGGTCACTCCATAGTGTCCGTCGATCCAGAAGAGCGGTGACAGGGCGAACAGCAAGGGTCCGATAATCAGACCAAGGCTTTCCAAACGGCGTACCACCATGCCCAAAGAGTAACACTGCCAAAGCTCTGGCGCTTAGCCCGGATCTTTCACGGGTCTTGTCGTCCAGTTCTCGGCGTGGGGATGCCCGACCGTAGGGTCGGCTGAGTCCCGGCGGGTGCTGGGCCAGGGAACCGAGGGGTCCAAGTTCATCTCGTGGGCGGGGCGTGAAGGACTGCAGTGACACAAGCGCGGGGCCGGACAGGTCCAGGATCAGACTGACTGTCTGATCCTGGACAAACCGTGCTCCAACAACTCACGGTGCGGTGCAGCGGCATCACACCGCAGGATGACCTGCCGGGCGTGACGGACCACAACAGCAGCGATCGACAACATCCGCGCCCGTAGAGTCTTCGGCTCCCATACCCACCACCGCGACCGCTGGCGGGCAGCATCACCATCGGCAGCGGTGATCAACCCGGCCCAGGTGATCAGGCTCAGACTCAGCACCGCCACGTGACACCACACCTGATTCATCCGGAAGCCTTCGTGCGGGAGTTTCCCCAACCCACAGTCCTTGAGATCCTTAGATCCGTTGCTCACACCGACCTCGTGCCCGGTGGAGGACATCCAACCTGTTGGCATGCCCGGGCTGGTTGGTGACAAAGGCCTGCACACGGTGGCCGTCCACGTCGGTGATGCGCAGCTGCGCACCAGAGGCAGGATGCTCCACGCGGATGATGATCCGCATATCGTCGGGATATTTGTTCAAGTCGGTGCCAAGCGGTTGCCCTGCCCAGGAGCGCATCCGACTGGTGATGTCGGCAACGTAGGCGTCTGCGGGATCACTGACCGAACCGTCTGGGCGGATGATGCCCTGCTTGACGGCCTCGCCAAGGCTGGAGGCTATGTCCCCGATCTGCCAGGTCACGGGAAATCCGATGGAATACGCCAGGCCCAGGGCGTCGAGGTGGCCCAGGAAGGCCTGGGACCCACCGGCAGCATCAGTCCGGATGAGCAGACGCGTGCCCCACTGGTGTCCGTCGGCGTGATCCGGAAGAGCGCGCAGTGCCTGGTCGAGGACTTCTGTGTGATCAGCTGCAGTGTTGGAGCCGGCGTTGCCGGGGCGTAGGAGCACGGCGAGTGGTTCCCCGGTCAGTCCCTCACCGTGGTCGACGATCGCGGCCAGGGGGTGAAATCCGAAGTGTTTCTTCCACGTCGGGGTCGCATGCTCCTTATCCGAGTGGGAGAGGACTTCCGTGGCGTCCAGGTCCACCACCAGAGGATTGGTGGTGGTCGCGCGGGCTGCGGGATTCGCCGCACCGCAGGAGGCCCATGCTGTGGTGCGTGCTGTGTTCATCCCGGCCAGGACCGCTATGGTGCCGACGCCATCGGCTTTCTCGTCATGGTGGGCGAGTTCTTTGTGCCGGCGGTGCACCGTGGAGTCCGACGGGATCTGGTCGATCAGACCGGTGGCCACCTGCGGAGAAAGAAGTTCCACATCGCCTGCATCGTCGCCGCCGAGAGCGAGTGCCAGGGCGAGGGTGGTCATGGTGTGGCCGGTGGTGTGGACCAGGTTCGGGTTCTGCCGGTGACCCAGTTCGGTGTCGATCGCGTCCGCGACGGAAACCTGATCGGCGGTGGTGACCAGGAGCATGAGTCCGGCGTTGGAACACAACTGGGACGTGGTGGGGGTACCGATGTGGAAACTGGTAGTCTTCACCCTGAAGGTGATCCTTTCGACCTGGTGTTATGGAGCTTAAGCAACTACCAAAGTACCTGGTCAAGGGTCACTTTCTTTATCTCTTCGGTGGGTGTCCGGCTACTTCCCGTGAAAAACCCGGGCTAAGGCTGGGGCTTTGTCGGTGCTGATCACCCGGGGAACCCGGCCGACACGGTTGCCCGCAGGGTCTTGGCCAGGAAACGCTTCGCCGCCGCTACGTTGCGCTTCGGGGAGAGGTAAAAGTCCAGGGTATGCCCGCCCGCGGTGATGGCCCGATAGAGGTAGCACCACTTTCCCCCGGACCCGGATATAGGTCTCATCCACCCGCCAGGAACTGGCCTGCCAATCCGGGACTTGTCGGTACCAGCGAGTCTGCTTATCCAGCTCAGGAGCATATTTCTGGACCCACCGGTAGATGGTGCTGTGATCGACCGGTACGCCACGCTCGGTCATCATCTCTTCCAGATCGCGGTAGCTCACCCCGTAGCGGCAGTACCACCGCACCGCCCACAGAATGACCTCGCGAGGGAAATGACGACCGGAGAAGATGCCCATGGCTCTGATTATTTCACGCCGGTCTTCCTGTCGCCCGAACTTTGCAACAGCACCGCCCCGAGGACCTGGAGAAAGCCCGCCAACGGGTGGCCGCCGGCGAATCCAAGGTCGCCATCGCCAAAGACCTCGGCGTTGGCAGAGCCACCCTCTACCGAGCGCTGGCCGAATAGGTCGGTTCTGTGGCCTGCGGTCATGTATTCGATGGTTTCCTCGGGAATGTCCGAGGTTCCTGATACTTTTTGATTAACAGCTTATATGCAGCGGAAACTCAGAAAGGCATCACCATGATTCGAACCACCTTGATTGCAGCTACAGGTGTGAGTCTCGTTCTTGCCCTCACTGCCTGCAGTAATAGCGAGGACACCGCCACCGGAACTATCACACAGCAGCCCCCTGCCTCGGAAGAGGTCACCACTGAAGCGGCTGCTCCTCAAAACGGTGAAGTCGGTAATCCCATCAGTATCGCGACTCTTCCTGGCAATGACGTTACCCTCACGATTACCGAGATCACGGTGGGTGAGGAATGCCGTTACGGAACCAACGACTACGGCGGAGAGTCTGATCTGGAATTCGGCAAGCTGGCCCCAGGACAGCAGTATCTCCAGATTTGGGCGGATGTCGAGGTTACCGCTCTCGACAATCCCCAGACCACTAACGACTGGATCATGCTCCGAGATCCAGACATTATCGATGCCGAGGGGTATACCCAGTCCGTGGAGATGTCGGTGGACTGCCGATCCTCAGATGAAGGGCACGAGTCTTGGTCTTCCACCGTTGATCTGGGCGACAAGATGCGTGTCTACGAAGCCTTCGTTATCCCGGGGGCAGTGCAGAAGGTCCGTGTTCATGACATCCCTTTTGAGATCGAATAATAGAAGGGGTCTAGACCCTCTTATTTACCTGCTGTCTTCATAAAAGCCCAGTACGGTGGAGGTTTACAGGAAGATAGTCGTCAACGCTGGCGCTTGGTGCAGGCTGAACAGCGCACCTGGCGGAAGCAAGCAGATGGAAAGCATCCGATGGTCAAAGCAGATGAAGCGATCTTAAGGAAAGTGCTGGAAGGGGAAAACCAGTACATGGTGCCCCTGTATCAGCGTCCCTACCAGTGGGATACCGAGCAGTGGCAGACCTTGTGGGATGACGTGGTCGAGCTGGTCAAAGACCGCCGGGACAACCCGAAGACCAACCACTTCATCGGCTCGCTGGTGCTGGTGCCCGTGGACGCGGCACAAAGCGCGGTGAGTATCTCGCGCTTCCTCGTGGTTGACGGCCAGCAGCGACTGACCACCCTTACCCTGCTTCTAGCCGCTATCCGGGACTACCGAAACGCGCACGAAAAGCCCTATGCGGGCGAGCGGATCCACAACACCTACCTCACTAACCAGTACGAGGAAGGAGATCGCCATGTAAAGCTGGTACCCACCCAGCAGGACCGGGACGCCTACTTCGCCGTGATCAACCGGGATGCCCACAGCGGAGGTGACGACCAGGTCGGCGCAGCCTTCCGGTTCTTCCGCTCCAGGTTGGAAGAGTTCGACGATCCTGACGACCCCGAGGACATCGCCCACCTGGAAACTGCGGTCCTGATGGGGTTGACGGTGGTATCCATCAGCACTCACCCGGAGGACAACGTCCACCGGATCTTCCAGTCCCTGAACAACACCGGCCTCAAGCTCACCCAGGGTGATCTGATCCGCAACTTCATCTTCATGGGGCTACCCACCCGAGGGGAGGGCGTTCATAAGCGGTACTGGATGCCGATGCAGAACCTCCTTCCCACCAACGAGGCCCTCGAGCAACTGTTCTGGCTGGACCTTCTGGCCACCAAACCCACCCTGAAGATCAACGACACGTTCAACGAGTACCAGAAGAAACTGTCCAACCTGGGAACCGAGGACGACATCGAACACGAGGTCGCCCGTCTGGCCTCCCTGGCTGGCCAGTACGCGCTGATTCTCGACCCCGCGCGGGAGAAAGACCCGGGTGTCCGCTTCCGCTTGAAGCGGCTGAAAGCCTGGGACGCTTCGACTCCGCATGCCCTGATGCTGGAACTGCTGCGTCGCCGCGCACAGGGCAGTGTCAGCAACGAGGAACTTGAACGAGCACTGCATCTGATCGAGTCATACCTGGTCCGACGCCTTCTGATGGGGCAAAGCACGCAGGGACTCAACCGGATTTTCCCGCAGATCCTCAACCAGCTGGACGACCAGGAGCCGGTCGACCGGCAGATTCACCGCCTGTTGTCCACCGGGCGGCGCCACTTCGCCACCGACGAGCGCGTCCGAGCGGGTGTGGCTGAATCTCCATACTTCCTCAATGGCCGGCGCAGCCACCGCAGTATCGTGTTGCGCTGGCTGGAGGAGTCCTTCGGTTCGAAAGAACCGGTCGACACCGCGAAGCTGAGCATCGAGCACATCATGCCGCAAACGCTCAACGCAGAGTGGCGCGCTCATCTGGCTTCCGTCTACGGGGACGACCAGGTCGAAGAGATGCACAACGCAACCGTGCACACGCTGGGTAATCTCACGCTGACCGGGTACAACAGCGAGATGGGCAACAAGTCGTTCGACCTGAAAAAGGACGCGTACCTGAAGTCCGGTCTGGCACTGAACCGCACTCTCGAGGATTTCCAGATTTGGGGACCTGATGAGATCCGCGAGCGGGCCCGTCTGCTGGCGGATCAGATCATCGACACCTGGCCGGGCCCCATCGACGTCGGGGTGGCAGATACTGATCTGTCGCCGCTGTGGAGCAAGGTCAGGTCGATTGTGGCGACTATTCCCGCTGGTCACTGGGCACGCTACGGGGATGTCGCCGCTGCCGCGGGAACCAACGCCCAATCAGTTGGCAATCACCTTGCCGAGCACGAGGTCCTCAATGCCCACCGGGTGCTACGAGGTGACGGGGCTGTGGCAGAGAACTTCCGTTGGTTGGATCCCCGCGAGACCCGAACCGCACGAGAAGTCCTCACCGACGAAGGGCTGGAGTTCACCTCGGCAGGTAAAGCTGATCCCGAGGCCCGGGTACCGCTGGAAAAACTCCTGATCCTAGTGGAGGTAGACGACGAACCGGCAATGTTTTGACAGGGTAAGCGGCCCTTCCCCTGCGAATGGGGTGGTGGAAAACTCGCGGTTTGGGCCAAATCAATAGAATTTCGGCCTATCGTGTGCTGCACGATTACCAATAGTTGGTAAGCAGAAATTCCTGTTTAAACACCATCGAATCAACTGTTATAACAGCACCTGATAAGCTTGTATTCGGAATTATCCTCTTAGAATGCGAAGGAATTAACTGTGGAGTCATCTAGAACCCGTACATGCTCTTGGTGTGGAGAATCGGGACACGACAAGCGTTCTTGTGAAGTTTCCTCTAACGCAGGTCAGTGCAGCGTGTGTGGCTACCACGGGCATGACAAAAGGAACTGCCCACGAGGATAGGCGATCTTCTCAAACACCTCACGACGATGTTCTCCTATTGTCAGCTTAACCTGGAATCGGTAATTATGAACCGGGTATCCGAGGCAGCCGGATAATGCTGGCATGAAGCGGCCATCAGGAGATGAAAAATTAGGTGCTGCTGCAAACTAGGGATTTTGATGTCGTGAGTGTGGGAGAACCAGGTTCATGGGTATCTTCTCGTGTGCTGCTGCAAATAGGAACTTCGACTCACTTACTATTAGCGAGCGTGCATCGCACGATTAGGCTGCAGGAGGGTGTCAGATGGTTTGTGTGTGAGGGATTCCCCTCACACACAAACCATCTGACACCCTCCTTTACCCCGAACGCTCCTTGGCTGAACACTACAACCCGCTGGCAATGGACCCAGCACTTATCAAAGCCCACGACACTCTCGACCGAGCGGTCGACAAAGCCTTCGGAGCGCCCCGAAAGCTCACCACCGAACGCCAGCGACAAGAACTCCTATTCGAGTCCTATGCAAAAATGACCGTCGGCCAGGTCAGTCCACGGTGACACTCCCGAGAACCTGTATGGGCGTATAGCTAGCCATATTGCCATACGCTCAAACCGAGTGACGAGAAGATTTAAAAGCCATCCTCTCCTGACCTGGGTTAGGGCCCCGGGATCAACTCCCGTGGAAAAAAGCCCCTGGAATGCTCTCCGTGGTAAAGGAGGCCCACACCTACGGTGTGCGCTGACTAAGGGCCGACCCTGCGGGCCAGCCCCCTTCTTCTTACACCCCAGACCGCTGCGCGGTCAGAGGCGTTTTGCCAAAAAGCCCTTCGGGCATTGTACGTCGCTCTCCCTACACGCAAGCCCCTCTCCCTGCGGTCGCCGTCCTACGGGGAAAACTTTTCCCACGCGCTCGCAAGCTCGCTTATTTCGCGGAAAACTTCTTCCCCTCCGGACGGGCCAGGGCTTGCACTCCGGTCGAGACTCCTATGGCACCAGAGGTGCCTTTTCGGCAAAAAACGCCGGGAGGGAGGGAGGCCACCAGGTCACCCGACCCCATCACCACCGAAGGGACCAGCAATGGCCACCAGCGACCAGTACATCCACACCCTTGTCACCGCACACGTTCTCCCCGCCAGTGCGATCAACCTCCACCCCCAGGACGCCCTCGACGCCTACAACACCGCCAAGATCACCCGGACCTTCGTCCCCGAGGAGGGCCGCGATAAAGACCACCTCGCTGGCATGCTCTCGGCCATCGACCCCGAGTTCGTCATGCTTGCCGACGACGCCCTCACCTCCACCCTCCCCACCTCCCCGGGTCCCGCCACCGTCGTCGCCCTCGCCGACCACCTTTCCTTCGCCGTCCAGCGGGCCCAGGGAGGGGTGGCCCTGGGGCCACACCCCCTGCAGGCGGAAGTCTCCCACCTGTACCCGGATGAGTACGCCGCAGCCCGCGCGATCGTCGAAAAGGTCTCTTCGCAGGTGGAGGTGGACTTGCCGGAATCGGAGGCCGTGGCCGTCGCCCTGCACCTGGTCAACGCCGGTTTCCACACCGATGACCTCTCCGACACCTACACCATGACCGGGGTGTTCTCCCAGCTCTTCGAGATCATCGATTCCTCCTACGACATCTCCCTCGACCGATCCTCTATCTCCGCTGCCCGCTTCATCACCCACCTGCGCTACTTCTTCGTCCGCGCCCGCGACGGTCGCCAACTCAAAGAAGGCATGGCGGTGTTGACCTCCAGCCTCGAGCTCTCCCACCCCGAAGCCATCCAATGCGCCGCCCGCCTGGCCCGCGTCCTTGAGCTGCGCCTCGGCATCCCCCTCACCGAAGACGAAGTCGCCTACCTCGCGCTGCACGTCGCGCGACTAAGTTCGGACTTAACCACCTAAAGAGAGGCAACACGATGAAAGCCACATTCCTCTACGGCGCCGGCGATGTCCGGGTCGACACCGTCCCGGACCCCATCATTCAATTCCCCACCGACGCCCTCGTCCGCACCGTCCGCGCCTGCGTCTGCGGCTCTGACCTGCACCGCTACCACGACATGCCCGCCCGTGAACACGGCCGTTCCATGGGCCACGAGCTCATCGCCGTCGTCGAAGAGGTTGGCCCTGAAGTGCGACACATCAGCAAAGGCGACTTCGTCATCGTCCCCTTCGCCTTCCAGGACAACACCTGCGAGTTCTGCCGCGAAGGCCTCCAGACCAACTGCCCGCACGGCGGCTTCTACGGCACGCCCGAGGCAGCCGGCCTCCAAGCCGAGCTCGCCCGCATCCCGCTTGCCGACGGCAGCCTCGTCCCCGTCCCCGGCATCAACCCCGCCATCGCCGACGACGCCCTCCTCGCCTCACTCCTCTCGCTTTCCGACGTCTACCTCACCGGCTACCACGCCGCCTTCAAGGGCTCCGTGTCCCCCGGCAAAACCGTCACCGTCATCGGCGATGGCGCCGTCGGCCTCTCCGCCGTCCTCGCCTCCCGCCAGATGGGCGCCGAACGCATCATCCTCATGGGCCGCCACCGCGACCGCACCGACCTCGGCGTCGAATGGGGCGCGACCGACGTCGTCTCCACCCGCGGCGAGGAAGGAATCGCCGAGGTCATGGCCCTCACCAACGGCGAAGGCTCCCACGTCGTCCTCGAAGCCGTCGGCCACATGCCCGCCTACGAGCAGGCCTACGGCATCGTCCGCCCCGGCGGCGTCATCTCCCGCGTCGGCGTCCCCCAGTACGAATCCGCCCCCATCGGCTTCGGCTCCCTCTTCGGCAAAAACGCCAGCCTCACCGGCGGCCCGGCCCCCGTCCGCGCCTACTTGGAACCCGCCGTCACCCAGGTCCTCAGCGGAGAGATCAATCCCGGCAAGGTCTTCGACCTTTCCCTCCCGCTTATCGACGCCCCCGCCGCCTACTCCGCCATGGACTCCCGCACCGCCCTCAAGGTGATGCTCACCCCCTAAGGCTCGAGGTGGGTGAATGACGCATGCCAGCGCCACAAGCCCACCTGCTCCACCTTCAACGGCGTTGTCGGCGTCCGCCCCTCCCGGGTCGCTCGCCGCCACCTCACGGTGTCCATCACCATCTCCACCACCTGCCCTAAATGCCACTCGACGCAGCGTTCCGTGAAGCTGAGGACGATATAACCCCGACGCTGCGCGGCATTTAGCTTCCACAGATCCTTCGTGTAGTTCTTCCGATTGTTGGCACCGTGATACTCAAACCCATTGACCTCCACCACCACCCGCGCCTGGTGATCCACCCCATCAAAGCGATACGGCCCCAGCTGCGCATTCCCCTCGAATCCCCCACAGCCCCTCGCCTGCAACTCGCGGAATAGCCGGCGCTCCGTCCACGAATCAGCCCCACCGCCGCCGCGGCTACCGCCCGCGCAATCTTTTTCGGGAATCGTCTCATCGCGTGCCTGTCTCTCTCGAAATCCTCCCTGCCCTTCTTGCTGGCATAACGCACCTCCAACAGCTCCCGCGCCATCTCCATGCCTGCTGCATCCCCCGCCGCGGCCAAGGCACTGACCACCCGCACATTGGCCATCATCCGCACATCGACCTTCTTTCGCTCCCGCACCTTGACCACCGGCGACTGCGCCTTGGACGAACCTCGCTCCACCACCGCGTGCAACGGCAACGTGATCTCTTTGCCCAGGTACAGCTCCGCTACCGTCTTGCCGCTGAACACCACGTGCGGCTTGTGCTCATTGATTGCCTCCAGCACCAGCTGCCCAGTCACCGCGACGTGTGTGTAGATTCCGCGCACAATCCTGCTGAGCCTCCCCTCCTTAACGAGCCTGGTCAGCACATACTCACTGAATCCGTGCGCGCGTAACTCCTGCGTCGTGTAATAGTCCTTGCCCGGCGGCCAGCCGTGGTCTCTCATGCTCTTTTAGACACGTCCCCGACCCCGGAGGTTCCCGCCCCTTCACGGTTCGTGGTGACCTAAGCCCGCTTACCGACGCCCCAGCCCCCTTAGGTCACCAGGAACCCGCAGCAAACACAAAACCCCACCGCCCCGCCACCCCCTCGGGGTTCGTGGTGACCTAAGCCCGCTAATCGACGCCCGAGCCCCCTTAGGTCACCACGAACCCCAAAACCAGGCTGGCCTGAAGAATCAAAAGAAGCTGCGGAACCAGAAATCACCTGGCTCCGCAGCTTGTGTGGTGCGCCCGGAGAGACTTGAACTCTCACGTCATAAGACACTGGAACCTAAATCCAGCGCGTCTGCCAATTCCGCCACGGGCGCGTACCTGAGACAGCATACCTTGTCGGAGCTCGGACCCAGAACTAAGCCTTTTGATTGATGGAGGGTAGGGTGTGTAACCGTGAGCGACGACAACGGTAAGAAGCGGGAGCGGAAGAGGGTGCGGGCCTCGCACCTGGTGTTTCTCACTCTCGCTGTTGGCTGCACGCTGGCGCTAGCTTGGTGGCAGTGGACTCGGTTCCAGGAAGGATCGGGCACGTTCCAAAATCTGGGGTATGCGCTGCAGTGGCCGCTGTTTGGGGCGTTTTTTATCTTCGCGTATCGCAAGTATTTGGAGTATGAGAACGACATGATTGAGGCGTCGAATAGCGCCGATGACGTGGAGTTTCTCTACCAGGCGGATGCGAAGAGGTTCCGTGAGCAGGTCACGGAGATCGATGAGGATTTCCTGCCCGAGCGTCCCACTATTGACGTCGACACTTTCAATGAGATCAACACGCCGCGCCGTGGCGCTTCCCGAAACCGCACAGACAACGGAGAACCCACCACATGACCACTCAGTCCACCGCTAAGATCCATCCCGAGCGTCAGAGGCGGGTTGCCAACGCCCTCAAGTTCTTTTCCGTGTCAGCCTGGGTGACCGGCGTTTTCTTGCTGATCCTGGTCGTTCGCATGGTGCTGGAGTACGTGCTCAAGGTGGAAATCCCGGAGTGGGCGACGTGGGTGGCCATTTTGCACGGGTGGGCGTTCATCATTTATCTGCTGTCGGTCCTCAACTTGGGTCTGAAGGCCCGCTGGAAGCCGGTCGTGTGGTTCACCACCGCGATTGCTGGCGTGGTGCCTTTCTTGTCCTTCATTGTGGAAGCTAATCGACGCCGCGAGGTCAAGGCCGCTTTCCACCTCGACTAGCAGCACCAATGCGTGACAATGTAGGGGCATGAAACTACCTGCAGCCCTCGTGGCACTTTTGGCGTCCGAAGTTGTGGTTGGGTGTAGTGCTACCGCCACCGAGGCTCTTCAGTGTTCCAGCCGGTAGACCCCGACACGTTGCGCGCGGAGGACGGGAGCTACCGGTTTTCGTTTTCCAATCGCAGTCGGTGCATTATCGGCGGTGGGTTGTCGGAGTCTCCGATCGTATGCGAGCTGGATCCCGCGGAGCCGATGCCCACTCGTTTAGGCGGCAAAAGCCGGGGTATCGAGTTGGCGAACGGCATGTTCGTCCCCAGCGAATTGCTTGCCGACGCCTCACCGCGGATGCGGTTCCCCTAGGTTTCCAGAGCGAACTTCGAGTGGAAGGGTTCTTCATCATGCAAGAACCGGTTGATGAGCTAGCTTTCAACCACGAGTCGGGAGCTGCGTTCTTCATGGCGGAGCGGCAGCCGTCATTCCCGTTGCCTCCCGAGGACCCGGAGGTGTTTGGCTAGTCGAAGACGACGGTGCGGTTGCCGTAGACGAGGACGCGGTCTTCGAGGTGGTAGCGCAGCCCGCGGGCGAGGACTCGTTTTTCGGCGTCGCGGCCGAGGCGTTGCATTTCTTCGGGGGTGTCTTTGTGGCTGACGCGGATGACGTCTTGTTCGATGATGGGGCCGTCGTCGAGGTCGGGGGTGGCGTAGTGGCAGGTGGCGCCGATGAGTTTCACGCCGCGTTTGTGGGCCTGGTGGTAGGGGCGGGCGCCCATGAAGGAGGGCAGGAAGCTGTGGTGGATGTTGAGGACGCGTCCGGCCCACATTTCACAGAAGTCGGGTGGGAGGATTTGCATGAAGCGGGCGAGGACGATGGCGTCGGGCTCGTAGCCGTTGACAATGCTGGCCACATCTTCAAAGGCGCGGCGCTTGCCCACTGCATCTTTGGGAAAGGGAACGTGGTGGAAGGGGACGCCGTGGTTTTCGGCGATGTAGGCCAGGTTGTCGTGGTTGCCGACGACGGCGACGACTTCCATGGGGTAGTCGTTTTCCGCGACGCGGCCCAGCAGGTCGTGGAGGCAGTGGCCTTCGCGGGAGACGAGGAGGACGGCTTTCTTGAGCTCGGCGGTGTCCCAGAGGCGCCAGTGGGCTCGGGGGCCGAATTCTGCGGCGACGGGGGCGAAGGCTTCGCGGAGATCTTCGATCGTTTCGGAGACTGATTCGGCGCGGATGGCCTGGCGGGTGAAGAACCAGTTGTTCTCGGGGTCGGTGAAGTAGGCGGCTTCGGTAATCCAGCCACCCTTGTCCGCGAGGAAGGTCGAAAGTTTGGCGACGATCCCCGTGGCGTCCGGGCACCCGAGGGTGAGCACGTACTGGCGCTCGCCGGTGGGGGTGCTGGGTCGGTTGCGGGGATCGTCGGTACGCAGCGGAGTCATTCCTGGCATATTAGTCCGCCAGGTCTCGAATGACCTCCACTAGTTGGGTCAGGGCCTTCGCGCGATGGGAGAGGGAGTTCTTTTCCTCGGGGCTAAGTTGCGCGGAGGAGCGCCCGGCGCCGAGGTCGTCGGCGGGGAGGAAGAGCGGATCGTAGCCGAAGCCGTTGGAACCCACGGGCTCCCGGAGGAGGTGGCCTTCCCAGCGGCCCTCGGCGAGAAACTCCTGGCCGGAGGGGGTGACGAGGGCGCATACCGAGACGAAAGCGCACGATCGTCGGGCGTCAGGGACGTGTGCCATCTGGGCCAGCAGCAAGGCGTTGTTGGCGGCATCGTCGCCATGCTGTCCGGACCAGCGGGCAGAGAGCACGCCGGGCATGCCGTTGAGCTCGTCGACGGCGAGGCCGGAGTCGTCCGCGATGGTCACCAGGCCGGTGGCTGCCGCGCCGGCGCGGGCCTTGATGAGGGCGTTGTCGGCGAAGGTGCGGCCGTCTTCGATGGGCTCGGAGTAGGCCTGGACTGCGGAGAGGGGGAGAATGTCGACGCCGGTGACGGCGGCGTCGATAAGCAGTCTTTCGAGTTCCAACAGCTTTTTGGCGTTGTTGGAGGCGACGAGCAGCTGCATCAGATTCCCAAGGCGGACTTCTGGGCGGCGACGAGCTCGCGGCAGCCCTTTTCAGCGGAGTCGAGCATCGCGTTGAGCTGGGCGCGGTCGAAGTCGCCGTGTTCGCCGGTGCCCTGGACCTCGACAAAGGAGCCGGATTCGGTCATGACGACGTTGAGGTCGACCTCGGCGCGGGAGTCTTCTTCGTAGGGCAGGTCGAGGCAGACGTGGCCGTCGACGAGGCCGACGGAGACGGCGGCGACGGGCGGAAGGAGCGGGTTGCCCGGGACGACGCCCTGGGCTTGGAGGACGGCGATGGCGTCGGCAAGCGCGACGTAAGCGCCGGTGATGGAGGCGGTTCGGGTGCCGCCATCGGCCTGGAGGACGTCGCAGTCGATGTTGATGGTGTTCTCGCCGAGCTGGGAGAGATCGACGGCAGCGCGGAGGGCGCGGCCGACGAGGCGGGAGATTTCGTGCGTGCGGCCCTTGACCTTGCCGCGCATGGACTCGCGCGGCATGCGATCGTGGGTGGAGGCGGGCAGCATGGAGTACTCGGCGGTGAGCCAGCCCTCGCCGGAGCCCTTCTTGAAGCGGGGGACGCCCAGCTCGATGGAGGCGGTGCACATAACCCGGGTGTTACCGAACTCGACGAGGACGGAGCCGGCGGGGTTGCTGGTGAAGCCGCGGGTGATGCGGACGGTGCGCATTTGGTCGAGGGCGCGGCCATCGGCACGCGAGAAATCAGAAGTCATGCCCCTCAGGCTACCGGCTTAGAACTGGATGACCATCCCGGGCAGGCCGATCTCGATGGGGCCATCGAATTCGCGGCGGGCGGCGGCTACCGCAGAGAAGGGGTCCGCCCACGGTGGGATGTGCACGAGCATGAGTTTTTGCACACCGGCGAGGCGGGCCGCCCTTCCGGCTTCGGCGCCGTTGAGGTGCATGTCCGGCGGGACGTCATCTCCCCGATCGGTCCAGGTGGCTTCGCAGAGGAAGAGGTCGGCGCCGCGGGCGCACTCGATGAGCTGGTCATTCCAGCCGGTGTCGCCGGAGTAGGCGATGACCCTGCCACTGGAGTGCTCGCGGATGCGTAGCGAGTAAGCCTCGACCGGGTGGACGGCCGGGAATGGGGTGACGGAAACACGTCCGAGGAGGTGTTCCTCTCCCACTGTCCAGGATGTGAAGGCGAAAGTGTCGGACATGTCATCGAGCACGACCGGCGGATCGGCGGACAGCGGCCCGAGGTAGGTCTCCGTGGTGGAAGGACCGAAGCACAGGTTACGCCCGCGGGCGGGGGAAGTGGGGTGGAAACGGCGCCACACCAGCAGCGAGGGAAAGTCGAGGCTGTGGTCGGGGTGGAGGTGGCTGAACACCACGTGGGCATCACATGGATCCTGTACCTCTTGCAGCGCGGCCAATACCCCGGGGCCTAGATCGACGAGCACCGATGGGGAGTTGTCCACGGACACCAAGTATCCGGAGGCCGAATTTTGGGGAGCTCCCACACTTCCGGAGCTACCGAGGATGGTCAACTTCATGGGTTAACTGTGCCACGAATGAAGGTATTTTTCGAGTCCGTAGCACCCCCGTACGTCAGTGCGCGGTGGATTGCTGGACCTGGGTGAGTCCGGGGCCGAGGAAGCGTTCGGATAACTGGGCGAACTTCTCGGGGTCGCCGGTCGACTCGAACAGCCGGACCGGGTCGGATTCCGGGTCAGCGAGCAGGTCATCGCGGGTGAGCACGCGCAGTACGTCCTTCGCAGTCTCCTCCGCGGAGGATACGAGGGTGACATGGTCACCGATAGCCAGCTGGATCACGCCGGTCAGCAGAGGGTAATGGGTGCAGCCCAACACGAGCGTATCGACGCCCGCCGCCTGCAGCGGTTCCACGTATGCTTCCGCCACTCCGAGAATTTGCCGCCCGGAGGTGATGCCTCGTTCTACGAAGTCGACGAAACTGGGGCAGGCCTGGGCATAGGCTTCCACACCGGGATTGATGGCGAAGAGATCCTGGTAGGCCCCGGAATTGATGGTGCCGACGGTGCCGATCACGCCGATGCGGCCGTTGCGGGTAGTAGATAGGGCGCGGCGGACGGCCGGCTGGATAACCTCGATGACGGGGACGTCATAGCGTTCGCGGGCATCATGAAGAAAGGCCGCGGAAGCGGTGTTACAGGCGATGACCAGCATCTTGCATCCCCGGTCGACGAGTTCATCGGCGATGCGAGTGGCGTGCTCGCGGACCTCGGCGATGGGGAGTGGGCCGTAGGGGCCGTTGGCGGTGTCACCGATGTAGATGATTGATTCGTGCGGGAGCTGATCGACGATCGTGCGGGCCACCGTCAGCCCGCCCACCCCGGAATCGAAAATGCCAATCGGCGCGTCGGGCCCGGGTGAAGGTGCAGGAGAGGACATCACGGCCCCCATGCTACTGCTAGCTGCGGTGCTCCACTGCAGCCGTGGCAAGTTTGCGCATGGCGTTGCCCAGAGCCACTGATTCCTCCGGTTCGAGGTGGTCGAACACCATGGAGCGGACCTCGGAGACGAAACCCGGGCTGGCCAATGCGAGAAGCGCGGAGCCTTGCTCGGTGATTTCAGCGAGGGTGGAGCGCCCGTCCACGGAGTCGGGCATGCGGGCCACCATGCCCTGTAGCTCGAGGCGGGTGATCACGCGGGAGAAATGCGACAGGGTCATGTGGCAGGCCTGCGCGAGGTCGCTCATGCGGAGGCGGCGCTCGCCCGCCCTGGCGAGGTTGTATAAGACAAGGTATTCGACGTGGCTGACGCCGGCTTCCTGCTTCAGCCGCGAATCCAAGCGAGAGTGAATGCCGGAGTGAAAGGCCCACATGTGTGTCCAGGTGCCCGTCTCTTGTTCGCTGAGTTCCATGAACACCGGCGACTCATTCGCTTTCATGTTGCCATATACTAGCGCACATCTTCGTTTGATGTGACCATTCTTTTCACATTCTGAGAAATTCCTGCTAACGCCTGATATTTAACTTATTTTTCCACGGGAAATTTGCTTCTGTCGTCGCTTTTCCTGCAAGGCGGGCGGGTCATCCGACGTAATGAGAACACCCGCTGCCATACCCCCGATCGCGCCAAATAGGTGCGCCTGCCACGACACTCCCGGCACGCCCGGCAATACACCCCAGACCAGGCCGGAATAGAAGACGCCGAGTATGACGCCCGTGAGAATCTGCGAGAAGCTGCGGTTGAAAATTCCCCTCACCAGCAGGTACGCCAGCCAGCCATACACCAGTCCGGAAGCTCCGATGTGATTGGTTCCTACACCACCAAGCAACCACACTCCCGCACCGCCCAAAATGACAACAAAGGCCGTTACTTCCCACCACACTCGCGCACCGGACGCCCCAACTAGGAAACTAAAGATCGCTCCGGTCACCGTATTGGAAATGAGATGGTTAATGTCGGCGTGCAAGAACGGTGAGCTGAAAATGTGCCACACTGATGACAAGTCCAGCGGATGGATGCCGAAATAGACCAGGTCTCCCCCGAAAATAATCGTGTTTATAATATGTACAATCCATATTGATATTACGTATACACCGGCAAACATCAGGCCGGAACGCATGGGCGAACGTTGGCGGCCTGAGGGGGACAGCGCCGGTGAGGGTGGCGTGGGGTTGATCGGAAACTGACTCATAGTGCCACCCAGGTTATCGGGTGGCGGCAATCAAGGCAGCGTAGGTCTCTAGTCCATAGCCGGGCGCGGCGTTGATAATTGCTGCGACGATGGCCGCTTCGACTACGTCGGCCGCGGCCCGGCACAGTTCGCCGAGCGTGGCCGTGTCAATCGAACCTGGAACCGGAGCCGTCGACACGGCAAAGAGCGTGTCCCCGTCGAGGGGCGAATGAGCTGGCCTAACGGCGCGGGCGATGCCGTCGTGGCCCACCATGGCCAAGCGCTTCGCCTGCGCCGTCGACACCGGGGCGTCGGTCGCAATCACCCCGATCGTCGTGTTCAGCTTCGCAGCCGGATGCTCCAACCCCAGGAACCGCCCCAAGTCCACGGCGGGCAGCCGGGGGTCGCCATAAAGCCGTCCCGTCTGGGGATCAATAACCGAGCCGACCGGGTTCGCCACGACCCCAGCCGCAACGACGTACTCTCCCACCGCGACGGAAGCTTGCCCGAATCCGCCGCGCAGCACTCCCGCCGTGGCCCCGCATCCGGCACCAATGCTTGCCGACGCCCCCACTCCCCCACCATCGCCCGGCCCTTCCAGCGCCGCACGGGTCGCCGCCGCCCCATCCGGGGCGGTCGGGCGGTGCGCGGCATCACCGACGAAAAGGTCGAAGATGACGGCCGCCGGGACGATGGGCACCCGCGGTCCGGGTAGCCCTTCCCCACGGACGGGGAACCCAATGCCGACGCGTTCCAATTCGCTCATGACGCCGTCGGCGGCGGCGAGGCCGAAGGCCGACCCTCCGCACAGCGCGATGGCGTGGACGCGGTCGACAGTGTTGTGGGGAGCCAGCAGATCCGTCTCGCGGGTGCCGGGTCCGCCCCCGCGGACATCGACGGCCGCGATCATGCCCTCCGAACCTGCCATGACAACGGTGACCCCCGTGTCCCCCAGGCTGGCGTGGCCGAGTCGGACCCCGGGGACGTCGATAAGCGAGGCCGACGTCATCTCAGCTACCGTTGAGCGCCGTGAGGAGGCTGTCCTGGTTGAAGCCGAGCCATTCGACGAGCATCTCCCGGTCGGCGTCGACGTCGGCATCGATGCCTCGGGGCGTGGCCGAAAGATAGAGGCGCAGATCATTGAGGCCAGTGATGAATGCCCACGCTTCCTCCTCCGAAAGAGTGAGCTCAACGCCACCATCGGGGCCCACGGCCTCAGCGATGACCTGCAGGTTGGCCAGCTTGGCGCGGCAGATGTCATTCTCGTGGAGGCTGCGCAGGAGGGAATTATCGCCCTCGTACTCCTCATCACCTTCGCGCTCGAAATCGGGCAGCAGGCGCGCCATCGCGGGGTCGTCCGGGGCGTCCTTGTGCCCGGACGGGATACCAGTGAGCTCGGACAACTCATCGCGGGGGGCGGACTGCGCGCGGGCGATAATCGCCTCGCTCACCGCGGCCGTGAGGTTGCCCAGGACCTCGCGTTCCATCGGCTCCAAAACGGTGGTGAATTTGGGGGCCCGCATGAGCCCCTTCTTCTTTTTCCAACTCTTCATAGCGCTCAAACCCCGCCTATCCGGCCTGCTGCATGGTGGCCCAGAGGCCGGCGACGTGCAGCTTCTTCACATCGCCCTCCACTTTGTCCTTTTCGCCCGAGGAAACCACGGCCTTGCCTTCGGTGTGCACCTGCATCATCAATTCGCTCGCCCGTTTCCGGTCATAACCCAGGACCGTTTGGAAGACATAAGCGACGTAACTCATGAGGTTGACCGGGTCATCCCAGACGATGCACATCCACGGCAGATTCTCAGCCGTGGCGACGTTGACCTCGATCGCCTCGTCGAGTTCCGGGGTCGCCATCGGCATCGGCGAACTCATCACATGTGGGCAGGCCATGTCACAGTTCATGTCACACAGCCTAGTCACCCGACCAGAAAGCTGGCGGGTGACGGTGCAGAAACCGGTAGAGACTGGCCGAAGAATGTTGTAGGTTCAGTCCTTGTCACCCGTTTCCCGCGTTTTGAGCGGCCCCAACCCCACAGGGAGCGACACACCGTTATGGCCAGAGGACTCACCGAGCTTTTCACCAGCCCCAGCGGGCTGCGTGATCTCCTGCGCCACATCGGCCTCTTCGTCAGTGCCATTGGCACCATTTTGTCGATGATTTTCGGTAGCGCCTCCGGCGCGGACCCCATTGACCCCGTCAATCCCGAGCAGTCCTACGAGTCCCCCTCGCCTGAGGAGCAGGCCCAGCTGGAGGAGATCCGCACAGAGCTCAACACCGCAATCCTGGAGCTGCGCTACAACACCCCCGTCAATCCCGTGGTGATGGACGTGTTCGAGTTGCAGAGCCAGGCCCAGAAGTGGGCCGAGCGTACCGCGGTGCTGGGAAAGGAAGAGGCGACGAAGGACAATGTCGCGATGATCCAGCACAACCTCCCTGTTGGCGAGGCCAGTGCCTATAACTTCGTCGATGCGTGGATCCGCTCAGAGCCCCACCTCAACGTCCTCATTGATCCCGACCACACCTTCTACGGCATCGGCGTGGCTCAGGCTCATGGCCGCGTCTGGGTGACGATCCAATTCTCCCGCTAACCCGGCTACTCTCCTCCCTGCATTAAGGTAGGCGGTGTGAACACGGTTAAAGCGTCTTCCCTGCCCCAAAATCGTTCGACATCGTTGCTGACGGACAAGTACGAACTGACTATGCTGCAGGCCGCCCTGCGTGATGGAACCGCCCATCGCTCCTGCGCCTTCGAGGTTTTCTCCCGCCGTCTGCCCAACGAGCGGCGCTACGGGGTCGTTGCCGGCACCGCCCGGGTGCTCCACGCTGTGCAGGATTTCGTCTTCACTGAGGCCCAACTGGCCACGCTCGACTTCCTCGACGAACAGACCCTGGAATACCTGCGCAATTACCGTTTCACGGGACAGATTGACGGCTACCGCGAGGGTGAGCTCTATTTCCCCTATTCGCCGCTGCTGACCGTGCGCGGCACATTCGCCGAATGCGTCATTTTGGAGACGGTCATCCTCTCCATCATGAACGCCGATTCCGCAGTCGCCTCTGCCGCCGCCCGCATGGTCACCGCCGCTGATGGTCGCCCGATCATCGAGATGGGGTCGCGCCGCACGCATGAATACGCCGCAGTTACGGCCTCCCGGGCGGCCTACCTTGCGGGTTTCGAAGCCACCTCCAACCTTGAGGCCGCGCACCGTTATGGCATTCCCGCCTCGGGTACGTCCGCCCACGCCTGGACGCTGCTGCACATCAACGAAGATGGCACGCCCAACGAGGCCGCCGCCTTCCGCTCGCAGATAGATTCCCTCGGCATTGATACGACCCTGCTGGTGGATACCTACGACATCACCAAGGGCGTCGAGACGGCGATTGAGGTCGCGGGCCCGGAACTCGGCGGCGTCCGCATTGACTCCGGTGACTTAGGTGCCGTCACCCGCCGCGTGCGTAAGCAACTCGATGACCTCGGCGCGCACAACACCCGAATCGTCGTCTCCTCCGACCTCGACGAGTTCGCCATCGCTGGCCTGCGAGGTGACCCGGTCGATGCCTTCGGCGTGGGTACCTCCGTGGTCACCGGCTCCGGCGCGCCGACCGCGTCCATGGTGTACAAGCTCGTTGAGGTCGATGGCCACCCCGTGTCCAAGCGTTCCAGCGGCAAGGGCATGACCGGCGGCGCCAAGCGAGCCTTGCGCACCTACCGCGCCTCGGGCGTGGCGGTGGAGGAACTCGTCTACCCCTTCGATGCTCCCGATCCTGAGGTTGGCCACCTCAAGTCCGCGGTGCTGTCCACTCCCCTCGTGCGCGACGGCCAGGTCCTGGAAGGCCTGCCGAGCCTGCATGATTCCCGCGAGTACCTCGCTACCCAGCTACTCACCCTGCCCTGGGAGGGCCTCGCGCTCTCCCGCGATGAACCATCGATCTCCATCCGATTCGTCGGTTTCCCCGCCGAACGTCAGTAGCATTTAGTGTCTGAACAACCCCTATCGCCATCCACCGAAGAGCTTCTCGACGCCGCCGTGGCCGCCCTTGGCGGCACCCGCCGGGATGGGCAGGTGCGGATGGCGCAGGCCGTCACCGCCGCCCTGGAGGGCGAGCGGCACCTCGCCGTCCAAGCTGGTACCGGCACCGGCAAATCGCTCGCCTACCTCGTCCCGGCAATTCGTCATGCGCAGGCGACTAACACCAAGGTCATCATCTCCACGGCGACGATCGCCCTGCAGCGCCAGCTCGTCGAGCGCGATCTCCCGCGCCTCGTCGAAGCGCTGGAGCCGCTCATGGAGCGCCGTCCCACCTTCGCCATCATGAAGGGCCGTTCGAACTACGTCTGCCTCAACAGGATCGGCGCCGTCGAGGAGCCAGCTGATGCGCTTATCGACGAAGCTGACGTCTCCTGGCTGGGCCGCCACATCGCCCGCGTCCACGATTGGGCGCAGGAAACGACCCGCGGCGACCGAGACGACCTCGATCCCGGCGTGCCCGATCAGGCCTGGCGTCAGGTTTCCGTCACCTCCCGCGAGTGCTTGGGTGCCAGCCGCTGCCCCCACGGCGAGAATTGCTTCGCGGAGCTCGCGCGCCGGGAAGCGAACGAGGTGGACATCATCGTCACCAATCACGCCCTCCTGGCCATCGACGCACTGGCCGATGTCAACATCCTTCCGGAACACGACACCGTCATCATCGACGAGGCCCACGAGCTCGACGGCCGCATTACCTCCGTCGCCACCAATGAGCTCTCCTCCGCCACGCTCAAGCTCGCCGCGAAGCGCGCCGCAAAGCTCGACGCAGACGGCACCAAGCTTGAAGAAGACGTCGACGACTGGTTGCAGGTGGCTGAAGACCTGCCGGAAGGCAGGTGGACGTCGATAAGCGAGGACGCCCGCGGTCCCCTTGCGGGACTGCGTGACTGCCTGTGGTCGCTTCGCGACGCCGTCGCCCGCGCCCCCGAGGGCGAAGCCGCGGCCGACCCGGAAAAGGCCGCCGAGCGGCACAACTTGAGCAACCATCTCATGGAGCTTCACGACGCCGTCGTTCGCATCCTCGACGTCTTCGCCGAGACCGATCCCGCGGCCCAGCGCGATGTCGTCTGGCTCGACCGTGACGAGCGTCGCGGCGACGTCCTCACCGTGGCACCCCTGTCCGTCGCTGGGCTGCTGCACTCTCGATTGTTCTCCGAACAGACCGTGGTTCTGACTTCGGCCACGCTGACACTCGGCGGGCGATTCGACGCGATGGCCGCTGCTTGGGGCCTACCCAAAGGAACGTGGGATTCCCTCGACGTGGGCACCCCCTTTGACCCAGCTAAGGCCGGCATTCTCTACACCGCCCGCCACCTGCCCGACCCCGGCCGCGATGGCCTCTCCCCCGAGACCCTCGAAGAGATCTACGAGCTCATCATGGCTGCCGGCGGGCGCACCCTCGGACTCTTCTCCTCCCGGCGAGCCGCCGAACAAGCCACCCAAGCCATGCGCTCACGGTTGCCCTTCGACGTCCTGTGCCAAGGAGACGACGCCACCGGCGCGCTCGTGGAGAAGTTTTCTAAGAACGACAACACCTGCCTCTTCGGCACCCTCACCCTGTGGCAGGGCGTGGATGTACCAGGGGCTTCCTGTTCTCTCGTTCTCATCGACCGGGTTCCCTTTCCCCGCCCGGATGACCCACTGCTGCAGGCCCGGAAAGAGGCCGCGACCGCCGAGGGGCGCAATGGATTCATGGAGGTAGCCGCCACCCATGCGGCTCTCCTGCTCGCCCAAGGTGCTGGGCGTCTATTGCGCTCGGTCACCGACCGCGGTGTCGTGGCAGTGCTCGACAACCGCTTGGCGACCAAGCGCTATGGATCATTCCTCCGGGCCTCCATGCCCGGATTTTGGGACACCACCGACCCGAAGGTCGTGCGTGGTGCCCTCAGCCGCTTAGTTCAGGAGCGGTAAGGAATCGGCTCGCCGCTGGCCTTGAGGGCGGCGTGAGCGAAGATGCACATGGTCATCGGGACGGCCACGATCACGCCGATGACGATGAGGCTACCGACACCTTGCAACAGGATGGTGAACAGCGCGATCAGGAAGGTCGCCCCGGGGTTGGCCTTGACAATCTCGAAGGAACTCCGCAGCGCGCCCATGACGCCGTCCTGCGGGCGAACGAAAATCATGCTCATGGCAAACAAAAGGAAGAACGCCACGACGAGCCCGGGAATGATGAACAACACCATGCCGATGAAGGTCAGAATGGAGGCCAACAGGTAGACACCCAGCGGGGCCCCCAGACCTGAAAGCTTGAAGAAGTCACCGAAAGTTACATTTTCGCCGCGCACTTGGCGTACGCCATTGCGGTACATGTTGAGGTTCCACACGAAGCTCACGGCGAACATCACGATGTAAGCCACGACCATGGCGATGATTCCGCCGGGGGAAACTTCGGTGGAGTTGTCATAGCCATACGCGTCAGTCGTGGTGCTGCTGGACATTAACACCGGAATGATGAACACAACTACCAGGGCCATGAGGGCAGCGAAGTACACCAGGAAGGACAGCACCCACGGAAGGAAGTTGCTGAACAAGGCCTTCGAACCCTGCGTGAAGCTTTCAACTGCGTCGATCGTGCGGTTGGAAGTATCGAAAGCCTGCGGGTTTTCGGAGTATCCAGCGTAGCCGGAGTTCTCCCCCTCGTTGGCACTATAAGGATCGTATGGCTGGGTCACAGTGACTCCCCATTTCTCGTGGAAAATATTTGGACCACAAGAGTATGCCACGCGAGAGGTCGCTTAGCGACATTTAGTATCGGGCGTCACGGTGCACAGGCGACGGCGGTGCGCGCGCCAGGTTCCACCTCCGTGTATCCCCCATCTCGCACTACGACCGCTCCCAGCCGGTCACTCTCCTGCCGAAACTCAGCTGATGTCACCTCCCGCACATTGAGCGGGAAGCCCTTCTCTGCCCACCCGCGTACCCAAGCCAGGTCGCGGGCGGCGGCCAGAAGCATGCTGGCGTGGCCCACCTGGGCGGCGGCCTTGCCGGTGGTCATGGACAGACCCCCATCGATGACAATCAGAGGCACCGTGGGGTCAACCGGCCCGGGATCATCCGCTGGCAGCTCCGTGCCATGGATTTGCAGCTTGCGCACCGCGGCGGGGACGCGGCTGACTGCGGTCGGGACGAAGGCGCGAGCCAGGGCCCCGGCGGCGTCGATAGTAACTCCCGGGATGGCCTGCACCTCCTCCCACGCCTTGTTCCGCGCCCGGCGGGCCACTTTGCGGATGAGGTGGCCGTACCACGACTCCAAGCCGATCCGCCATCTATCGTCGGTGGCTACCTCCTCCGCCAGGCACACACTGACCACCGCGCGGGCGGCCGCCTCCAAGAGGTCGGTGCGGCGCGGCGGATTCACTTTCGGGAGGTGCAACGCGATCTGCATTGCCTGCACGGTCTCCGGGTCGTTGGGGTCCTCGGACCGAGCCCGCCGATCGCTGCTCACCCGCTCCACGAGGAGCGCGTGGGCGAAGGCGAGGGAGTCGGTCATTGTTCGAGCGGGACGCGGCGGAAGGTGCCATCCTCCAGGTCTGAGACGTCAATCTCGTTGCGAGGGATGCCAAGGATGTGCAGGACTTCGTCCAAGAAGGGATGGTTCACCGAGGTATCCGCAACCGCGCGGAGCGCGGGCTTCGCGTTAAAGGCGATACCCAGGCCCGCCGCGGACAGCATGTCGATATCGTTGGCACCATCGCCGACGGCGACGGTCTGGTACATCTTCAATCCGGAGTCCTCGGCGAACTCGCGCAGGAACTCGGCCTTTGCCGCACGGTCCACGACCTTCCCAATGACCCGGCCGGTGAGCTTGCCGTCAACGATCTCCAACGTGTTAGCGCGGGTGTAGTCCAACTCGAGCTCTTCGGACAAGTCCTCGAGCACCTGGCTGAAGCCACCGGACACCACCGCTGTACGGTAACCCATCTTCTTCAGGGTGCGGATGGTCGTGCGGGCGCCGGGGGTGAGCTCAATGTCGGCGGCGACGGCGTCGATGACCGAAGCATCCAGGCCCGCGAGGGTGGCGACGCGCTCCCGCAACGACTCCTCGAAATCCAACTCGCCGCGCATTGCTCGCTCCGTGACCTCGGCAACCTCAGCCTCTTTGCCAGCATGGGCAGCCAGCATCTCAATGACCTCGCCTGTAATGAGGGTGGAATCGCAGTCGAAGCAGACCAGGCGCTTCGAACGGCGCAGCAAGCCAGCGCGCTCAATGGCGATGTCGACGCCCAGCTGTCCGGTCAGCTCAGCCAGCGCCTTGCGCAGCGCTTGGCCACCACCGGGCTCGGGGTTGGCGATGGTGATCATCAGCTCCAGGCCGGTGATCGGGTAATCCGCGATCCCCCGGATACGGTCAATGTTGGCGCCATAATTGGCCAAGGTCTGGCCGATGGCCGAGACGTTCGCGGCAGTCACCGGGTTACCCATCACCACGACGACGTGGCTGGAGCGGGGCCGCGACTGCACGATTCCTTCGACGACCTCGACCGTTATCTTCTGCCCGTGGGCACGCAGGGTCTCGGTAAGACCCTCGCGCAGGCGCACCTCCCGATCGGGGTGAAAACCGACGTAGGCAGCCAGCGAAAGGAAACCGCGGAACTGGGACTGCTCGACATCGAGAAGCTGCACGTCGTTAGACGAGAGCACGCGGAAGAAGGAGGCGGTTACGCCAGGGCGGTCGGGCCCGGAAACGGTAATAGCTGCCGGCTGCAGTCCCTCCTGCAGCGAGACCTGCAAAGCGTCTGGATTGTCAAGGTTAGGTGATTGTGCGGCCACGGTGGCTGGTACTTTCCTGTTGTCGATGCATCGACCCCCGGGAGAGAGGGATCTCTACCGGGGGTCGAATATCAGTCGGAGGTTCTACGAGGTAGTGCTGGTGCGGCCCCGCAATGGGGGCCGGGCACCGTTAGTTGTCGGCGCCAACTGCGGCGGGGCTGGGAGACTGAGTCTTCTCAGCTCGCTCGTCGTGGTGGCCAACGTGGGCCTCACGGCGCATGCGCTCCACCATGTGCGGGTAGTGCAGCTCGAAGGCAGGACGCTCGGAGCGGATACGCGGCAGGGAGATGAAGTTGTGGCGCGGCGGCGGGCACGAGGTTGCCCACTCGAGGGAGTTGCCGTAACCCCACGGATCGTCGACCGTGACAACTTCGCCGTAGCGCCAGGACTTGAAAACATTCCAGATGAACGGAATGACGGAGGCACCGAGCAGGAAGGAGAACACCGTGGACACCTGGTTGAGGGTGGTGAAACCATCCGAGTCGAGGTAATCGGCGTAACGACGCGGCATACCCATGTTGCCCAACCAGTGCTGAACAAGGAAGGTGCCGTGGAAGCCGATGAAGGTGAGCCAGAAGTGGATCTTGCCCAGGCGTTCGTCGAGCATCCGGCCCGTCATCTTCGGGAACCAGAAGTACACGCCAGCGAAGGAGGCGAACACGACGGTACCGAACAGGGTGTAGTGGAAGTGGGCGACCAGGAAGTAGCTATCGGCCAGCTGGAAGTCCAGCGGCGGGGAAGCCAGCATGATGCCGGTGAGGCCACCGAAGAGGAAGGTAGCGACGAAGCCGACGGACCAGATCATCGGGGTTTCCCACGTGATGTGGCCCTTCCACATGGTTCCGACCCAGTTGAAGAACTTGACGCCGGTGGGGACCGAGATCAGGAACGTCATGAAGGAGAAGAAGGGCAGGAGGACCGCGCCGGTGACGAACATGTGGTGCGCCCACACGGCCATGGACAGAGCACCGATCGACAGGGTAGCGAAGACCAGGCCGATGTAGCCGAACATGGGCTTGCGGGAGAAGACCGGGATGACCTCGGAGACAACACCGAAGAACGGCAGTGCGAGAACGTAGACCTCGGGGTGGCCGAAGAACCAGAACAGGTGCTGCCAGAGGATGGCGCCACCGTTAGCGGTGTCGTAGATGTGTGCTCCCAGCTTGCGGTCGTAGAGCACACCCAGAGCGGCGGCCAGCAGCAGCGGGAAGATCATCAGGGCGATGACGGAGGTGACGAAGATGTTCCAGGTGAAGATAGGAAGACGGAACATCGTCATGCCCGGCGCGCGGAGAGTGAGAATGGTGGTCAGCATGTTGATGGCGGAGGCCACGGTGCCGACACCAGTGGCGCCGACGCCGACGATCCACAGGTCAGCGCCCACACCCGGGGTGTGCACGGCGTCCGACAGCGGGGAGTACATGGTCCAACCGAAGTCGGCGGCACCGCCCGGGGTGAGGAAGCCAGCGAGCATGGCCACGCCACCCACAGTGGTAATCCAGAAACCGAAGGCGTTGAGACGCGGGAATGCCACGTCAGGTGCGCCGATCTGCAGCGGCAGAACGAAGTTAGCAAAGCCCCAGACGATCGGGGTACCGAAGAGCAGCAGCATCACAGTGCCGTGCATGGTGAACAGCTGGTTGAACTGCTCGTTGGACAGGAACTGCATGCCCGGGGAGAAAAGCTCCGCGCGGATCAGCAGCGCCATCAAGCCACCGAGGAAGAAGAAGCTGAAGGACATGATGATGTACATGATGCCCAGCTGCTTGTGGTCGGTGGTGGTCAACATCATCCAGGCCTTAGAGCCCTTGCGGGCATGGCCTGTGGGTTCCGGACGTTCCGGGTGAGCGTAATCGTCCACCCGTGGTGCCACAGCGGTCATAGTTCCTCCTGAATACGAGGCAATCCGCGACTGTCGGACTGCCAAGCCTTTACTGGACCTCACATTTTTAAGGCGCGTAAGAGACAATCCAGCCTATTGGGGCTGGAGACAACCGCTAGTCTAACTCGCCATCCCTTCAAAAACACATGAATACGTGGGGCAATGACCCAAATCGCGCCGATTCCCCCGGAACCCACCCACACCAGTGACCCAAGACACACTTGCGAACAGGGACATTGGCATTCTTGGCCTGGTCGGGGAACTAGAAACTCCCCCCGGTAGTAATCAACCTTTAGGTTGAGCCACCTCCCCCACTCACCTCCCAGCGAGTGGGGTTAGGCCTTGCGGGCGAAGATCCAGTCGTCGCAGCAACTGGGCGTTGAGCGCTACGACGATCGTGGAGGCGGACATCAAGATCGCGCCCACGCTCATCGGGAGCACGAACCCAACGGGGGCGAGGATGCCGGCTGCCAACGGGACGGCAAGGAGGTTGTACCCGGCTGCCCACCAGAGGTTCTGCTTCATCTTCCGATAGGTGGCACGGGAAAGCTCGATGACGGAGAGCACAGAGCGGGGATCATCGGAGGCGAGGATGACCCCGGCCGAGGCAATGGCGACGTCCGTCCCTGCCCCGATGGCGATGCCGACGTCCGCCTGCGCCAAGGCGGGCGCGTCATTGACGCCATCGCCGACCATCGCTACTTTGCGGCCCTCGCTCTGGATCTCCGCGACTTTCGCGGCTTTGTCCTCCGGGCGCACGCCAGCGAACACGCGGCGGATGTGGAGTTGCTCGGCCACGGAATTGGCAACAGCTTGGGCATCACCCGTAATCATGACGACCTCGACGCCCCGGGCCTGCAGGTCGGCGACCGCCTCGCGGGATTCGGGACGGATCTCGTCAGCGAGACGCAATGCCCCGATGACGTGGCCGTCGGCAAGCACATGGAGGATGATCGCGCCCTCCTGACGCCATCGCTCGGCGATGGGCAGCTCCTGCTGCCCGCGCTCCTCGAGCAGTTGTGGGCCTCCCACCTCGATGGTCTGGCCCGTAACCTCGGCCCGCACGCCGACGGCGGGAGACGACGTGAAGCCGGCCGCCTGCGGCACCTGCAGCTGGCGAGCCTGCGCCGCGGTGACGATCGCCTGAGCAAGGGGGTGCTCGCTATCAGCTTCGGCGGCCGCGGCAAGAGAGAGGACGTCGCTGTCGTCGAGATCGACGGAGTCAATGCCGGTGACCGTCGGCTCCCCCTTGGTGAGAGTCCCGGTCTTATCGAAGAGGACAGTATTAATGGAGCGCATTGACTCCAACGCGAGCCGGTCCTTGATGAGGATTCCGGCCTTCGCTGCCCGCTCGGTCGCGATGGAGACGACCAGCGGGATGGCCAGGCCGAGAGCGTGCGGGCAGGCGATGACGAGAACCGTGATGGTGCGGACGACCGCGCTGTCCGGTTGGCCGAGGACCGTCCAGACGATCGCGGTGATGACGGCCGCACCCAGGGCGTACCAGAAGAGCCAACCGGCGGCGGTGTCCGCGATCCGCTGCGCCCGGGACGAGGATGCCTGGGCGTCGGCGACGAGCTTTTGGATGCCCGCCAGGGTGGTGCCATCGCCTGTCGCGGTGACTTCGACCCGGATGCCCGAATCGGTGGCGATGGTGCCAGCGACGACACGGTCGCCGGTCCCGCGCCGCACGGTCTGTGACTCACCCGTCACCATCGATTCATCAATAGATGCCGCACCTTCCACGATGTTGCCATCGGCGGGTATCGACGCCCCCGGCCGGACCACCACGATGTCCCCTACTGCCAGGTGTGCGGGTGGCACCCGCACAATCCCCTCCCCTTCTACCTTGTCCGCCTCATCGGGCAGGAGGGCAGCGAGGGAGTCGAGAGCGGAGGAGGGCTGCGCGAGGGAGCGCATCTCAATCCAGTGACCTAGGAGCATGATGACCACGAGGAGGGCCAGTTCCCACCAGAAATTCAGCTCGTGACTGAGCAGGTGCAGGCTCGCACCCCAGGACGCCACAAAGGCAACGGTGAGCGCCAAGGCGATAAGAAGCATCATCCCGGGCTTGCGGGCGCGGATTTCGCTGAGGCCACCGCTGAGGAAAGGCCGACCACCCCAGACGTACATGACGGTGCCAAGGAGCGGGGAGACCCAGGCGACCCAGGCAGCGTCGGGAAGGGAATAGCCGATGAGGTGGGCGAACATGTCATTGAAGGCCACCACCGGGACAGAAAGCGCCAGCATGATCCAGAACAGCCGACGGAACTGAGCTACGTGGTGGGCGTGTCCCCCACCGTGGTGTTCGTGGTGCTCATGGTCCATGTCCATGGGTTAGCTCCTGACGGCGGTGAAGCCGGCTTCATCGACGGCGGCGATGACCGCAGCGTCGTCGATAAGCTCTTCGGAGGTCACTGCGAGGCGACCGGTGGCGGCGCTGACCTCGATGCCCGTAACGCCGGGGATATTGGCGACTTCGCCGCGGATGGCGGATTCGCAATGTCCGCAGCTCATGCCGGTGACCTGGTATTCGGTGGTGGTTGCCATGGTGGTAGCTCCTATTCTTGGGGTGCGATTCACCTCCACCATATACCCTTAGGGGGTATTTTCAAGGGGCTGGCAACAGAAAAGTCCGCACCGGCACCCAGGGTGCCAATGCGGACTCACGTCACGCGGGGAGGCTAGAACTCCCAGTCGTCGTCGGTCGTATGCTCTGCCTTGCCGATAACATAGGAGGAACCGGAGCCGGAGAAGAAGTCGTGGTTCTCATCGGCATTGGGGCTCAGCGCCGAGAGGATTGCCGGGGAGACGCGGGTCTCATCGGCTGGGAAAAGGCCCTCGTAGCCGAGGTTATTCAGCGCCTTGTTGGCGTTGTAGCGCAGGAAGCGCTTGACATCTTCGGTCCAACCAAGCGGATCATAAAGATCCTCGGTGTACTGCTCCTCATTCTCATAGAGGTCATAGATGAGGTCGAAGGTGTATTCCTTCAGCTCCGCACGGCGCTCCAGGGACTCCTTAGCGACGGCCTGCTGGTACTTGTAGCCGATGTAGTAACCGTGGACAGCCTCATCGCGGATGATGAGGCGAATAATGTCGGCAGTGTTGGTCAGCTTCGCATGGGAGGACCAGTACATCGGCAGGTAGAAACCCGAGTAGAAGAGGAAAGACTCCAGGATCGTGGAGGCCACCTTGCGCTTGAGCGGATCAGAGCCCTCGTAGTAGGACAAAATGATCTTTGCCTTGCGCTGGAGGTGCTCGTTCTCCTCCGACCAACGGAAGGCATCGTTAATCATGGGGGTAGACGCCAAAGTCATAAAAATATTGGAATAGCTCTTGGCGTGGACCGACTCCATAAAGGCAATGTTCGTGAGAACGGCCTCCTCGTGCGGAGTCGTCGCATCAGGGAGCATCGACACCGCGCCGACAGTTCCCTGAATCGTGTCCAAAAGAGTCAGCCCAGTAAACACCCGCATGGTGGCTTGTTTTTCCATCTCATTGAGAGTGGCCCAGGTTTTCAAGTCATTGGATACCGGAACTTTCTCCGGGAGCCAGAAATTACCCGTGAGACGATCCCACACCTCGGCATCCTTCTCATCCGGAACCTCGTTCCAGTTGATGGCCAAAACCGGGCCCCGATGAGAGTCAACGTACGGATCGTACTCGTGGCTTTCTGAAGGAACAGACATGGAAAACCCCTGCTCTAAATAAGGAAATGGAAGTTATATCTGCGACTGACACACCGAGAAACCTTTGTGCTCGATACTAAGCCACTCGGTCTCGCCGCAAACGCGAAAAGCGGGTCAACGGCTCCCACTCTACCGAGATTCTTTCGGAACGCACATGTCCCGGAAGACACACTTTTCGGCAGTGGACACGCGGTACACTAGGCCAGAAAAACTGGCCGTGGCAAGTATTCTTCCGATAATGTTGTCGTGACCATTGTCCGCCATTGATTAATTCACCTGAGCTTTGTTTGTACCGGCGGCATAAAACCACAGGTGAAAGTGAAATCTCATCGAAAAGGATGCGACCTCCGATGCCCGAGGCACAGCGCACACCCGCCGCACCACTCTTGGATTATGTCCTCAATGAGCTCGGTCGCGAGATCATCTCGGGCACCCTACCCCCGGGAAAAACATTCACTCTCCACGATCTCAGCGACCGCTTCAACATTTCCCGCACCGTGGCCCGCGAAGCCATGCGCGCCCTCGAACAACTGGGGCTCGTATCTTCTTCCCGACGAGTCGGCATCACCGTCCGCCCCAGCTCCAGCTGGGCGGTATTCGACCAGGCAGTGATCAACTGGCGCCTCGGATCTCCCACCCAACGGCGCGCCCAACTGCTCTCCCTCAATGAACTACGCACCGGGATCGAGCCGCAGGCCTCCCGCCTCGCCGCGGGAGCCGCATCCTCCCAGCAGCGAAATGAGCTAGTCGAGCTGGCCACCACCATGCGCGAACTCAGTCGATCCGGTCGAGCTTCCTCACAGTCCTTCCTCGAGGTAGACCTTCGCTTCCATGCGTTGCTCATGGAGGCCTCGGGTAACGAGATGTTCGCTGCCCTGATTCCGCCACTATTGTGCGTCCTCGAGGCTCGCAGCCGCTACGACCATCTCCCCGTCAGCCCGGGCGATAGAGCTGTCGCCACCCACGAGGACCTCGCCGCGGCCATCGCATCCGGCGATATTGCCGCCGCCGAGAACTACTCCCGCGCGTTGCTCACCGAAGGTGAGCACTCGGACCGCTAACAAGCCTGTCCCCGCCACCCCAGGCGGGTCTGGGGTGGCGGGGACGGACGGGCGTCGATAAGCGAGAAGCTACAACATGCAGCTGACGCAGCCCTCGATCTCGGTGCCCTCCAGGGCGACCTGCCGCAGGCGGATGTAGTACAAGGTCTTAATGCCCTTGCGCCACGCATAGATCTGAGCGCGGTTGATGTCGCGGGTAGTGGCGGTGTCCTTGAAGAACAGCGTCAGCGACAGACCCTGGTCGACGTACTTAGTGGCGACGGCATAGGTATCAATGATCTTCTCGTAGCCGATCTCGTACGAGTCCTGGAAGTACTCCAGGTTGTCGTTGTCCATGTGCGGCGCCGGGTAGTACACGCGGCCAATCTTGCCCTCCTTGCGGATCTCGATCTTGGAGGCGATCGGGTGGATCGACGAGGTGGAATTGTTGATGTAAGAGATCGAGCCCGTCGGCGGAACGGCCTGGAGATTTCGGTTGTAAAGTCCGTGCTCCATCACCTCAGCCTTGAGGTCAGCCCACTCCTCCGCGGAAGGCACGGTAACGGTGGAGTTGGCGAAGATCTCCTTGACCTTTTCGGTTACCGGCTGGAATTCCGCCGGGTCGAAGCCGTCAAAGAAGGTACCGTCGGCGTACTTGGAATCTTCGAAACCAACGAACTTCTCCCCACGCTCCCGCGCGATCTTGTTGGAGGCCCGCAGAGCCTGGTAGAGGATCGCAGCGAAGTAGGCGTTGGTGAAGTCGAGGCCTTCCTCCGAGCCGTAATAAATGCGCTCGCGACCGAGGTAGCCGTGCAGGTTCATCTGCCCCAGACCGATGGCGTGGGCGGCGTCATTGCCCTCGCGGATGGAGGGAACCGAGTTGATGGCAGTGGACTCGGCGACTGCGGTGAGGCCACGAATCGCGGTCTCCACGGTGGAAGCAAAGTTGGGCGAGTCCATCGTCATAGCGATGTTCAGCGAGCCAAGGTTGCAGGAAATATCCTCGCCGACATGCTCGTAGGTGAGGTCCTCATGGTAGGTCGAGGGGGTGTTGACCTGCAGGATCTCGGAACACAGGTTAGACATATTGATGCGACCGGCGATCGGGTTCGCGGCGTTGACCGTGTCCTCGAACATGATGTACGGGTAGCCGGACTCGAACTGAATCTCCGCGAGCGTCTGGAAGAACTGACGCGCGTTGATCTTGGTCTTGCGGATCCGGGGATCCTCCACCATCTCGTCATACAACTCAGAGACGGAAATATCACCGAAAGGCTTGCCGTACACCCGCTCCACGTCATACGGCGAGAACAGGTACATGTCATCGTTGCGGCGCGCCAGCTCAAAGGTGACATCGGGAATGACGACACCGAGCGAGAGGGTCTTGATGCGGATCTTCTCATCGGCGTTCTCGCGCTTGGTGTCCAGGAAGGACATGATGTCAGGGTGGTGGGCGTTGAGGTACACCGCGCCGGCCCCCTGCCGCGCACCGAGCTGGTTGGCGTAAGAGAAGGAATCCTCCAGCAGCTTCATCACCGGGATGACACCCGAGGACTGGTTCTCGATGTGCTTGATCGGCGCACCCGACTCACGCAGGTTGCTCAGCAGCAGAGCGACGCCGCCACCGCGCTTGGACAGCTGGAGAGCTGAGTTGATAGCGCGGCCAATGGACTCCATGTTGTCCTCAATGCGCAGGAGGAAACAAGAAACGAGCTCACCGCGCTGAGCCTTGCCCGCATTGAGGAAGGTCGGGGTGGCGGGCTGGAAGCGGCCAGACATAATCTCGTCGACCAAGTTTTCTGCCAAGGGGCGGTCACCGTTAGCGAGGAACAGCGCGGTCATGGAGACGCGGTCCTCGAAGCGCTCGAGGTAGCGGCGGCCATCAAAAGTCTTGAGAGTGTACGAGGTGTAGTACTTGTATGCACCGAGGAACGTCTGAAAACGGAATTTGAAGGCGTAGGCACGCTTGAACAACGACTTGATGAAGTCAAAGTCGTAGAGCGCCAGCACCTCCGGCTCGTAATAACGATTCTCCACGAGGTAATGCAGCTTTTCTTCCAGATCATGGAAATACACCGTGTTCTGGTTGACGTGCTGGAGGAAGAACTGGTTCGCGGCCTCTCGGTCCTTATCGAACTGGATCTCACCCTTATCGTCATACAAGTTGAGCAGCGCGTTCAGCGCGTGATAATCAAGCTGTTCCGCCTGGCTCACCGGCTCGGCGACGGACTTTCCCATGGGCTGGCTCGTGGTGGTCACGTGACCTTGCCTTTCACTCTCGTTGGTAGTTTAACTAGCTGCTGGTTCGGGCTGCAGTCCGAGTTGTTCTGCATTCTCGATGAGGCCTGCGCGCAGAATTTCCACGTCCTCATCGTTGCCCAACAGTTCAAAGCGATAGACATACGGCACCTGGCACTTTTTAGAAATGACCTCACCGGCCACCCCGAAATCAGTACCAAAGTTGGTGTTTCCGCTCGACACCACCGCGCGAATGAGGCTGCGATTGTGTTCGTTATTAAGGAAGCGAATGACTTGAACGGGAACGGGCCGCGAATTTTGATGGCTTATCGACGCCCCGCCGCCATACGTCGGACAAATCAACACGTAAGGCTCGTCCACCACCAGCGGTTCCTCTGCTTTCAGCAAAGGAATCCGCTGAGCGGGAAACCCAAGCTTATCGACGAACCGGCGGGTATTCTCCGTGGCGGAGGAGAAGTACACGACGAGCATGCCGTTTCACTTCCTTTGGTTGACGTTCTCTAACTAATAAATCCGCCCAGCTGATGGTGGGCGGATTATGCGAAGCGAGGGTGCGAGCGAAGGCTCTCCGACTCCCGACCGGTATCGCCTCCGCTCCGCTGCCGGAACGGTGTTAGGCGACGACGGCAGTCAGGTTGTTGATCCGCTCGGGGCGGAACCCGGACCAGTGCTCGCCGTTAGCCTCCACGACCGGGGCCTGGAGGTAGCCCAGGGCCAGGACGTAATCACGAGCATCATCGTCCAAGCTGATGTCCACGGTGTCATATTCCAGACCAGCACGATCCAAAGCCTTCTTGGTGGCCTTGCACTGAACGCAAGCGGGCTTGGTGTAGAGGGTGATAGCCATGGGAGTAGTCCTCGTCTGTGTGGTCTGTCGTGCGTCTGGCAGTTCTTCCGTGCTCCGAGTTTTCCCCGGTAGCGACAGTTAATGACACTATACTTTGTGGTCTATGGGCGCAACCAGCACTATATATAGTAGTTACACCGATGAAACTCCCAGGATGTGAGCACAAGCAGGCCCACATGTTGACCTTGCCCCCGCAAGCATTAATCGCTCCAGAACAACACCGATGGGATTTCCGCTGTTCGCGCGCGTTCGCGCTGCCTTGCCGTTATCAAATCGTTACAAACTGGGGCGGGTGCGATGTTGTGGGGCTGGTGGTGCTCATTGGGTTGCCGTCCGCTTCCTCCCGACGCCCTGATCGCGACCGGAACCGATTTCCCGACCTAAAACCCCAGGTGACGCTCGGCGGTGGTCGGAAAAACAGCCTAAAACCGGCGCTTCCTAACAACTCCGGGGTCAATCCCCCTTCCAAACCGGCCAAGTTGTTAGGAAGTGCCGGTTTCGCCGACTCAGTAGGCCGGCCAGCGCACCGACTTAGGACGGTGGCTCGATGCCCCGGCGCCAGGCCAAAGCTGGAGCAGACCCAACTTGCCCCTTGAGCCCCAAACAGCAACCGGCATAGCGAAAACCGCCCGCTTCCCCAAGGGGAGGCGGACGGCTGACGACTATGCAGAGGCGTGCTCTTAACCCTGGCGGGCCTTGAAGCGCGGCTCCTTCTTGTTGATCACGTAGACCTTGCCACGACGACGCACAACCTGGGCGCCCGGCTTATTCTTCAGCGACCGAAGCGACTTGCGGACCTTCATCGGGCGCTCCTTTCTGTATGCGCGTTATCGGAATGCGACTAATTTTCCTGCAGTGACTGGGGATCTCCCACCGATGCACTCGGCGAGTCCACCAGCCATGACACGAGGGGATATGTTACCTGACGTCTCCCCCATCCACCAAAACAATCGTCTTAGCTGTTCTTGAGGCACAATTCTGGCGACGGTGGCGGCTAGTATCGGCAGCATGTCTCAGGCTCCCGAATCTTTGCAGCATTCCATTATCACTGCCCTGCATACTCTGCCGATTATCGATGCCCCCGCGGAGATCGACGCCCGCGTCGCCTTCCTCGTGGACTATCTCAAGGCGTCCGGAGCGAAGGGCTTTGTGCTGGGTATCTCCGGGGGCCAGGACTCCACCTTGGCGGGTCGCCTCGCCCAGTTGGCGGTCTCCAACCTGCGCGAGCAAGGACACGATGCGGAGTTTTGGGCCGTGCGACTCCCCCACGGGACCCAGGCCGATGAAGATGATGCTCAGGCGGCCCTGCGTTTCATCGATCCTGATCACAGCGTGACGGTCAATATTGCCGACTCCACCGCGGCCATGGATCAGGCCGTCGCCTCCGCCTTGGGGCTGAGCAAGCTGGGCGATTTCAACAAGGGCAATGTCAAAGCCCGCCAGCGCATGATCGCTCAGTATGCGATTGCGGGAGAAATGCAGTTGCTGGTCATCGGCACTGATCATGCTGCGGAGAACGTGACGGGGTTTTTCACCAAGTTTGGTGATGGCGCCGCCGATCTTCTCCCCCTCGCCGGGTTGAACAAGCGCCAGGGTGCCGCCCTGCTGCGGGAGCTGGGCGCACCAGAAAGCACGTGGCGGAAGGTACCCACCGCTGATCTCGAGGAAGACCGCCCGGCGCTGCCGGATGAGCACGCCCTCGGCGTCACCTATGAACACATCGACGACTACCTGGAAGGCCGAAAGGTGCCCGATGACGCCCGGAGGCGGATCGAGCACCTGTGGAAGGTGGGCAATCACAAGCGGCACACGCCGCCGGAGCCCACCTCGACGTGGTGGCGTTAGTAGCGTTCCGGTTCTTCCGCGATCTCGAACTCACGGCCCGAGATCTCGGTGGCTTGGATGCGCACCCAGTTGTACTTCAGCGTCGGGGCCCAGGGCTTGAGGTTGAGGGTCTCGGCGTGTGCGATCGCCGCATTGTCTTCCAGCACTTCGGCGGTACCGCGCACGATCACGGACCAGGCAGTACCGTCCTCAACTCCGTCGGCCTCGAAGAGGACGTCGTGGTTGAGGGTGAGAGTAAAGAGCTTGGAGCCCTCGGCGGTGCGGAAGTAGATGTCTTCGCCATCGATGACGAAGTTGATCGGGAAGATCTCCAGGTCATTGTTGCGGTGCAGCACTAAGCGACCGGGCTGAACGTCGGCTAGGTAAGCCAAAGACTGCTCGACGGAGAGATTGCGGAAGACATCATCGTTCATGGACATGGTGGTCAACTCCTGAAGTCTGACGGTCGCGGGCGCGGCCGGTTGTTAGTTCTAGACTACGTCGTCGCTCATTGTGGCGAAGGCAGGTGGGATAGTCGCCTTAACCCTTGACCTTGCCACAGTGTCAAGGTCTTTGATGAAAGGGGAAAGGAGGAGGTCCCCATGACCACCATTAGTCAACGTCAGCTCCAACAGGCATTTGACGCCCCAGCCGCGTCCACCCGTTTGCAGGCCGCGCTGGCCGCAGGCACGAGCCCGCAGCCAGGTTTCGCTCCATCACTCGTTGCCCAGTGCGGGCGCGAGCCTGACTTTTTCGTCCGGGACATGCTGACATGGGCGCTGACCCGTCATGATCACACGGAGGTGGTGGAGCTCGTTCTGCCCGAGTTGCGTTCGGCCGAGCCGCAGGCCCGCAGCCAGGCATTGCACACGTTGACCAAGATCGCGGATCCCACGACGTGGCGGGCGATTACTCTGGACTTGCTCCGCGATAGCGATGATGAGGTGGCCCGCACGGCGTGGCGCGCGGCAGCTGGTCTCTACCCTGAGGAGGAGAAACCCCAGCTGGCGAAGGTTCTAGCATCGCAGTTTGGGCGCGGTGATCGTGATGTTCGGCTCAGCCTGAGCCGAGCATTCGCGCAGTTGGGTCCCGCCGCCGAAGGCGTCGTTGCGCGTGCTCGACACCACCCTCGGGAGTCGGTGCGTGCCCACGCGTTGGCTACGGAGCGGATCATGGCCGACCCGGAGGAGGGGTTCCACAGTGCGTATTGGTGAGGTGTCCGAGCTCTCCGGTGTCAGCGCCCGCATGCTGCGTCATTACGACAAGATTGGGTTGCTCCGTCCGCCGGAACGCACGTCCGGCGGGTATCGCGAGTACTCGGACGAGGACCTGCGGCGCTTGTTCCACATTGAGGGGTTGCGTTCGCTGGGCTTGGAGTTATCGGAGGTCGCCGAGGTGCTCCGTGATCCGGGCTTCAGTCCGACCACGCTTATCGACGCCCTCATCACCAGCACCCGCGAGCGCCTCACCCAAGAAAAAGCGCTGTTGCGCACTCTCCGTCTGGTGCGCGCCAGCCACCCAGTCGACTGGTCCGACGTGCTGCGCACCACGAGCCTCATACGGGGTCTCGGCGCCGCCGAGCCCTCCCAGCGGCTGCGGGTGGCACTGTCCGTCGACGCCGAGCGTCACCTGTCCATGCTTATCGACGCCGCCCTGTCCGAGACCGATCCCAACACCGCGGGTGCGTTGGACTGGGTGGTGGCGCAGGGCGGAGACACCGCGGTGCCCCATTTAGCAGACGTCCTAACGTCTGCCTCCCCTGATCGGCAACGCCGGGCGGCGATGATGCTGCGAAAGATCGGTTCAGTGCAGTCGTTGGAGGCCCTGGCTGGCGCCATCGCGCACCCCGATCCCCAGGTGCGGGGATGGGCGGCCCTCGAGCGAGGCAGGTTAGGGGAGGTGGATGCCGTTGCCGCCCTGGTGGAACTCATCGTGGCGGGCCGCGAGGACGTGGAGGCCGCAGACGTCCTGGAGTTTCTAGCTCTCAAGCATGGCTACGCTGCAGAAATCACCGAGGCCCTCGCTGCGGAGCTCGCCGGGGCCGAGGACTCCGTTCGGTACCGGTTGACCGAGTCGCTCGCCGGAATTCCCGGGCCAGGGGCTGATTCACTGTTGACACGCTTGGCGGCTGATGCTTCCCCGCAGGTAGCTCATACGGCCAGGTATTTGCTATCAATGCGCCCGTCCACCACCGTCACCAATTCATCCAAGGCCGAGCGGTGAACGAGGTCATGGGTGACTAGCAGCGTGGCAGTGTTGCGTTCGTGGGTGAGGCGGGCGATGAGCTGCATGATCTCTGCGCCGCGTTCTTGATCGAGGGCGCTGGTCGGTTCGTCGATGAGGAGGACGTCCGGTTCGTGGACGAGGGCGCGGGCGATGGCGACGCGTTGGCGTTGGCCACCGGAGAGTTGGTGGGGGCGTTTGTCGGCGTGGGCTGACAGACCGACGGCGGCGAGGAGTTCGTCGACGCGGGCGTCGATAAGCGATCGTTGGGCCTGGTCGCCGAGATGGCCCATGACCTGCAATTGCTCGCGGGCCGTTAGGGCCGGGAGCAGGGCGGATTGTTGGAAGACAATCCCGATGCTGGTGCGACGCAGGGCGGTGGCATCGTGGGGGCTGAGGACGGCGGCGTCGATAAGCTCGTCTCCCCGACTGATGAGGACGGAGCCGGAGTCGGGGCGGATGAGGGTCGCGGCGACGGCGAGGAGGCTGGATTTGCCGGAACCGGACGGGCCGGTGATGCCGGTGACCACGCCGCCCTCGCCGCGGAGGGTGACGTTGTCGACGGCGGTGATGCGGCTGGCGCCGTCGGGGAAGGTGAGGGTGACGTTGCGGAGTTCAATCATCGGTTGCTCCCGAGGGCAGTGAGTGGGTCGGCGGAGGTGACAATGCGCAGGGCGAAGGCCGCGCCGAGAAGTCCGAGCAGCGCCAGGATGGCGGCCGGGGCGAGGGTGGTGAGCGGGCTCAGGACGAAGGGCAGGGCCTGGCCGGCGAGCTGCCCGAGGCCAACAACGGCGAGCACACCGACGCCAATGCCCACGGCTAGGACGATGAACGCTTGGCCGAGGGCGTCGCGCACGAGCGATGAGGTGCTGGCGCCGAGGGCTTTGAGGACGGCGATGTCGCCGGCGCGCTGCATCGTCCAGACGGTGAAGAAGGCGCCGACGACGAGGGCGGAAATGCCGAATAACATGGCGATCATGAGGCCCAGCGAGCCGACCTCGGAGGAGAAGGCGTCGAGGGCGGCGAGGCTGGCCAGCGGGGTCTGCGCTACGGTGCCTGCCTGCTTATCGACGCCCGCCCAATCCGGTGTCCCCGTCACCGCCAACATCGTCGGCTCACCGGTCCCGCCGACGCGCTGGCTCAACTCGCTCCACGCGGGCTGGCTCATCGTGATGACGGGGGTGTGGCTGTACCAGAGATCCTCGTCGATGGCGGCGACGGTGAAGGATTGGTTGTTGATGCTCACGGTGTCGCCAACCTGGGCATTTAGTGCGGCGGCGGCACCGGTGGAGAGCTCGACCTCCCCTTCTGCCAGGTCCGACGGCTGGCCAAACAGGGCGACCCCGGTGGGCTCCTCGGAACCTGTGCGGGCGGCCCGGGTCTGCGTAATGCCGATCGGGGTCACCGATTCGACCCCGGGGGCGTCCTGCCATTGACGTACCGTGTCGGGGTCGAGCGAAGACGTGGAGAAGCTGGGGCTGCCCGTGGTCGGTTGCTGGAGGACGATCCGATCAGCGGGGATATGGAGCACCGCGGAGACATTTTGCGCTGCCAACCCCCCGGTCAGGCCGGAGAGAAACCCCACGAGCAGGGTAATCAACGCCACCACCGCCCCGATGAGCGCGAATCTTCCACGGGCAAACCGCAGTTCCTTCCAAGCGACAAACACGTCAATCCTCTCCTGCCCAGCACTCCTTGTGCGAGCTACCTATTTGAGCTTTCCCGCGCCGGGGAGGAGCAGCATCGGCCGAACCTGCGCAATCCGAGTCATCATTTCTGTTGATGGCGCCCACCGGAGACTGCCCTAGGCTTGAACCGCTATGTCACATTCGAACCTCGCCCCCGTGTTCACTGGCCTGCGCCTGGGGCTGCATGCCCTCCTCGTGGGGCTGACGGGCTTCGCCATCCTGCGGGCCTTCGCAGTGTCCTCGCCGGTGGCGTGGTGGGTGCTGGCCGTCGGGATCGCGTTCGTCGCGGTGTATCTGCTCGGCGCGTGGGCGGCGCGGGGTTCGGGCGGGTCGCCGGGGCCGCGAACAGCGAGCCTCGGCTGGATCATCGTGCTCACCGTTTTGTGGGCGGCACTAACGTGGCTCAGCCCCGAGGGTGCCTACCTGGTCTTTCCCCTCTTCTTCCTCTACCTCCACCTCTTGCCCGGGGCGAGCTCCGCTGTGGTGATCATTCTCGCGACCGCCTTCGCCATCGTGGCCCTCGGGCTGCACCTGGGTTTTAGCGTCGGCGGGGTGATCGGTCCCCTCGTCGGTGCCGGGGTTCCCCTGCTCATCGGGTTGGCTTACCGCGCGCTGACCCGGGAGGCGCAGGCGCGGGAGCAGTTGCTCAGCGAGCTCATGCGCACCCGCGCCCAACTCGCCGACACCGAGCGCGAGCAGGGCGCCTTAGCGGAGCGGGCCCGGCTGGCTCGCGATATCCATGACACCGTCGCCCAGGGCTTATCGTCGATCCAGATGCTGTTGCAGGCCGCCGAGCCCACGACCCCCGAACCCGCGGCGGGTTATCTCAAGCTAGCCCGGGAGACCGCAGCCGAGAGCCTCGCCGACACGCGCCAAATCATCCGGGAGCTCACCCCCAGCCGACTCGAGGACGGTCTGGCGGCGGCGCTGCGCAGGCTCGGGGCGGAGCAATCCCGCCGCGCCGAGATCCCCATCGAGGTCACTGCCGCAGACGTTGACCTGCCCATGGGCATCCAGACCGCGCTGCTGCGCATCACCCAAGGCGCCCTGTCCAACGCCATCCGCCACGCCGACGCCTCCCGCATCGCCATCATTCTCGCCGTGGATGAGGGTACCGCCACGTTGAAAGTGCTTGACGACGGTCGCGGCTTCCGCGAAGCCGAATCCTTCGGCCTGCAGGCCATGCGCGAGCGCGTCGAACAATTCGACGGCACCCTCTCGGTAGCTTCCACCCCCGGCCAAGGCACTGCCGTCCGCGCCGACCTGCCCTTCACTCCCAACAACGGAGGCCACCCATGATCCGCCTCATCATCGCCGACGACCACCCCGTCGTGCGCACGGGCCTGCGCGCCATGCTGTCCAATGACCCCGAGATCACCGTCATTGCCGAGGCGACCTCCCCAGATGAGGCAGTGGCCCTCACCGGCGACCACTCCCCCGACCTCGTGCTCATGGACCTGCAATTTGGCACCGAGGACACCGGGGCGGACGCGACCCGACGCATCCGGGCGCTGCCCCACCCACCGGCGGTACTCGTGCTTACCAACTACGACACCGACAGCGACATCCTCAGCGCCGTCGAAGCCGGGGCCAGCGGATACCTGCTCAAGGACTCCCCACTCGACGAGCTCCTCGCCGCCATCCACGCCGCGGCCGCCGGGGAAACCGCCCTCGCCCCCGCCATCGCAGGCCGCCTCCTCGCGCGGATGCGCTCCCCGCAGCCAACCCTCAGCGCCCGGGAGATCGAGGTCCTGGGGCTCGTCGCCACCGGCGCGAAGAATGAGGAGATCGCGCAGCGGCTATTCATCAGCGACGCGACCGTGAAGTCCCACCTGGCGCACATTTACACCAAGCTCGATGTGTCCTCGCGGACGGCGGCCGTGGCCAGTGCCCGGGAGAGCGGGATTCTGCGCTAATCGAGGATAAGCCCGACCACGTAGGCCACTCCCGCACCGATGAGGAGGGGGAGGGCGACCGGGGCGTCGATAAGCAAGATGAGGATGAGCAGTACGGCTACCGTGCGCTTCCAGCCGACGGCCGCAGTGGCGACCATGCCTGTGGCCATCGCCGATCCCACGTCTAGCGCGGGCAGCAGCACCGACATTGCGGCGCCGATCGCCGCGCCGGTGAACACCAGCGGGAAGAACTCGCCGCCGCGCCAGCCGCTGACCAGGCACAGCGCGATGGCAACCACCTTGCCCACGGCGATGGCGAGCAGGAGCGACCACTGAGAATTCTGGACAAGCGGCAGCAGATCATCCAGCTCGTGATGCCCGGAAAACCTCAGTAGCGGCTGCACCGTCGCCAGCGCGGCAAACAACACCGTGCCTGCGGCAACGACCAGCCACTGGCGATTGATCCCGTGCGTCACCTGCTCGAAAGCGTGATGCAGCGCGCGAAACAGCAACCCCGCCGCGGCCGCCACCACGGCCACGACCAGCAGCAGGAACGGCTGGGTCTCCCCGATGGCGGGCAGCGAAATGTGGCCACCCTCCCCGCTGGACGTGAGCTTAGCGACGCCCACGAACACGAAGAATCCAGCAAATCCCGCTGCCAGCTGCAGGGCTTTGCCCTGCCCCAGGTCATCGCCATCAATAGCCGCCGCCCCCGGCGGAGATGCGTACAAACCACCGAGCGCCCCCGCGTTCCCGGCCTGCCCAATTACCCGTTGGGTATTGACGTCCCGCGCAATCAAATGCGTCACTATCGCCGACATCTGCGCCACCACCGCCACGATGCCCGCCTCCGGTCCAATCGCCCCGCCGAAAGCGACGGCGACGATCGCGGCGAATGCCGTCGCCGCGACCGCACGACGAGGCAGGTGGCCGGGGTCCTCCGAATGGCGAAGCAAGGTCTCCAGGTCCTCCGTCGGCGCCCACCAACTAATAAGAATGAGCAGGGCTCCGCCGAGAAGAATGGTGACGTAGATGGGCAATCCCAGGCCGTCCCACACGAGGTGCTGCAGCCAGGTCATCCCCTTGAACGTGAGGATGGAAATCAAGCCGGCGACGGCGCCGTAACCGAGAGCCTGCAGCGCGAGCCGCGAATTCACTCGCGGGCGCTGTGTCGTTGCGTTCATGTCGGAAAGTATAGGGGGTTAAGGTTTATAGCTTTCCTACCCTAAGCACATGACAAAGGACAGTCGGTCCTCCCGAATTGTCGGCATTCGACTTTTCCGCACAATGAGCACGGAGAGCAGCGAATACTTAGAAGGCCCGGAAGCGTGGGATTTTGCTCGCCGCCTGGCGTGGTGGCTCAAAAGTGAGGACAGCGAGGAAGATCAAAACCGATCGCCAGCGCAACATTTCGTTGAAGTCTGGGACTTTCTACTCCGCGCGCCTCATAGCCGAAAGGGTGGGCGGCAATCCCACCTTTAAAGCCAGCGACTTCGTCGCGACCGAGCGTCCGACAATGTCCGCGTTGCTTCGAATTAGATAGCTTCCGCGTTCTCACTTGACTTGCTGGCCGCCCACGTCACCAGCAAACGCGATCTGCTTCGAGCCATGCCAGACCATAGGCTTTTAGCTCACTTTGAAACAGCGTCATCTAGCTCAATATCACCGAAAATGTACCGATCGATCGTGGGGCCGATGGTTCGGGCCAGCTCCGGGACGGAAAGGGTGGCTATGGGCGGGACCTTTAGCACGTAGCGGCCGAAGACGAGCCCGAGCAGCTGCGAGCCCGCCAGGGAGAGCCGCGTTTCGGGGTGTTCGACGCCGAGGCGGGGTGCGAAGGTCCCCAGGAGTTCCTCGGTAACGAAGCGGAGAAAGATCCGCCGAGACTCGTCATGGGTTCCGATGCCGCGGACAAGACCGATGAAGGCGGGGCCCATGCTGGGGTCCTCGAGTGCGGTGAGGACGGCGAGAACGTATCGGGTTCCCGGTGACCCTTCCCTGCCTGCGCCTTCGGGGAGGAGGATGTCGGGGAACCCGCGCGAGCGGAAGGTTTCGGTAATCACCGTGGTAAACAGGCTTTCTTTGGTGCCGAAGTAGTAATGCACCAGCTTGGAATCCACTCCGGCGGCCTCGGCGATCTTGCGAATGGTGGAGGCCTGGTACCCGTATTCACCAAACTCCCGGGTCGCCGCCTCGAGGATCTGCTCCTTGCCTGCTTTCCCAGACGGCCGAGGTCCGCGGCGGGGGGCTTCCTCCACCTCCGCTTTTCTCCCCTTGTTCATGTGACCAACGGTATCAGGTGCTCTCCTATTTCATCGCATGAGGAAATCCGCTAAAGTCTATTTCATCAACCGATGAAATACGGAGGTGGGGCGATGAAAGCCCTGATTGTGAAGGAATTTCGAGAGCTAGCGCGTGATCGCCGCACCCTGGCCATGCTGATCGCGCTGCCCGTGTTGCTCCTGGTGATCTTTGGCTACGCGGCAAATTTCTCGGTAGAGCGAGTGCAGGTCATCGTCGTCGGGCCGGAGGCAGAAACGGTGTCCGCTACCATCGCCAGCAACCCGGCCATCAAAGACGAGGTGGACATCACCCGCGTTGATCCAACACTGGGTGACGCAGATGCGCAGTCGTTGCTCAAGGGGCAGGAAGCGAATGCGGTGGTCGTCGCAAAGCAATTTAGTGCTGCGCAAGCACCACTGACGGACCGGATGCACGTCTACATCGACGGAAGCAGCCTGTTCAGTGCTCAGGCCACCGAGGGCATCTTCATGCAGGTAGCCGCCACGCAGCCACCGACTGACCAGTCGGAGGAGTTGGTGACGGTGCTGTTCAACCCGGATCTGAAGACGTCGTGGGTGATGGTCCCGGGCCTGCTCGGTCTGATTCTGCTGTTCATCGGCGCGCTCATCACCAGCATCGGGCTCGTCCGCGAGCGGGAGACGGGCACCCTGGAGCAACTGGCGGTCATGCCGCTGCGGCCGTCGGCGATTATCCTGGGCAAAATCATCCCCTACTTCCTGCTCGCACTCGTCGATATGGCGGCCGTCACCGCCCTCGGGGTGTGGCTGTTCGGAGTTCCCTTCGTGGGGAGCCTGTGGTTGTTCAGCATCTCTGCCCTCGTTTTCCTGTTAGTCGTCCTAGGAATCGGGGTGCTCATTTCCTCGGTCTCGCAAAGCACTGGGCAGGCGATCCAGATGGCGATCCTGTTCGTCGTGCCGCAAGTCCTGCTCTCCGGGTTGATTTTTCCCCTGGATGCGATGCCGCTGGGGGTGCGCTGGATCGGTTATATCCTGCCGCTCACCTGGTTCCGGGAGATCGCGCAGGGCGTCATGCTCCGGGGTGCCGACCTCACGAGCCTCTGGCTCCCCCTGACGATTCTCGCCGCCATGGCCATCGTCGCGTTTGGTGCCTCCACCGCACGGATGCGCCACACCCTCACCCACGGAGGCGCCCGCTAATGCGCCCCGCCACTATCAACCTCGACCGGGTCTCCGTGCGCTTCGGCGCGCAGACCGCCCTCCACAACTTCAGCGGAGCCTTCCAACCAGGAACCGTGACCGCCCTCATCGGTGGTGATGGCGCAGGCAAATCCACCCTGCTCAAGCTCCTCGCCGGCCGCCTGTCCGCCTCAGACGGCACCACCACCGGGCTTCCCGTCGAACGCGAAAACATCGGCTACCTGGCGGGCGAATCCGGCGTCTGGCGCAACCTGTCCGTAGCGGAGAACATCGAGTTCGTCTCCCGGGCCTACCACCTCGATCCGAAGGATTCCCGGGCCGCTGAGCTGCTCACACTCGCCGGCCTAGACCACGTGACCAAGCGGCCCGCCGGGCGGCTATCGGGCGGAATGCGGCAAAAGCTCGGCGTCATCCTCGCCACCATGCACCGCCCCGGCCTCGTGCTTCTCGATGAACCCACCACCGGCGTCGACCCCATCAGCCGCGCCGAACTATGGAGCCTCATCGCCGGTGCCGCCGCAGACGGCGCGACCGTCGTCTTCGCCACCACCTACCTCGACGAGGCGGAGCGCGCCAACCGCCTCTTCCTCCTTGGCGAGGGGAACCTGCTCGCCTCCGGCACCCCGGACGAGGTCATCGCCCAGACTCCCGGCACCATCTGGGAAGCCCCCTTCACCCTCCCCGCCGCCCGGCGCGAACTCGACTCTCCCGCAAGCTGGCGACGGGCCAACACCGTCTACCACTGGGAGGCGGGCATGCACGGCCCGGAGGGCTTCACTCCCGCACCCGGCGATCTGGAAAACACCAGCATCGCGCTGCTCCTGCACGCAGGGATTGGCGATGTCACCTCCGCAGGGCTCCCCGTCACCGGCAGCACACCACCACAGCGTATCGACGCCCCACTCGTCCAAGCCACCAACATCAGCCGCAGGTACGGCGCGTTCCCTGCGCTCGACGGCGTCTCCCTCCACGTCGAAGCCGGCGAAATCGTCGGGCTGCTCGGCGGGAACGGCGCCGGAAAGACCACGCTCATGCGCATCCTGCTCGGCCTGGAAACCCCCACCGCCGGTCAGGCCACGCTCTTCGGCTCCTCGCCCACTCTCGACGGTCGGCGTCGCATCGGATACGTCGCCCAAGGCCTCGGCCTCTACCCGTCCCTGTCCGCGATGGAGAATCTCGACTTCGCGGCTTCCGTCTATGGCATCCCCGTCAGCGATGAGGCCCGCGCCTTCGCCGAAGGTTTCGGCCGCTCCCCCGTCGCCGCCCTGCCGCGGGGGACTAAGCGCATTCTCGCCTACCTCGCCGCATCCGGGCACCACCCCGAGCTATTGGTCCTCGACGAACCCACCTCCGGCATGGACGCGCTCACCCGCGCCCGCCTCTGGCGCAACCTCCGCAGTTCCGCAGACAACGGCACGGGCGTGCTCGTCACCACCCACTACATGCAGGAAGCCCAGCAATGCGATCGTCTGGTCATGCTTAGCGACGGCCGCGTCACCGACATCACCGCGACCCACCGATCCCTGACCGTCACCACAGATCATTGGGAACGCGCCTTCCTCCTGCTCCGCGACGCCGGCTTCGCCGTGCTTCTCGACGGCCGCGTCCTCCGCCTCCCCGGCGCCCACCCCTCCGAAGTCTCTGTGGTGCTCGCTCCCCTCAACGGCGCCTTCACCGTCACCGAGGGCCAAGCCACGCTAGAGGAGACGATGATGCTGGCTACCCGCCGGACAGCTTTCGCCGAATCTCCTTCTCTTCCTCATCACTAAGCCCCGCGAGCCGCGGTTCCTGGCGGCGCTCCTCATAGTGCAGCGCCGCCACACAGCGGTAGTGACCGTGGCCCCATCCACGCTGGCCGTCATCTCCCGCGGCATTGAAAATGCCGCAATGACGCTGCTCCGCACACTCGACGATCCACTCGGCGAGATCGCGGACGTCGATAAGCGCAATGGGGTGAGTCGGATCCGGCACCACCACGTTCTCACAAGAGAATCTTCACGTCTTGGCTCCCATCATCGTCAGAGTGCGGGCCGGTACCGAAGAACAATGGCGCCCGACTGGAATGGTCGATGCTCCACCAGGTCGAGTTCAACCCGCTCCCGCAGACCGGAAAGCAAGGTGGGGCCGTGTCCAGCCAGCACTGGGTGGAGCAGGAACTCGTACTCATCGATCAGACCCAAGTCTGCTAACGCCAGGGGAAGCGTGACTCCTCCCACCCAGAGCCCTTCGCCTTCTTCCTGCTTGAGTGTCTCAACCTGGTCCCTAAGGTCGCCCCGGAGTAGTTCAGCATTCCAGTCGACCTCTTCCAAAGTCCTCGATACGACGTATTTCTTAGCGCGGTCAATCGCTTCGGCGAAGGGAATCTGCCACTCTTCCATCCACTCCGGCCACTCACCGGATGCCGGCTTTCGCCACGCGGATTCCATCATCTGATACGTCACCCGACCGAAAATGAGAGCGTCGGCCCGTTCCATCTCCGCAGTCCACAAAGCCATTGACTCTTCGTCAGGCGGCAACCCAGCCTCGTGATGGCAGCAGCCGTCAAGCGTGACGTTGATCGAATATCGAAGAGGTCTCATCTCGTCTTCTCCTGTCGGTCGAGTGAGATGGTGCGTTTGTTCAGTTGTCACGGCGATGGTTGAGGTGACTTCACATCGGTTGGTGATAGTTCATCGAATCTTTCACCCTTTCGGGTTGGATGACGTCGATAGTCGCCACTGAGTGTCGCTGAATCCTACGGCATCTGTCACCTTCAAGGGGAGCTCAAGCACACTCTAGCTAGCCCTGGTGGAACGATTCGTCCTCAGCTAGAGTTACCTGTATACGTTTCGTCCCGTGAAGGAGTTGGCATCGATGCCCACGTTGACGCCAGGCACAGCCCGAGATGCAGGTCTCTCGCGCAGCAGCCTATACCGCGCAGCTCGGGCTGGACGGGTGGAGAGGATTGCTCGAGGCATTTATTTGCCTTCGGATTCTTCAGCTTCAGACTGGGACTGGATTGAGGCTGCGACGCGGCGCCCAGATGCGACCATTTGCCTCACATCGGCGCTCGCCCATCACGATTTGACGGTCGAGATTCCAGCAGCGATGGATGTGGCGATTCCACGTGGGGTACGCACGCCAGCGACCCCGGCAACGATCGCGTGGCATCAGTTTGACCGTGCCACCTTTAACATCGGCCGAGAGGAGATTCTAATCCCAGGGACGGAACAGACAATTGGAATCTATTCGCCGGAAAGGTCGATTGCAGATGCGTTTCGCCTGAGAGGCGCGGTTGGATATGAGTTGCCCCTGGAAGCATTGAAGGCATGGCTCCAAAGAGGCGGCAAGCCCGCTCGGCTCATCGAGATAGCGTCACAGCTACCTCGCGCCAAGTCTCCCATGCTCCGAGCTTTAGAAGTGTTGACATGAGTAGAGGCGAAGAGGTTTTCCGTCTGATTCAGTCCGAAGCACGGGCAACGACCATAGTCGTCAGCGCCGGTGTACCCACGCAGGAGTACTTGATCCGGCACACTCTGGAATCGTTTTTGGATTGCCTGACTCGCACTCCCCACGCGAAAAATTTCGTACTCAAAGGTGGAGTCCTACTTGCGGCATACGGCGTACGCCGCGCTACAAAGGACGCTGATTCGAATGCTGTCGGAACGGAAGTTTCGATCGATAGCCTCGTGTCTGTCGTCCATGATGTTGTCGGCGTTGAGGTTGATGATGGAGTGATATTCAACCTGGACTCAATCACCGTGCAGGAGATCCGTGAGCATTCCGATTACCCTGGCTTCCGAGTCCGAGTCGGTGTGTCGATAGGGGCATGGAAAGGGACCGCTGCGTGGGATGTCTCCACCGGGGATCCAATATTTCCTGCTCCCCGTGAAGTCCGCATCGACCGTGTCTTGGGCGCGTCAATCTCAATACTCGGATACGCACCGGAAACATCGATCGCCGAGAAAGGTGTCACGATCCTCGAACGGGGAATCACCAGCACTCGGTGGCGTGACTACGTGGACATTGTTCAACTCGCCCGGCAGGGAATCGACACTGACGAACTGTTCAAATCCGCGCGAGCTGTAGCTCGCTACCGTGGTGTTGCCCTGGAATCAATTGCACCGCACGTCAGCGGCTACGGGAAAGTGGGACAGTCTAAGTGGGCAGCGTGGCGCCGCAAACACAAACTGGAGGGGCTATGCGAAGCAGAACTAGATGACCAAATGACTCTCGTAGCGTCATATCTCGACCCCGCCTTCAGCCGCGGAGACTCGCCATCACTCGAGTAACTAGCTTCGCTACGCGGAAACAGGGTCAATTGCTCCAGTTAGCCAGACGACCTCGATCCCCAGCGCTCAAACTACAGCGGTCGCAGATTGTTGAGCACCCCGTTGAGTGCCTCAGTGGACGAGGGGTGAGTCCAGATGCCATCGCGAAGTTCGGTTGCCGTGGTGCCGGAGCGGATGGCCAGGGCCAGAAGGTTGATGACTTCTTGGGCATCAATGCTGAAGATGGTGGCGCCCAGGAGTTCGTCACTGTCGGCATCGACAAGCAGTTTGATGATGCCGTGCGTCTCCCCCACGATCTTGGGACGTGGCATGACGGCGATGTTGGCCACCGGCAGGCTGCCGACCAGCACATTGCGGCCACTTTCGCGGGCGTCAGCTTCGTTGAGTCCGACGGTCGCGAGCGGCGGAGTGATGAACGTCACGTTGGGCACGGCGACTCGATCGCTGCGTCGCCGGGCACCGGGGCCGAGGAGGGCGTCGGCGACGATCCGAAAATCATCGAGTGAGATGTAGGTGAACTGCGGTCCACCATTAACGTCACCGGTGGCAAAAACCTTATCGACGCTCGTCCGCAGCTGATCGTCGACAACAATAATTCCCCGCACATCGGTCGCAATCCCGGCTTCCTCCAGCCCCAAGCCCGCCGTGGCGGGCGTGCGACCGGCGGCGATGAGGACGGCGTCGGAATCAATCTTGTCACCAGCGCTGACCGATCCATCGGCCCCAATAGCGGTGACCTTGGCGTTTTGCCGCACATCGATGCCCCGCTCGACGAAGAGAGCGGAGACGGCATCGGCGACATCGCGATCGAGACGCGGCAGGAACTCAGGCCCCGCATCCAGCATCGTCACTTTCGAGCCGAAGAGGGAAAACATGTTGGCAAACTCGCAGCCGATGAACCCGCCCCCAATGATGGTCAGGTGCTTGGGGAACGGATCGATGTGCTGGATGGTCGTGGAATCGAAGACCCGCGGGCCGTCGGCACCCGGAAAATCCAGCGGCCGCGGCGTCGTGCCGGTGTTGACCACGATGTACTCAGCAGTCACCCGCACCTCACCGTCCTGCGTATCGACGGCCACCTCATGCGGCCCCACGAACCGAGCCTCACCGTCGAGCAGGGTAACCTCCTCGCGATCAGCCAACATCTCATAGTTAGCGGCATTGAGCTTCCTGATCAGGGCATCCCGACCTTCCACCGACTCCCGGAAATAAGCCGCCGGATCATCCCCGGCGCGCTTCGCCTCTGCCGAAACAATAAGGTGGGGTTACCCGCAATTCGTGGACAGTTAACTGAGCTAGGTTCTCTGCGGTAGCTGCCGTTGTCTGGTCGACGGTAGAAGACACCCTGTTCTTCGCACTGCTGCCATCCACGCCGAAAAATGGGAGCTATTTCAAGCAGTAGGTGGGTGGGCCAAGGCGCTGACCTTAGCTACCCGACAGGAGGCCTGGGTTAGGGGCAGTATCCAACACCTGTTGTCCCGCGACCCCTAGAATCCGCCGCCCACCAGAGGAACCCCAAAACCCGCACTTCCTAACAACTCCGGGGTCAATCTCCCCTCCAAACGAGCCAAGTTGTTAGGAAGTGCGGGTTAAGGGACAAAAAGCGCTGGGTGTCAAGTAGTTGTGAAGAAAAAGGGGGGGTGACTACTGGGCAAGGACGAACTCCTCAGGCGGCTTAGCAAGATTGATCGTCACCGCATGCGGCACCGTCCAGACCTTCGGCGGGGCATGAAACCGCTGGCGATGATCACGGTAATAGACACCCTTACGACGCCGACGGTGCTCCAACGTCGCCACCCATTCACCGGTGAACACCTCCTCAGGAGTAAACGACGCTATCCCCGAATGATGATCAGTAGTGTTGTACGCCTCGATAACAGCCGCGATAGTCTCATACGCCTGGGTGATATCGGTGTAGACCTCCAACGCCAAACGGTGCCGCTTGACAGTACGGTGCAATGACTCACACTGCGGGTTATCGTTGCTCACCGACGGACGGATCAACGATTGAGTCACGTTGTACCTCCCCAGCAGGGCAGTCATGGCCTTGCTGGTCATGATGGACCCGTTATCTGAATGCACGATCTTCACCGTGCCGATCCCCTGATCAACGAGGCACTGCTCAATGAGGTCGGTAGCAATCACGGTGTCTTCACCAGGCTGGATTGTCCATCCAACGATCTTGCGCGAATACAAATCCATGACCTGATACAGTGCCCATTTCTGACGGACCAAGCTCCCTAGAATCCAGGTCACATCCCACACAAACACCTGCCCCGGTCCCGTCGCCGTGACCTGCGGTACCGGGCTGCGTGCCGGGCGGGTGCGTGCCCGTGGCACCGGTGTGAACGCGCGCATCATCCGGGCCAGACGGTAAAAACTTGACTGTGATCCCAGGTAGGGTTCCCGCCGGTCATCTACGTGACGCCAGTAGATCTCAGCCACGCTTAACCCTTCCGCCCTACCGGCGGTCAGCAGGGCGCGAATCTTGTCCTTTTCCTGATCACTGAGTCGAACTAACCCGCACCGCTGTGTATGCGGGATCGGGTTGGTTACGCGTGGTCGGGGACGGTGGCGGTAGTGGTAGGTCGATTCCGACAGGCCTACCAGGTCAAGGGCGTTTTTCTTCGTCCACCCAGCAGTACGTAGCTTCGTGAGGATGTCTTCTTCCTGCTCTTGCAGGTGTTCTAGGGTTGTGTGCTCGGCTGGGGTGAGTTGTTTTCCGCCACGTCGACACGCGTGCCAGCTTCCTGCATGGTGGCGATAGCTTTTCCCAAGGCGCCGATCACTTCTTTAAGTTCGGTAATACTCGCCGAATCCGTCTCGGCTTGGGTGTCGCGTTGATGCTCAGCGGTAGTAGCACAGGCTTCGGCGGTAGCGAGTCTGTCGGTGAGGTCGGTGATGGTTGCCTCCAGCCGTCGGATTTCAGCGGCGTCATCGGTGGTCATGCTGCCAGTTAAACGTGGTCCACGCCCGGTGGCAAGATCCCCGTCGGCGGTCAGTGCCACGAACCGGCGCATCTGAAAGCGGGAAATACCGTGGACGGCGAGGTAGGTGCCTTTGTACCCGTGGCGGGTGGTTGTGTAGGCCAGGGCGTGTTCCCTCATCTGCTCAGTTGTCCATTCCCGCTCGATTGTGGGTGGGATAGTCACGGTCATGGTCGTCTCCTTAGAAGCGGGGGAAATAGCTTCACAACCAGACTGACAGCAAGGGAAGTGTGTCTAAAACAGTCCCAAAACTCCCTCTGACCAGCCGCTAGCGTGCTTTCTGGAGTTTCCCACAGTTCCATCAGACCACATCCCGGCATCTCCCACACCCCACCACCTGCTTGTGGTAACACCCCTGCTACCCCAAGAAGGTGAGCTCGAATAACCGCCCGACCTGCCCGCTGTGCCACCAGCCCATGAAGAAAAACGGCACCACCACCAAAGGAACCACCCGCTGGCGCTGCACAACCCCCGACTGCGGCATCTCCACCGTTCAACCACGAGCCCACACCACCGACCGCCACCACTTCACCGCGTTTATCAACTGGATCAACTCCACCGCCAGCCTGAGCACCATCGCCGCCGACTTGGGTGTCACCAGACGCACTCTGACACGCTGGTTCGCCGACTTCTGGTTCATCCAGCTCCCCGACAACACCGACCCCCACCGCGTCTATGACCAGGTCTTCATCGACGGCACCTACTTCCACAACACATGCCTGCTCGTCGCCTGCACCACCGACCACGTCCTCACCTGGCACTGGTGTGCCACCGAGGACTCCTTCAACTACGGCACACTCCTCCAACAACTCGCCCCACCAGAAGTGGTCACCACCGACGGACAACGAGGCGCCCTCAAAGCCATCACCACACACTGGCCAACCTCGAAGGTCCAGCGCTGCCTGATCCATGTCAAACGCAACATCCAGAAATACGTCACTACCCGACCAGCCACCCCGGCCGGCAAAGCACTACGCCGACTATCTCTGCAACTACTAGCCGTTGAGACCGCGCAACAGGCCGCTGACTGGACCCTTGCCCTGCATCGATTCCACTCCACCTTCGGCGACTGGCTCAACGAGAAGACCTACCTCGACGACGTTGACCCCACCACCGTGCCACGATTCGCCCGTCACAACACCACCTGGTGGTACACCCACTACCGCCAACGATCGGCCTACAGACTTCTCGAACGGCTCTACAAAGCAGGCAACCTGTTTGTCTACCTCAACCGCACCGATCTCAACACGCGGGCACTTAAGGCAACTACCAACCACCTGGAAGGTGGCGTGAACGCTCAACTCAAACACCTCGCCCGCGCCCACCGAGGCACCTTCGACGAGCACCAACGCATCATCATGGACTGGTGGCTCTACCTGCACACCGAAAATCACGACACCCCGGAATCCATCGCCCGCGCCCAGGACTTTGGCCGTGTTGGTAAACGCCGGGCAGTCGAACTCATCGAGCAGGACCACCTACAACGATCCGGTTCGGGCGACGGGCGCCCGGTGGGGTTCGATACCGGGATTGAGCACTCACAGTCCCAGTGGGTTCGCCAGGGTTGGGCCGGGCGATCCCATTGACAGACACACAAAATGTCCCTTAAGTCGACACGCCGCAAAGACACACTTTTTGTCCCTTAACCCGGAAGTGCCGGTTTTGTCGCCTCGTTCGGCGTGAAGGGAAAAGAAAAGCGGCGATCCAGCTCAATGAGCCGATCGCCGCGCTAAAAATCGAAAAATACCAGGTCAGGTACCTAAAACGTGGAGCTAATGGGATTCGAACCCATGACCCCCACACTGCCAGTGTGGTGCGCTACCAGCTGCGCCATAGCCCCTTGTGTAATTGTGTTTCAGCTTCCCTTGCGGGAAACAGTGGAGCTAATGGGATTCGAACCCATGACCCCCACACTGCCAGTGTGGTGCGCTACCAGCTGCGCCATAGCCCCTTGCTTTCAACTCATGTAAATCTACACGCCTGGCGGGGGTGCGAACAAATCCACAGGTCACACGGCGACACCAATGGACGAAGCAAAAAGTGGCCCGGCACCTCCCCAGCTCAAGGGGGAAGCGACCGGACCACAGCGCCAAATAGAAAGGGGCTACTTCACCACAGCGCCGATCCACTGGTTGATGTCGGCGACGTCGACATCCTTGCCGTTTTGGATCACGCGAGGGGAGGAAACCTGGCCGGTCTCGGAGTTGAGCTTGTCGGCGTTGGCGGTGGCCACTGCGACGGCTTCGTCTTGGTAGTCGCCATTGCGGATGGCCTTGGCTACATCGTCGTTGGCGCCCAGGGCGACGGCGGCGTCGGCGAAGTCGTCGTTGCTCCACTTGTTGAAGATCTCTTCCTGGTTCTCCAGGAGGGTGGCGCGGTAATTCCAGTAGAGCTCGGTGTCACCGGAGTTTACGACGGCGAGGATGGCGGCGGCGGCACGGGTGGAGTGGCCGTCGGGGTTGCCACGGTCGAGGAAGTTGAGGGTGCGGACGTTGACCACGAGCTTGCCTTCGTCCAGGGCTTCTTTCATCTGCGCGTCGGTGTTTTCTGCGAGCTGGGCGCAGTAGTGGCAGGAGAAGTCCTCATAGAGGTCGACGGCTGGGGCGTCGGCGGCGGCGTCGGCGGACTTGAGGGTCACGGCGTTGTCATCGAGGTTGGAGGCGAAGTCGACTGTGACGGTCTCGCGATCGGCGAGGTGCTCGGTCTTCTTGCCCTGGCCGGAGATGACGATGTAGCCGATCACGACGGCGGCGATGAGGACGACGGCGAGGATTGCCCAGAGGAAGCCGGAGCCGCCCTTGGCGTTCGGGTTGCTGACCTTTTTGGTGCTCACTGTATTTCTGTACCTTGCTCTAGTTGGTGATCAGGGGTAGATCGCAAACTTCTTGAAGGGACGGTAGATAGTCCACACACTCAGTGCCAAGAAGCCGATGTCGCGCAGGATGGTCAAGAAGTAATCCATGGCCTGCTTGTCCACGTTGGGCTCGATGTTGAAGCAACCGCAGTCGATGACGAGGCCGCCAATCCAAGCCCAGGCGATGCCGATGATGAACAGCACCAGAACGACCGAGGCCAGTTTGCTGGCTGGGCGAAGGAACAGCCCGAGGAGCAGCATCAGGCCGCCGGCGATTTCCAGCGGGCCGATGAGGCGGGCCAGCAAATCGGAAAACTGGGGGGTGAAGATTTCGTAGGCGGTGATCGCCTGCGTCATGTTCATGTGGTCGTTCAGCTTGGGGATGCCCGCCGAGATCCAGGTGTAGGCCATGAAGAAGCGCGCGAAGGCGCTGATGGCATCAAGAAGAACCGAGCGGGTAAACCACGAGCGAGCGTCGGCTGGCGCCTCGGATTGTTCAATAGTGGACACGCCAACAGACTCTAGCCCACCGGGCCGATGTGGGCCTACATGAATTCACCCACATCGGCACGTCACAGGCATTAGTCAGGCTTTGTTGAGGACGTCGCTCACCAATGCCTCGGCTTCCTTCTGGACTTCACGCAGGTGGTCTTCCCCTCGGAAGGACTCGGCATAAATCTTGTATTTGTCCTCGGTACCGGAAGGTCGGGCTGCGAACCAGGCGCTTTCGGTGGTGACTTTGAGGCCGCCGATGGGGGCGCCGTTGCCAGGGGCGTTAGTGAGCTTGGCGGTGATGGCTTCGCCGGCGAGTGTGTCAGCTGTCACTTGCTCCGGGGAGAGGTTTTTCAGCACAGCTTTTTGCTCGCGATTGGCTTCGGCGTCGGTGCGGGCGTAGGCAGGGGCTCCGTATTCCGCGGCGAGTTCGGCGTAGCGCTGGGAGGGGGTCTTGCCGGTGACAGCGGTGATTTCGGCGGCCAGGAGGTCGAGGATGAGGCCGTCCTTGTCGGTGGACCAGACGGTGCCGTTGTGGCGGAGGAAGGAGGCGCCGGCGGATTCTTCGCCGCCGAAGCCGATGGTGCCGTCGATCAGCCCGGGGACGAACCATTTGAAGCCGACGGGGACTTCGACCAGCCTGCGGCCCAGGTTCCCCACCACCCGGTCGATCATGGAGGAGGACACGAGGGTCTTGCCCACGGCGGTATCCGGCGACCAGCCGGGGCGGTTGCCAAAGAGGTATTCGATGGCCACGGCGAGGTAATGGTTCGGGTTCATCAGCCCGGCGTCGGGGGTGACGATGCCGTGGCGGTCGGCGTCGGCGTCGTTGCCGGTGGCGATGTCGAACTTGTCGCGGTTGTGTACGAGGGAGGCCATGGAGTTCGGCGAGGAGCAGTCCATGCGGATCTTGCCGTCAGTGTCCAGGGTCATGAAGCGCCAGGTGGCATCGACCAGCGGGTTGACCACGGTGAGGTTGAGGCCGTGGGCGTCGGCAATCGCACCCCAGTAATCGACGGAGGCACCGCCCATGGGGTCGGCGCCGATGGACAGCCCGGAGGCGCGAATGGCGTCAATGTTGACCACGTTGGGCAGGTCGGCGATGTAGGTGTCTTGGTAGTTGTAGCGCTCGGCGCGGGGGTCAAGTACGCCGGCCACCGGGACGCGGGAGACGCCGTCGAGCCCGGCGCGGAGGTAGTCGTTGGCGCGGGCGGCGATCCAATCGGTGGCATCGGTGTCGGCGGGGCCGCCGGAGGGCGGGTTGTACTTGAAGCCGCCATCGCGGGGTGGGTTGTGGGAGGGGGTGATGACGATGCCGTCGGCCCGCAGCGGGTCGGTGCCGGTGACGCCACCGGCGAGCCCGGCATTGTGGGCGAGGATGGCGTGGGAGACGGCCGGTGTGGGGGTGTATCGCCCACGGTCGTCGACAAGCACGGTGATGCCGTTGCCCAGCAGGACCTCCAGGGCGGAGATCATCGCGGGTTCGGACAGGGCGTGGGGGTCGCGGCCGATGAAGACGGGGCCGCCGATGGAATTGGCACGGCGGTAGTCGACGATCGCCTGGGTCGTGGCCAGGATGTGGTCCTCATTGAACGCCGTGTCGAGGGAGGAACCGCGGTGCCCGGAGGTCCCGAAGGCGACCTGCTGATCGGGGTTTTCCACATCAGGGGTGCGGGTGTAATACGCGGTGACCAGCTCGGCGATGTCGATGAGGTCTTCGGGGCGGGCTAACTGGCCCGCACGCTCGTGTGCCATCTCGGGGTGCTCCTTCATAGATGAGACAGGGATTAACCCACATTGTCGTCCGCCGAAGTGACTCGTGCACGGACCCTCAAGTCAATGACTGACGGATCACCCCCGCCAGGGGGCAGGGCGCTAATACTTTGGATTGGATTACCCCATTTATATGGTGATCCATCTCACCCAGCGGTACTTTCAATCCATGGAATCTTTACAGAATCTCCTCGACACCCTGGGCGGAATCGTCTGGGGTCCTTTCTTCCTCATTCCTCTCCTGTTGGGCACGGGTCTTTACCTCACCATTCGCCTCGGCGGGATTCAGTTCTTTACCTTGGGCCGCGCGCTGCGTCATGGGCTCATAGATAGGTCTGACGAGGGCGGAAAAGGAGATATCTCCAACTATCAGGCGCTGACCACCGCGTTGGCTGCGACGGTCGGCGTGGGCAACATCGTCGGCGTGGCCACGGCCATCTCCGTCGGCGGCCCGGGCGCACTGTTCTGGATCTGGGTTACCGGCCTGGTCGGCATGGCCTCGAAGTACACCGAGGCCTTCCTCGGCGTGCGCTTTCGCACCACGGATTCTAAGGGCGAGCAATCCGGCGGCCCCCAGTACTACCTCAAGCGCGGCATCCAGGGCCCCGTGGGCAAGGTCCTCGCCTTCTCCTTCGCGGTATTCGCCGTCATCGCGTCCTTCGGCATCGGTAACCTCACCCAGGCCAACGCCGTCTCCGCGAACTTGGAGCGAACCTTCGGCCTCGACACGTACGCCTCCGGCGTCATCATCTTCGTTCTGCTCGGCGCCGTCCTCCTCGGCGGCATTCAGGCCATCGGCCGCGTCACCGCTGCCTTCGTGCCCATGATGATCATCATTTATATCCTCGGCGGAGTGACGGTCCTCGTGCTTGAGGCGGGCCAGATCCCCGCCGCCATCGGCCTCATCTTCACCGACGCCTTCACCGGCACGGCCGCCACCGGTGGCTTCGTCGGCGCTGGCATCATGTTGGCCATCCAGTTCGGTGTTGCCCGCGGCATCTTCTCCAACGAGTCCGGAATGGGTTCCGCCGCCATCGCCGCCGCTGCCGCGAAGACCTCTCACCCCGTGCGCCAGGGTTTGGTGTCGATGACACAGACGTTCATCGACACGCTCATCGTGGTCACCATCACCGGCCTGGTCATCGTCACCTCCGGTGTGTGGGATCAGGGGCGCTCTACCGCCGGCACCATGACCGCCGAAGCATTCTCCACGGTCCTGCCCGGCCAGTGGGGCGGCACGATCGTCTCGCTGTCCATCATCTTCTTCGCCTTCTCCACCATCCTCGGCTGGTCCTACTACGGTGAACGTTCCCTGGAGTCGCTGGTCGGCCGCCGCGGCACCATCCCCTACCGCGTCATCTTCACCATCATGGCGTTCGTCGGTGCGACCGTGCAGCTCGAGCTCGTCTGGTCCTTCTCCGACCTCGCCAACGGCCTCATGGCCCTGCCAAACCTCATCGGCTTGCTCATCCTCTCCGGCTTGGTCGCTCGCGAGACCAGGGCGTACCTCAAGTTCGATCCGAAGCTTCGAGCCTCACCCGAGGATGTCGCTGCGTTCCTCCGCGCCCAGGGCAGCGATTGGAAGTAACCTGTGACAGGTGATCCCTGAACCGCTCGCCGTGGGAGTCGGCGCCGCCCTCGGCGCCCTCCTCCGCTTCGCCGCGCAGGGAGTACTCGGAGCCGGGATGTGGCCGCTACTCGCGGTCAACCTTCTCGGCTCCTTTCTCATGGGCCGCCTGCGCCCCGGCCCCTTCTGGGGCACGGGAGTCCTCGGCGGTTTCACCAGCTTTTCGACGTTCGCTTCCCTCACCCTCGCCCCCTCCCTCACCGTCGGCGCGGCCTACGCCGCGCTCACGGTCGTCGGCTGCGTCGGGGCGTGGCTCCTCGGGGACCGGCTGTGAGCACCGCGCTGCTGCTCGTCGCCGCCGGTGGCTTCCTCGGCGGGCTGGGCCGTTGGGCCCTGTCCCGCTGGCCGGGCGGGCTCGTGGGGACGTGGACGGCGAACGTGCTGGCCTGCGTGGTGGTAGGGGCGGTCGTCGCCAAGCATGATGCCACCGGATTGCTGTGGGGGACCGGCTTTGCCGGGGCCCTTTCCACCTGGTCGACGCTGGCGCGCGAGCTGGGTGAGCTCGTGAAAAGGCGCCGCTGGCGCACAGTGATCCTGTACGCGGCAGCGACGCTTTCTGCTGGTCTAGCCGGTGTGGGGCTGGGAATCTTAGTCTGAGATCGCGTCCAGCGGCGGGGTCTTCGACGCCCGGTTCGCCGGCCACAGCGCGGCGAAAATACCCACGATGGCGGAACCGCCGAGCATCCACGCAACCATGTTGTACGGGACGGAAATAACATCCAGCCCCTCGCCCGAGAGGACCTTGAGGAAGGCCCAGCCCAGACCCAGGCCGATGAGCACGCCCATGACCGCACCAAACACGGCGATCTGCACCGCCTCGAGGGTGATCATGGTGCGCACCTGACGGCGCTGCGAACCCACTGCGCGGAGCATGCCAATTTCTTGACGACGCTCAATCACGCCCAACGTCAGCGTATTCACAATGCCGAGGATCGCGATGATCACCGCGAGCGCCAGCAACCCGTAGAGGATATTGAGCATCTGATCAATGGACTGACCAGCCTGGCTCGCCATCTCCTGCGCGCTGAGCACCTGCATGACGATGAAGCCCTTGACGGCCTCCTCCAAGTTCGTGCGCAGCTGCGCATCATCGACGGAGCCATCGCCGTTGACGCCGACCATCTGCACGTTGATCGCCGCCGAGGGCACAACTTCCCTGGCCAGATCGGTGGAAATCGCCATGTTGGAGATCACGTTGTTCGGCTCGAAAATGCCGATGACCTTTGCTTCAACGGTTTTCGCAGAAATGTCCGGCGAGCTCAGCTGCAGCGTATCGCCAACCTTCCAGCCCTGCCTATCCGCGAAGTCCGTGGTGGCGATGATGCCCGGGTTGTCCTTGAGGTTGACGTTGCCATCGCGCATCTCCGCGTGCGCCATGTCCTCCAGGTTGCCGTCCAGCAGGAAGGTCTGGAACTGCGGGCCAAAGCCCATGGAGTACCCATTCTCCCCGGCCTTAATCGGCGCCATGGACATGGTCACTACCTCGCCGACCCCGGCGGTATCGCGCACCGCATCAGGTACCGCCGCCGGAACCGGGAAGCTACCGTTCGTCGGGCCCTGCAGGACGTAATCGGCGGTGACGTTGTTCTCCACGACATCGGAAATCGACGTCTTCATCGTGTCGCCCAGCATGCCAATCGCCGTCACCAGCGCAATACCCAACGTGAGGGCGAAAGCAGTGGTCGCGGTACGCCGCGGATTGCGGCGAGAGTTCGTCGACGCGAGCTTGCCGACGGCCCCGAACGGCAGCCCGATCAGCCGCCCCAGGGTGGGCACGATCGGCAGAGAAAACGCCGGACCGGCGAAGAAGAAACCAACGATCACGCCGAATGCACCAATACCAACGAGAATCGCGCGCGTCGACGTCGACGATTCATCCAACAAGACGCCCACCGCGGCAGCCACCGCACCGAGCAGGATGAGAACCACACCGACGATCGTGCGGGCAGTCAGCGACTGATCGCTCGACGCCTCCGTCGACCGCATCGCCTCGACCGGGCGGATAGCACCCGCCCGACGGGCCGGCATCCACGCCGAAATAATGGTGACGATGGTGCCGAGGACAATCGGCAGAGCCACCGCCATCGCCGACAAGCCCAACCCGGAATCCGGCATCGGCATGCCGCGCGCCGACATGAACGCCTTGATCGCCGCGACCAGGCCTATGCCAGCCACCACGCCCAACGCCGAACCAATGACGCCAACGACACCAGCCTCGAAGACCACCGAGCGAGTGATCTGCTGGCGAGCTGCCCCCAAAGCCCGCAGCAACGCGAACTCCTTGGTCCGTTGCGCCACGATCATCGAGAACGTATTAGCAATGAGGAACGTACCGACGAGCAACGCCACCAAACCAAAGGCCACGAGGAAGTAGTTGACGAAGGATAGCGCCTTCGTCATCGCCTGCGTCATTTCCTCCGCGAGCTTCTGCCCCGTTTCCACCTTCACGTCCGGATAGGTGGCCGCCAGGTGATCGGCGAGCTCAGTATCTGAAGTGCCGTCTGCCGCCGAAAGAATCACGCGGTTGACCGAACCATCTTCCGTGAAGCGATCCAGATACGCATCCTGCGCCATAAAGGCTGACAGCGACGTACCCTGATCAAGCTCCGCGGTATACAATCCCGACACGGTCATCTCATGACGCGCCTGCGGATCCACCACCAGCAACTTATCGCCGACGTTGATCTCGTAGCGCTCCGCACTCGCCTTGCTGAGGACTATCTCATTGTCCCCCTTCGGTTGCTCACCATCTGTGATGGTCAGCGCTTCGCCGACACGCTCATCTTCCGGGTACCACATCGACAAACTTGAGGTGCCACCACCAGTTTGAATCGCCGTCTCATCCGCACGAGCCATCACCACAGTGGTATTTGAAATAGCGTTAGCGTTCTTGACCAGCGGATCCTTGGCGATCTCCGCACGAAGCTGAGCCGAGATCCCGCTCATCCCCTCGCCCGGCTGCACAACCGCATCCACACCCTCATAGGCACTCGACACCGCCGACTTAAACGTCGTCGAAAGCGAGTTGGTGAACATGAACGCGCCCGAGATAAACGCCGTGCCCAACACAACGGCCAAGACCGTCAGTGCCAAACGCAGCTTATGGGAAGCAATATTGCGCAGACTCACCCTGCGCATTGTTGAATTCTTGGAAGCCATGGAATCAGCCGCCTAGCTTTCGATGCCGGCCATGTAGGCCAAGATCTCATCAATACCCGGCTGATGCAGCTCCTTGACCAGGCGACCATCCGCCAAGAACACCACCCGATCCGCATAGGATGCAGCCTTCGCATCGTGCGTCACGATAACCACCGTCTGACCGTCCTGATCCACAGCCGTCCGCAAAATGTCCAACACCTCGCGAGAAGAGTTCGAATCCAAGTTGCCCGTCGGCTCATCACCAAAGATGATCTCCGGACGCGACACCAAAGCACGCGCACACGCCACACGCTGCTGCTGACCACCCGACAACTCGGCCGGTCGGTGCGTCAACCGATCAGCCAACCCCAACCGGTTCGTAATTTCCTCGAACCACTCCTGATCAACCTCACGACCAGCGATATCCGACGGCAAGGTAATATTCTCCGCCGCCGTCAACGTCGGCACCAGGTTAAACGATTGGAAAATGAAGCCCAGGCGGTCGCGCCGCAAGGCAGTCATCTCCTTGTCCCGCAGCTGGGACAAATCCGTATCACCAATGAACGCCGAGCCACCCGATGCCGAATCCAACCCTGCCATGCAGTGCATCAACGTCGATTTACCCGAACCCGACGGGCCCATGATCGCCGTGAATTGATTCTTAACGAACGCCACATCCACGTGATCCAACGCCGTCACACTGGTCTCGTCCTTGCCATACTGCTTAAACAAGCCGACCGCCCGAGCCGCTGCCGGAGGGGTCTCGCCTTCCGGGTCGTCAGAGAGCTCGTGCTTGTAGTGACGGGGAGCCTTCGATTCAGCAGTGTTCTCGTCCCGCTGGTCGACCTCGATGGCCGGGTTCGCCTCCGTGCCCACCTCCTGCGGGGTCTGATGCTCCGGGGTGTTCTGATCAGTCATCGCTAGTTCTGCTCCTCTAAAGCAATTGGTCATACGCGTGTGCAAAATCGTGCCGCTCCGTGCTGCAAGCCCAGACGGGTGCTCGCGGCAGTGCCAACACCCCATCAAACCTACTGGAGGGCACCAACGAGCCACATCAGGGAACTCCCCCATCTTTCCCTCTAGCGGGCCCGATGTCACATCTAGCAGGAAAATCCGCCCTAACCATCCACATCAGAAGCAATAGGATCCGTAGCGCCCAGAGCGTCACATCTGTGGTAGGTTGAGTTCAACAAGACCGGTTCCGCTGCCCGCTTTGGCGGGAGTCCAGGGCCGGTCCTTGCTTCCACAAACCGGGGGGTTGAACGTGGCAGAGTACAAGAAATTCAAGACTTACCAGCAACAATTGGACATTCTCCAGACTCGAGGCATGACTGTCGACGACCGTGAGGGAGCAATAAACCAGCTTCGCCAGGTGAGCTACTATCGCCTATCCGGCTACTGGCATCCCATGCGCCACTTCGACCCAGAATCCCGACAGCACCTGGACTCCTTTACCCAAGGAGCATCCTTTGAACTTCTGTCTAAACTGTACTTCTTCGACGAAACACTCCGCCATGCAATCCTAGGAGAACTCGGGAAAGTTGAGCTTGCCGTGCGAGCTCAGTTGGGACATGAACTCGGACGAATACATCCTTTCATCCATTTAGATGCGACACAGCTTGGAGCTCATGCCAGACAGATACGACCGGGAAGAAAGGCAACAAACTACCACATCTGGCGGCAACGATACGATAAGGCGATCGCGTCCTCCCGAGAAGAATTCGTGTGGCACCACAAAAACAACTACGCTGAAAAATTGCCAATTTGGGCAGCAGTCGAGACCATGGACTGGGAAATGCTATCGCACCTGTTTAGCATGGCCCCCAACAAAGCCCGCAATCCGATCGCCAGAGCTTGTGAGCTGAGAGCTCCTCAGCTCGAATCATGGCTGAAGTGTTTAAACGTTCTGCGTAATCACTCCGCACACCATGCCCGAGTGTTCAATAGAGTTTTCGACATCAAGCCTCGACTCAATGACGACATCCGGCTTGAAGCAGTTAAAGGTAGAGAAAATCGTGTCTTCACGCAACTTACACTGATCCAATACTTACACCGAGAACTAGATCTATCACCTGCCACAGCACTGCCGGCAGTACTGAAGCGCTTTCCAAAGAATGACTTAGTCTCGTTTGATCGGACGGGCGCTCCAGAAAACTGGCACCTAGAGGATCTATGGACGGCCTGACCACACCCCGGGCATCCGCCTCACCCATGAATCGCGGAAAGGCTCTGTGTGTTTGACCCCACCAAACGGGGGGTCGAACACACAGAGCCTTCCAACTTCTTGTTAAATTTTTAGCGTCGGCGGTAACCTACTCTCCCACACCCTCCCAGGTGCAGTACCATCAGCGCAACCAGGCTTAGCTTCCGGGTTCGGAAAGGGACCGGGCGTTTCCCTGCTGCCATCAACCACCGACACACCCACCGAAACAACACCACCCACCCCACACAAGGCAAGGCACGTGAACTGTTTCGTGACACGATGTGTTGTGTCAGACACTGCATAATGGACGCGAACCAACCACCACAAGGGCGATCATTGGTTTATTTTTGTTACGTTGCGCAACACCACCACACTCAATCACTCAAGCGTGCGCGTGTGTTTCGTCGGTCTATTAGTACCAGTCACCTCCACACCTTACAATGCGTCCAGATCTGGCCTATCAACCCCGTCATCTCCAGGGGACCTCACATGAAACCTCATCTCGAAACAGGCTTCCCGCTTAGATGCTTTCAGCGGTTATCCCTTCCGTACGTAGCCAACCAGCCCTGCTCCTGGCGGAACAACTGGCACACCAGAGGTACGTCCGTCCCGGTCCTCTCGTACTAGGGACAGCCTTCCACAAGTTTCTACGCGCGCGGCGGATAGAGACCGAACTGTCTCACGACGTTCTAAACCCAGCTCGCGTGCCGCTTTAATGGGCGAACAGCCCAACCCTTGGGACCTACTCCAGCCCCAGGATGCGACGAGCCGACATCGAGGTGCCAAACCATCCCGTCGATATGGACTCTTGGGGAAGATCAGCCTGTTATCCCCGGGGTACCTTTTATCCGTTGAGCGACACCACTTCCACAAGTAGGTGCCGGATCACTAGTCCCGACTTTCGTCCCTGCTCGAGCTGTCACTCTCACAGTCAAGCTCCCTTGTGCACTTACACTCACCACCTGATTACCAACCAGGCTGAGGGAACCTTTGGGCGCCTCCGTTACATTTTGGGAGGCAACCGCCCCAGTTAAACTACCCACCAGGCACTGTCCCCAACCCAGATCATGGGCCAAGGTTCAGGTATCCAATCCGATCAGAGTGGTATTTCAACAACGACTCACACACAACTAGCGTCACATGATCTAAGTCTCCCACCTATCCTACACAAACCGAACCGAACACCAATACCAAGCTATAGTGAAGGTCCCGGGGTCTTTTCGTCCTGCCGCGCGTAACGAGCATCTTTACTCGTACTGCAATTTCACCGGGCCTGTGGTTGAGACAGCAGGGAAGTCGTTACGCCATTCGTGCAGGTCGGAACTTACCCGACAAGGAATTTCGCTACCTTAGGATGGTTATAGTTACCACCGCCGTTTACTGGGGCTTAAATTCTCCGCTTCGACCCCACAAGTGAGATCTAACAGGTCCTCTTAACCTTCCAGCACCGGGCAGGCGTCAGTCCGTATACCTCAACTTCAACGTTTTCGCACGGACCTGTGTTTTTAATAAACAGTCGCTTCCCTCTATTCTCTGCGACCACCACCAGCAACCACACCGCAAAGATGTGTCACCAACAGTGGCCCCCCTTCTCCCGAAGTTACGGGGGCATTTTGCCGAGTTCCTTAACCACAGTTCACCCGAACGCCTTAGTATTCTCTACCTGACTACCTGTGTCGGTTTAGGGTACGGGCCATATACATACATCGCTAGAGGCTTTTCTCGACAGTACGGGATCACCAACTTCACCCCAAAGGGGCTACGCATCACGCCTCACACTAAATGAGGGGCGGATTTACCACTCCCCTCGTGCCACACGCTTACACCACAATCCAATAAGTGGCTTAGCTACCCCACTGCGTCACCCCATCACTTGGCTACTACCAGTTCAGGCCCCACGCACTCACACCACCAACCACAGCAAAACTGCAGTCAGGCGATGATCGCGGGCGGTTAGTATCACTGATTCACACATGGGCGCACATACACGGGTACCAGAATATCAACTGGTTGTCCATCGACTACGCCTGTCGGCCTCGCCTTAGGTCCCGACTCACCCTGGGAAGACGAACTTGACCCAGGAACCCTTAGTCATCCGGCGGATGAGATTCTCACTCATCAATCGTTACTCATGCCTGCATTCTCACTCGCACACACTCCACGCCCCCTCACGGTAACGCTTCACAGCTGTGCACGACGCTCCCCTACCCAACACCCACCCCAAAAGGCGGGTTGTTGCCGCGGCTTCGGCGGTGTACTTGAGCCCCACTACATTGTCGGCGCAGAACCACTCGACCAGTGAGCTATTACGCACTCTTTCAAGGATGGCTGCTTCTAAGCCAACCTCCTGGCTGTCTTCGCGATCCCACATCCTTTTCCACTTAGTACACGCTTAGGGGCCTTAGCCGGCGATCTGGGCTGTTTCCCTCTCGACTATGAAGCTTATCCCCCACAGTCTCACTGCTGTGCTCAACTTAACCGGCATTCGGAGTTTGGCTGACATTGCTAAGATTGTCGTCCCGCTCAACCAACCAGTAGCTCTACCTCCAGCAAGCAACACACAACGCTGCACCTAAATGCATTTCGGGGAGAACCAGCTATCACGGAGTTTGATTGGCCTTTCACCCCTACCCACAACTCATCCCCTCAGTTTTCAACCTAAGTGGGTTCGCGCCTCCACAAAGTCTTACCTCTGCTTCACACTGGCCATGGGTAGATCACTCCGCTTCGGGTCCAGGACATGCCACTAACAACACCCTCGTTAGGATTCGCTTTCGCTACGACTACCCCACACGGGTTAACCTCGCGACATGCCGCTGACTCGCAGGCTCATTCTTCAAAAGGCACGCCATCACACACAAGAGGTGCTCTGACGGATTGTAAGCACATGGTTTCAGGTACTATTTCACTCCCCTCCCGGGGTACTTTTCACCATTCCCTCACGGTACTATCCGCTATCGGTCACACTGAGTATTTAGGCTTACCGGGTGGTCCCGGCAGATTCACAGCAGATTTCACGAGCCCGCTGCTACTCGGGACAACACCAACACACACCACAAGCTATTAACGTACGGGACTCTCACCCACTCCGGCAGGCCATCCCAAACCACTTCCGCTCAACTCATAGTAATGCGCGGCGGGTCAACAGCCCCACCACAGGTGCATCCCACAACACCGCATGCGCAACCCCTGTCAGGTATCACACACACACACGGTTTAGCCTCATCCACGTTCGCTCGCCACTACTAGCGGAATCATTATTTATTTTCCTCTCCTGCGGGTACTGAGATGTTTCACTTCCCCGCGTCAACCTCCACCACGACTATGAATTCATCGTGAGGTGACCACCCATAACGATGGCCGGGTTCCCCCATTCGGACATCCTCGGATCAACGCTTAGTTGTCAACTCCCCGAGGCTTAACGCAGACTCACACGTCCTTCATCGGCTCAGCATGCCAAGGCATCCACCATGTGCCCTTACACAAACACACACCCACACACACCAACCACCCAACCCCCAGCCCACCCAAAAAAAGGGCACACCAAGGAACCAAGGCAACCAGCGCGTGTGCGGTGAACACACAACACAAAACACTTACAAAATGCTCTCTACCAAAAATAAAGATGCTCGCGTCCACTATACAGTTCTCACACAACACACCACCCCCACACCACACCACCACCCACCAGGACATAAACCCAGGTCAGACACGACGATGCGACACAGACATGATCACGAAACAACAAAAACGATGTTGTCCCAGACACCCAACAGCATGCCAATGCACCATAATTTACGCTTGCGACAACAATCACCTGTCAACCACACGTGGTATGCGATCCACCCGATAATTTACGATGGCGGGTCAACACTTGTGACCACCAACCACCAACCACCCACCAGACACACACCCACCGACCACAACTGTGACCAGCAAGAAAATGGTGACTACTCAACGTGAGTGAGAAAAATATTTAAGCTCCTTAGAAAGGAGGTGATCCAGCCGCACCTTCCGGTACGGCTACCTTGTTACGACTTCGTCCCAATCGCCGATCCCACCTTCGACAGCTCCCCCCTGTAAACAGGTTGGGCCACTGGCTTCGGGTGTTACCAACTTTCATGACGTGACGGGCGGTGTGTACAAGGCCCGGGAACGTATTCACCGCAGCGTTGCTGATCTGCGATTACTAGCGACTCCGACTTCATGGGGTCGAGTTGCAGACCCCAATCCGAACTGAGGCCGGCTTTCAGCGATTAGCGCACCCTCACGGGCTGGCAACGCGTTGTACCGACCATTGTAGCATGTGTGAAGCCCTGGACATAAGGGGCATGATGATTTGACGTCATCCCCACCTTCCTCCGAGTTGACCCCGGCAGTCTCTCATGAGTCCCCACCATAACGTGCTGGCAACATAAGACAAGGGTTGCGCTCGTTGCGGGACTTAACCCAACATCTCACGACACGAGCTGACGACAACCATGCACCACCTGTATACGAGCCACAAGGGAAACCACATCTCTGCGGCGATCCCGTATATGTCAAGCCCAGGTAAGGTTCTTCGCGTTGCATCGAATTAATCCACATGCTCCGCCGCTTGTGCGGGCCCCCGTCAATTCCTTTGAGTTTTAGCCTTGCGGCCGTACTCCCCAGGCGGGGCGCTTAATGCGTTAGCTACGGCACAGAAGTCGTGGAAGACCCCTACACCTAGCGCCCACCGTTTACGGCATGGACTACCAGGGTATCTAATCCTGTTCGCTACCCATGCTTTCGCTCCTCAGCGTCAGTTACTGCCCAGAGACCTGCCTTCGCCATTGGTGTTCCTCCTGATATCTGCGCATTTCACCGCTACACCAGGAATTCCAGTCTCCCCTACAGCACTCAAGTATTGCCCGTATCGCCTGCACGCCCGGAGTTAAGCCCCGGAATTTCACAGACGACGCGACAAACCACCTACGAGCTCTTTACGCCCAGTAATTCCGGACAACGCTCGCACCCTACGTATTACCGCGGCTGCTGGCACGTAGTTAGCCGGTGCTTCTTATCCAGGTACCGTCACCACCCCACAAAGGGCAGCTTCGTCCCTAGCGAAAGAGGTTTACAACCCGAAGGCCGTCATCCCCCACGCGGCGTCGCTGCATCAGGCTTGCGCCCATTGTGCAATATTCCCCACTGCTGCCTCCCGTAGGAGTCTGGGCCGTATCTCAGTCCCAATGTGGCCGTCCACCCTCTCAGGCCGGCTACCCGTCGACGCCTTGGTAGGCCATTACCCCACCAACAAGCTGATAGGCCGCGGGCTCATCTCGTACCGAAAAACTTTCCACCCACCACACTAAAGGAAGGTTATATCCGGTATTAGACCCAGTTTCCCAAGCTTATCCCGAAGTACGAGGCAGATCACCCACGTGTTACTCACCCGTTCGCCACTCGAGTACCCCAGCAAGCTGAGGCCTTTCCGTTCGACTTGCATGTGTTAAGCACGCCGCCAGCGTTCGTCCTGAGCCAGGATCAAACTCTCCATAAAAAAATTTCAGAAGAAACAATTCCAGGCAGAGCCCAAAACCCAACCAAAAAACAAACAACCAACGATTAAAAAATCATCAACTGCTCACACCCACCCCCACAACCCGACGGGGAAGATACAAGGTGGGCAAAAAAATATACGACAACGATATACATCACTGCACGTACCGGACACACTCACCACCCACACACCCCACCACACAGGCAAGGACATGCACATGGCGCGTTATTTACCGTGGCACCCGATCCAAGAAGAGGTACCACCCGGCACACACCAACCACACCCACCAAACAACACGCCGGAGGGCACAGCTGGCCAACAGCACAATCATCATCACAAACAAAAGTACATTGGCACACTATTGAGTTCTCACACAACATCACCACACCACACCAACCACACCCCCACAAGGGCACAGCCGTGATAGCAGGCTAGCTAAAATGTTTGGTCAGGGCCTGTTTTCCTCTCGCCTGCACGCACTCCAGATCCTCTTGCGAGTCTCTGTCTGCGGGGCGCTGTCGGTCGCGCTGACTTCATTAAAGTTACACACCCACCCAGACCAACACAACTCCCCAGGTCAACGCATAAAAGCTGAGCTTAGAAAGCCCGCTCAATATTGGCACCAAGTTGCTGTAGCTGCTCGACAAACTTCGGGTATCCGCGATCGATATGGAAGACGTCGTGGACGGTGGTAACGCCGTCGGCGACCAAGGCGGCCAGGACGAGCCCGGCTCCCGCCCGGATGTCGGAACTCCAGACCTCGGTGGACGAGAGCTGATCAATTCCGTGGAGGACAACGTGGTGGCCATCGACAGTGGCGTTGGCCCCCAGTCGCGCCATCTCATCGACGAAGCGGAAACGGGATTCGAAAACGTTCTCGGTGATCACACTCATGCCGTTGGCAATCGAGGAGATACCGATAGCCATGGGCTGCAGGTCAGTGGGAAATCCCGGGAACGGGAGAGTTTGATAGTCGACGGCGTCGGGCCGACGGTTCATGCGGACGCGGAATCCGTTTTCGAAGGTCTCTACTTCGGCACCGGCCACCTTGAGTTTGGACAACGCCAGGTGCAGGTGACGGGGAGCAATGCCTCCGACGGTGATGTCACCCTGAGTCATCGCTGCTGCATACGCCCAGGTTCCAGCGACGATCCGGTCGCCGACCACGGCATGTTCGGTGGGATGCAACTTATCCACGCCGTCGATGGTGATGGTCGAGGTGCCCGCGCCTTCGACGGAGGCACCCATGGAGTTGAGCATCTCGCAGAGGTCGACGATTTCGGGTTCGCGGGCCGCGTTATCCAGCACCGTTCGTCCCTCCGCCAGGACGGCAGCGGTCAAGATGTTTTCGGTAGCACCCACCGAGGGGAAGTCCAGGGCGATGTGCGCCCCGCGTAGCTGGTCCACTTCCGCTACGACAGCACCGTGGGAGATGCGCGTGGTCGCGCCCAGCTTTTCCAACCCGGATTGGTGCATGTCGAGGGGGCGGGAGCCGATGGCGTCACCACCTGGCAGGGCAACGACGGCGCGACCGCAGCGGGCGGTGAGGGGGCCGAGGACACAGACAGAGGCGCGGAACTGGCGGACCGCATCAAAGTCGGCGTCGGGAGTCAAGTGCGCGGGAGTGGTGATGTGGACGACGTCCGCATCGATGGACACCGTGCAACCGAGACCTTCAAGGACATCCTTCATCAGCGGGACGTCGAGAATTTCTGGACAATTTGTCAACGTTGAGGTGCCCTCGGCGAGCAGTGCCGCCGCCATGAGTTTGAGCACGCTATTCTTCGCGCCGCTGACTTTTACAGCGCCCTGCAGGCGGGCGCCTCCGCTGACTAGAAATCGTTCCTTCACGATTTCCGAGCGTAGCCGAGACACAAGAGTTAAGGCAGTGCCCCAATGCGGCGGGCGGCGTTGACTGCCTCGTAACGGGTGTGTGCGCCCAGTTTGCGCATGACGGAGCGGAGGTAAGACTTGACGGTTTCGGCACCGATGCCCATTTCCTCGGCTGCCTCGACGTTGGTGTGCCCCAGGGCCACGCAAGAGAGGACGTCTAGTTCGCGGGCAGAGAGCTTGGTGGATTGCTTGACGCGGACGGGGCTAACCATTTGGTCGCAGAGCTGCTCCAGCTCGCGGCGCAGCAAGTCGTCCTCGACGCGATTGGCCAGCATCCGCAGTTTGGAATGGGTGGAGCGAACCTGCTCCCATTCGGCGCCATTCATGACGCGACCGGCCTTGGAGGAGCCAACCTTGCCGCCCTCGAAGCGTCGTAAAGCGGAGTTCACCGCCAGCTCCTGCTCGAGGGTCCGGGCGGTCATCGTGACCTCCTCTATAACCTTGTCGCCGAGTCGGACGGGCGAGTGGACGCCGACGTAGAGGACGCCGCGGATTTCCCGCTTGACGATCACCGGCACCGCCACTATCGAATGCAGCCCTTCATCCTGGATGGCGCGGTCATTCTCGTGGGAGATGATGTTGGCGCGCGTGTAATCGGAGACACCCACGGGCCGACGGGTACTGACGACACGGCCGCCGACGCCCGTGCCGGAATCAATGATGAGATTCTGCAGGGCCGGGGTACGCAGTCCCACCCAGTGGGTGATCTGCAGGCGGTTATCCGGCAACAGCGAGGCGTACATGGTCACCGGAATCCCGGTGGCTGTTTTCAGAGACGTGAGCGCTGCGCGGACCGCTTCGTCGTCATCTTTGAGTCGCTGTGCATCCATGGGGTTACCCTTCTGCGGGGACACCCGTCTAGGTGTACCCGGGGTATACCTGACGGTGGCCACTTTCTGCTTCAATTGGGCATTATAGCGCCGCAGCGGGGGTAATTTATAATCACGCGGCCCAAGAGAGCGCCGATGAATGGACATTTTGAGTTACACGGGGCAGGGGTGCGAAGACCCGAGTGCCTTTCACCCCCGCTAGCCCGCCAAAACCATCCGGTCTAAACACAACATACCGTCCTGTCTAGTTCGATGGTGTACAGTCGTGGTACAGACCGAGTTCACTGCACGATCAATGCACCCAAGGAGCTATTCATCATGGCCATCTACAACAACATCCTCGAGACAATCGGCAACACCCCCCTCGTCCGCCTCAACGGCATCACCGAAGGCCTCGGCGCCACCGTTCTAGCCAAGGTCGAGTTTTTCAACCCCGCCAATTCCGTCAAGGACCGCATTGGTAAAGCGATTATCGACGCCGCCGAGGCCGACGGTTCCCTCCGCCCCGGCGGCACTATCATCGAGGCCACCTCCGGCAACACCGGCATCGCCCTCGCCCTCGTCGGCGCGGCCCGCGGATACAAGGTCATCCTCACCATGCCGGAGACGATGTCCGTCGAGCGCCGCGTCATGCTCCGCGCCTACGGCGCCGAGATCGTCCTCACCCCGGGTGCCGCCGGCATGCAGGGCGCCGTTGACAAGGCCAACGAGATCGCTGCAAGCGAGGACAACGCCATCCTGGCCCGCCAGTTCGCCAACCAGGCCAACCTGCAGGTCCACCGCGACACCACCGCAGAGGAGATCTGGGCCGACACTGAGGGCAATATCGATGCCTTCGTCGCTGGCGTTGGCACCGGCGGCACCGTCTCCGGCGTCGGCCAGGTGCTCAAGGAGCGCAAGCCAGACGTCACTATCTTCGCCGTCGAGCCGGAGGCTTCCCCGCTGCTCACCGCAGGCAAGGCCGCCCCCCACAAGATCCAGGGCCTGGGCGCCAACTTCATCCCAGAGATCCTGGATCGCAAGGTGATCGATGACGTCATCACCGTCTCCAACGAAGACGCCATCGCCACCTCCCGCGAACTCGCCATCAAGGACGGCATCCTCGGCGGCATCTCCGCCGGGGCCAACGTCAAGGCCGCCCTCGAAGTCGCCGCGCGCCCCGAGTTCGCCGGCAAGACCATCGTCGTGGTCATCCCCGACTTCGGCGAGCGCTACGTCTCCACCGTCCTCTACGAGGACATCCGCGACTAATATTCGCTTATCGACGCCCGCCCCTCCCGCAGCTTTATCTTTCAGCTGCTGGATAGGGCGGGTTTCGCTGTTACACTCTGTACCCATGTACAGCCTTGTGAAGAGAATCCGCGAAGACTTGCAAAACGCCCGCGAACACGACCCTGCGGCTCGCGGCGACTTAGAGAATGCGCTCGTCTACTCAGGCTTGCACGCCATTTGGGCGCACCGCGTCGCACACTGGCTGTGGCAGCGAGGCCTGCGGGGCCCCGCGCGAATCCTCGCGCAGCTTAATCGCTTCTTCACCGGCATCGAGATTCACCCCGGCGCCACCATCGGACGCCGCTTCTTCATCGACCACGGCATGGGCATCGTCATCGGCGAGACCACCGAGATCGGCGACGGCGTCATGCTCTACCACGGCGTCACCCTGGGTGGACAGGTGCTGACCCAGACCAAGCGTCATCCCACCATCGAAGACAACGTCACCATCGGCGCAGGCGCCAAAGTCCTTGGCCCCATCACCATCGGCACCGGCTCCGCCGTCGGCGCCAACGCCGTAGTAACCAAGGACGTCCCGCGCGACCACGTCGCAACCGGCATCCCGGCCCAAAACCGCCCCCGGGCCAAAGCCGAGAAGATTAAGCTCGTCGACCCGGATTACTTCCTGTAACGCTTTTAGGCGACTAGATCCCGGTAGTCCTCATGCTTGGCGATGAAGTGTTGCACTGCCGAGCAGGACGGACGCACGGTACCGCCCGCCGCGCGGACGTCGTCAAGCGCGGCCTTAATCAAAGGGGCAGACAGACCGCGACCGCGGAACGCCTGATCCACGACGGTGTGATTGAAATCTAGGACGCCGCCTGAAAGGGGAACGTAGGCTGCATAGCCCGCCTCGCGGCCATCAACCTTGATTTCGTATCGATGCTTCGCTTCGTTGTGCTCAATTGAGTGCTGCGTGTCAGACATGTCCTTGGCTCCTTGTCAAAAGTTTCTAGGTTCAAACGACAAGTATGCCTTGATATCTAGATTCTGGACACCCATTGATTCTCAGCATGCACAAACCCCCTGCCGAGAAACCTCGAACAGGGGGTAATTGTGGCCAGAGCCAGGATCGAACTGGCGACCTTCCACTTTTCAGGCGGACGCTCTACCGACTGAGCTATCTGGCCGGAAACGGCACTCCGTAGAGACCATTTCAGCGACCCTGACGGGACTTGAACCCGCGACCTCCGCCGTGACAGGGCGGCGCGCTAACCAACTGCGCCACAGGGCCTTATTAACTTTTGTGCTTCTTGACACCCCTCGCGGGCTGCCCTGTTGCACGAGAATTCACTTTACACAGAGTTGGAATGTTCCCACAAATCTGCAGTTCACACCGCTTTTCGGTGGGCCCCCGGCCCCTGCCGACCCTGATCCCGACTTTCTGATCGCGACCTGAACCACGCTGCGGCGCTTATATCCACGGATCGCCTTTGACCTTTTGCAGCCGACGGCCCCAAAAGTCGGAAGGACGCCTAATCGCGACGCCCTGATCACGACCGGAACACCGCGCAGTTCCCAAAACCCCCAGTTCATGCTCCGCGAACAGTCCAATTCGTCGAGATCACGATGGATGTATGCCGCACCAGAGCAATTTTTTCCCCGTTTAGCAGCGGTGTCCTGCGACGACGCCGAAATCCAGACACACATTTTGCTACTTAACCCGACGGCGCAAAAGTGCGATATGACTTCACCCATTAATCGAGTTACCGAATGTCCCCACTCGATTAATCGGTCAAGTCGAATTGCACTTTTGCACCTACCGCTCATGGCTCGATCGACACCCCCAACCCCTAGCACGACAGAAGCGCCGGCTCTGGATTTCTCCGGAACCGGCGCTTCTCTGCTTCTGCGACCCTGACGGGACTTGAACCCGCGACCTCCGCCGTGACAGGGCGGCGCGCTAACCAACTGCGCCACAGGGCCTTGAAACATGAGGTTAAACCTCGCACCCCCAACGGGATTCGAACCCGTGTCGCCGCCGTGAAAGGGCGGTGTCCTAGGCCTCTAGACGATGGGGGCCTGCCAATTTTGGCTGCCTTTGAACAATACTTGATGCTTAGTGAAGAACAAAACGTGCAGCATGTGCCCGGGAAACGCTAGTGTGAAGTCATTATGAGCGACACCTTGAATGACGATAACGTGACGTGCTCGTGCCACGAGCCCAACATTCACGGTTACAACGAGAATAAGGCGAAGTATCTTGCCCGTCTGAAGCGCATCGAAGGCCAGGCCCGGGGCATCCACCGGATGATTGATGAGGATCAATACTGCATCGATATCCTCACTCAAGTCTCGGCGGTGACGTCAGCACTGGAAAATGTGGCTTTAGCCCTGTTGCAGGATCACATCAAGCACTGCGTGACTGGCGCGGCGCAGGAGAGTGGAGAGGCCGCGGACCTCAAGATTGAGGAGGCCATGAAGGCCATCCAGAAGCTGGTGAAGTCCTAGCTAGTTGATGGCGCATGCGGGCGCGCCCACTAGGCGCGAGAGGCGATGCCGCTGGCTCGCGATGAGCCGGTAGATGGCCCCGAGGGGCCGGTCGAGCACGTTGGCATTCACAAGCTTGCCGACGCCCCGCAGCACCCGCCCCTCCGCCCCGTACGCGAGCGCTGCCCCGATAGCGTGATGCCCGAGCCAGTCTTGGCCGCCGTAGCGGAAGATGGCATGGTTGCGCAGGCTCGCTGGCCGAATGGTGATGCCCGGCGCGAGTCGCTGCAATTGGGTGGCACCGCGTTGGCAGAAGCCACAGTCGCGGTCGTAGAGGAACTCCATGAGCTTGATCTTAGGCGGCGTAGAGTCAGGTCATCATGAGCACGTCAGTACTGACCACAGAGCGCACGCACCTGCTGCGGCGGCGGATCCGCATCGTTGTTGCCATCACGATCACCTGGAACGTGGTCGAGGCCGTCGTCGCCCTCCTCGCGGGTGGGGCGGCTTCCTCCCCCGCTCTCATCGGTTTCGGGCTGGATTCCGTGGTCGAAGTCCTGTCTGCCGCGGCGGTCGCTTGGCAGTTCGCCTCGCCGGAGCCGGAGAGGCGCGAGAAGGCCGCCCTGCGGTTGATCGCTGTGTCATTCTTCGGCCTCGCCGCCTACGTCACTATCGACGCCCTCCTATCCCTCACCGGCCTGCGCCAGCCCGAGCATTCCACGGTGGGGATCGTCCTAGCCGCGCTCAGCCTGGCCGTCATGCCTTTCCTCAGTTGGATCGAGCGGCGCACCGGTCGCGAGCTTGGCTCCGCTTCCGCCATTGCCGATTCCAAGCAGACCCTAATCTGCAGCTACCTCTCGGCAGCCCTCTTGGTGGGCCTGCTTTTGAACAGCCTCTTCGGCTGGACGTGGGCCGATCCCCTCGCGGCCCTCGTCATCGCTGCCTTTGCCATCCGCGAGGGCAGGGAGGCGTGGCAGGGCGACGCCTGTTGTGCCACGCCAGTCGGGTCACTCACTGGCGAGCGTCACGATTGCTGCGCTGAGGACGCACCAAGGTAATCAGGAGCATCGGCTCAAGTTCCTCCCCGGCATCGCAGTCTCGCGGACGCTAGTAGTCACCGGGCCTTAGTGGCTCTTTCGCCTGAAGTGGCTGATAATGGGCGGCATGGGACTACCCGAAGCCTGGTGTAAGGCACAAGCGCCGTGGGCGCTCTATAGGCGAGACCGGACCTCGAAGTTTCACGCCACTGAAACTCGTCTGGCACCCACACCTTCCGTGGACGCTACCCTTCAGTAGCTCAGTTTCGGGTGAAGATCTGGAGGGAGTTGGAATCAGTGGACGACAGAATCCAGCGGCAAGCAGCGGCACGGGCCGGTGAACTACCCGGTGCTTACCTCGATCACCCCTTCGGACCGGACTGGGATGTCTTCAAGGTCCGAGAAAAGGTTTTTATGCTGCAGACGAAGCTCCACGGGAAGCCCCTCGTAACCCTCAAGGCTGACCCGAGTGTGAGCCAATTGCTCCGAAGCAGCCACCAGAGCATCACGCCGGGCTATCACATGAACAAGAAGCACTGGATCACGCTGCACCCCGGCGGTGATCTCGACCGGCAGTTCGTCGAAGACCTCGTCACCGAGTCTTATTTGCTCGTGATTGAACGCAACCTGCCCAAGTCGAGGTGGCCGGTCGACCCGGCCACTTTTGGCAGGTAACTAAGAATTGTCCAGCCCATTCCGGGCTAGCCTCACCGCTGTTAAGGTTTAGACATGAATGCCAACGACAGGCCCGAGATCATCCTCCCAAGCGGACGCCCGGCATCTTCCATCTTTGACGCTGACACCTTGGATGGCATGTGGCCGCACCTGCTCATCCCCCGCCCCACCGACTCCACTGCGTCGCTGCAGGCAAGCATGCTGGAACTGGCGTCAGCCGGGGTTATTCCAGTGCCCGATGAGGGGCCTGAAGTCTTCGGCGAACTTGCTGAGGCACTGTGGCAGGCTCGGCTCGCCCAGCAAAGCGAGTGGCCGGCTGAAGGCTGGCCCCTCGATCGCATCGCTGGCCGCCTTCGCGAACAGGGCATCGCAGCCGAGTGGGCGTTGCCCGTCAACAACGAAGCAGACGCCGTCGATGCCCTGGCACCCCATCGGGCAGCCGGGCTACGAGGTGCAGTCGTGATCTATGAGTCTCAAGCCGTTGAGCTAGCACTCCAACTGGGCGATGCAAGTGTCGTCACTGAAGCATTCGTGACACCCAAGCGCAAGGGTTTCTTCGGCAAACCGCAGTTCGACGTTCGCGAGTACCAAGCCAGCTGCGAGTTCATCTCGACACAGCTAGTCAACGCCGCCCGAGCTGAAGGAGTCGAAGCTAGCTGGGACGGGGACTGGGAACGCACTGTCGTGCTCCACAATGTGCAGTACATGGCGCGTTTGCCCCAGAACTAGCCAAACGCGGGTCTAATCAACGTCGTACTGGTAAGCCCTGGGGTTTCCCGAGTGTTTCGGTCCGCGGACGACGTGACCATTCGCGGCAAAGCCACGGGTACGAGCTCGATCTACCACGGAGGCAAAGGCTGCTTCGCGCGCCCGAAGACCGAGTCTCCCCGGAGCAGAGGTCGCAAGACTCGCTCGGGTCTCTAGGCTGTCACCCCGGACCAGCACCGCAGCTGACTTCTCTGCAACGGGACGCTCTCGCTGGGCGCGAGCGTCAGACCTCGACTACCGTCGCAACCTGTTGATAGACGGGAGTCCAGAGGTCAACATCAACCTCCGGCGCCTCGATACTGACTACGAGTGAGTAGTTGACGCCCTTTTCGCTCTGGTCCATTTTCGGTCGGTTTTTCCACCACCCCGCGACGGGGTAGACAACAACCGCCCCTTTCGCAGCGAGGTCGACCGCGGGCCCCGTCCAGATATCGGTGTGCAGTGAGCCCGTGGAGGTTTGCTGGTCGCGACCGAACAGCCAACCGGTCTCGGTTTTGAGGCTCAGCGGCTTCTCACCTTCGTTCCGGGCGTGTTTGTTGACGCGTTGGCGGAACGCGACAAGGTTGTCTTCAGGGCGCTTCATTGCGAAACGCAGCCCGTGGGACGGATACACATATCGGCCCGTCCACCCGCGCCTTGATGGGTTCGGTTCCACAAAGTACGAAAGCGTGACGCGTAGTCGGACCTCGGTCTCTCCGAGCGCGGACAAAGCGTCGATGGGCCAGGGTAAGTGGTGCAGGTTCATTTCGCGAGCTTTGCCACTGCTGGAGTTGCCCTCGCGCTCATAGGGGTGGATCACAGCCTCGTCGACCAGTGTCAGCGCGTTGGTCGCGCTGCGAGTGGCACGTTCCAGGTCAGGTACCCCCATGCCATAGCGGCGGAGCAGGTTGACTGCGGCGCCCTTATTGGTCGCGGCGTCGATGCGCGCCCGCATCTGAGGTGTCCACTGGGCGGAGTGGACAACAAGTGCGCGAATTGTCTCGGGCCTTAGGTGAGGGTAAGCCGCGCGGATGTCGGCCGCGATCGATGCAACATGAGCTGTTGCGGCCGAGGTGTCTCGCGTCGTCGTGAAGTAACCCTCGCCCGGGCGTTGCAGGCGAGTGGTCAGGATCGCGAGGTTCTCAGGAGTATCAACTCCGGTGCCATCCGGAGTGACAGCGAGGTTACCACCTGGTGCAACGACATCCGGCTTGAACGGCCATCTCTTCTGGTCGAAGGACACCGAGGTGCGGCTGGTTGGTGATAGTTCACCCCGGGCTGCGATCGGCACGTACCCTGTAAAAATGTCTGGAGCATGATCCATTGCGTCGTGCTCGGCGTAGGCTCCAACTACGAGTGCGTTCCATGCTTGCGCGGGGTCTTCGACGCTCTCTGCATCGCTTCGGTCGAGGTGATCGTCCTCCGCTCGAACGTCGCGAATGTTTCCCGCTGAAACAACGAATAGTCGGGGCGTCGGAGCCTCGTTTCGATCCAGGTAGGAAAGTTTAGGGACGCTGTCGTCGATGGCCCGGCCAAAGATCAGAGCGTCCAGTGTGGCTGACCATGCGGTTGGTCGACCCGACTCCTGCTTCGGTCGGTCCTCTACCCGGTGCCCCGGGTGCGGCGCCGCTGCTGGTGCAGTGATGGCCAGCATGAAAACTCGGGTGCGATTCCGAGCTGAAATCTCTGGTTGATCGACCGCTCGGGCAGTGACGGCTCCGTATACGTCGGGATCGTTGCCACCGGTGTCGGGGAGGAGCTTCACAGATTCGAGCCGATGTTTAAGTTGAACGCGCTGTTGGGTAGTGATGGCAGCCTGCATGTCTCCATAGAGCGCGAGGCCGGCCATCTCGGTGCCGTGTCCATGGATCGCAACGTCTTTGCGCCAACTCGGCTCAACCGCATGCAGGTCAGCGGCTACCAGCGACTCTTCCAGTAGCGGGTGCCCGGCTTGCACGCCGCGGTCGAGGATGCATACGACCGGAGCGTCGTCGCGCGCGTGGTCTACACGGGATTGCAGCTCACTCACCCATTCACTCTGCTCGACCGCAGACAGCTCCGGAAGGAACGAGGCTAGTTCGTGGGGGCGTCGCAACTCGGCAATGTCATCGATGCTGCGGAAGGTCATTGCGAGTTGTTCACTGGTGGCGCGCAGGAGGACGACGGTTCGGTCGCCAAATCCGAGGTAATGGTCACTCATCGGGAGATGATGCTGCCGGGCGTAATCCGCTAACCGAGCGTGTTCCTTGCCGTCAACGGCGCGGAGCCAGACCTCCCACCAACAGGACCGAGTTGGATCGGCGGGAAACTCATCTGCAGAGTCGGTCCACAACTCGTGTATCGTCGCACGGCGAATAGACGCGATGCCCTCGATCAGCGTTGCATTCTTCGGTTTCCCGCCCACGGCTTCAGTCGTCTCGACGTACCGTTCAAGCTTCTTGAGGAAGAACTCCTTCTGCCCATCAGGGATGAAAACCGTCGCGTTCACGACGGTGCCGTGACGAGTTTCCTCCCTCTGGACGGCCACAAGCTCTGGTTGAGAGCCGAGGCGGCGTGACTCCAGACTCTCGAACATCAAGTCGAGGCCAGGGAAGGACGCGAAGGTGAGGTACGTACCTGTAGTCTCCGGTTCGTCTATGGGAAGCTTCCAGGCCGCCTCGAACTCTTCATTGAGTTGTTTCCCGTGCTCCTTTCGGCTACCGCTGAAGCCACCGCCGCCGCTCGTTACCGGGGTACTGTTGGGCGTGAAAGGCTCGGACGCGGGCTGCGTCGACACGAAGATATGCGGGCGGTCTCGTTCAGTCATCTCAGTTAGACGGTCCCGTCAGCTCGACGGCGTATGCGAGGCCGTTCTTCCAAAGCAATGACAACATCACCGGTCCGCACCCGGGTGCGATCGCTCAGAATGGTTCGCTTCGCTGCGTTCTCAGCGGCAGTCGCGATTTCAGCATGACTCAGACCGCGAGCCGCAGGGATGATGCGAGTCCAGCTCAAATTGGAGATTTGGAACGAGGCGAGCCGGTTCTTGATGACCGACTCGACTGCGGCATCATCTGGAAGCGCGAAGTCCATCACGGTGTCAAATCGGCGGAACAGTGCGTTGTCCAACAGGCTCGGGTGGTTGGTGGCCGCGATGATCACACTGTCTGAGGTGTCTTCTTCGAGGAACTGCAAGAACGAGTTGAGTACTCGGCGAATCTCGCCCACATCGTTCTGGGCAGCTCGGTCGCCGCCGAGTGCATCGACCTCATCAAAAAGATATACACCTCGGGTCTCGGCCAGTGCGTCGAACACAAGACGCAGCTTCGCCGCCGTCTCGCCCATGAACTTGGTCAAAACCGTGTCGAGTCTGATCGAGAAAAGTGGAAGCCCGAGCTCACCCGCGATCACACGCGCAGTGGAAGTTTTCCCGGTGCCCGGCGGTCCCGTAAGAAGAAGACGGCGGGCAGGAGCAAAGCCGTGACGAGCAAGCGCATCGCGCTGTCTTTGTTCCAGCAGCACATGCGTTACCCGCTCTCGGAGACCGTCCGCGAGCACGAGATCGCTCAGCCTGGCCTCAGGGTACGAAACGTTTAGCAGCGCCCCGAGTTCTCCCCTCGGCTGAGAGAACGGAACCACAGCGGCAATGCGCGCTCGCTGTCCAGTTCGATCACGGAGGTCGTTCACGAGATCGCGAAGCTCTTGAGCAAACTTCGACTGCCCGGCACGAGCGGCTTTAGCCGCAACTTGCATGGCAACGGCGTAGAACTGGGGATCGTCGCCGTCGGCGTGACTCTTAACGAGTGCCTTGAGCTGATCGTTGGTCGCCATCAGGGGACCTCCTTTCAGCGGCACGCCTCCAAAACCTGGTGTTGACACTCCAAGCGTACCGGTCGCGGCCTCACGAGGCGGGGGCAACAGGCAGTAAGAGGCGAAGTCGCGCCAGAGAGTCTTGTGCTGCAGGTGCGCGACGCGCCCGGTTCGACGACTGTCCCCTTCGCCGACCATCGCCCACGATGGAAGTCACAAAGGCGGAGTGATATGTCCCGTGCTCAATGGAGGGTGCAAACTTGCACATCCTCAAGGAATCTATCAATTCCCAGGAAGTACCCCGACGAGCTCAAAGCACGCGCCATCGAATTCGTCATCCACGCCCAATCCGACTCCACCACCGCGCAAAGTTCATGATTGTTCAGGAGTAGCTTGTTTACGATGTCCGTGTACGTCTTCAGGGTCGATGGCCGAACATCGGCCCCTGTCAAGGTCAGCCAGTGATCCACCAACTCCCCCACCGTCGGAACAGGCTTAGCAGCCTGGGGAGGCTCCCAGACCTCAAGATCAATGGATCTTCTTACACCAGCAAGCCAGGCCAGAGCTGCAAGGTCATCCGGGAAAGTGTTTGGCGCCTTGTACGTCTGACCATCCGGGCCAAGGTACCTTGCCTGAACCCGTCCGCTGGGAAGCTTGCGAGTGGAACCCCAAGAATTCCGTGCCATAACCGTGCCTCAACTACCCCTGCTCGGTACCGGACAGTCGCGCCGGGCAAAGGTGTCGTGCCATAATGGATCTGTCCTTGAGCAGGACATTGACGTTTCTGACTAGTGGCACGAGAGTGTAAAAACACCCTCTGACCTGGTAATAGTGGGCCCCGTGGGGCTCGAACCCACGACCTGCGGATTAAAAGTCCGTAGCTCTACCAACTGAGCTAGAGGCCCGTGATCACAAATACTAACGTCTCCCCTCGCCGGGGAGGAAATTGCCCCTTGGACCGTGGGGAACGCGGGGGCGTCGACAAGCAAGGACGGACTCCGCTCGAAAGAGCGGAGCCCGTCACCGTGCCGGGAAGGCTTAAACCTTCATGGAACCCGTAGCCAGGAAGCGCTGGTGGAAGGCCAGGGCGGTGTCCAGGTCGTGCGGGGTCTGGTGGAACTTGGACTTGTTGGCACGCTCCACGTACTCCTCGAGCAGCGGACGGTAATCCGGGTGCGCGATAGAGATCATCTTGGCCACGCGATCACGCGGAGCCAGGCCGCGGAGGTCGGCGACACCGTACTCGGTGATAACAACCATGGCGTCGTGCTCGGTGTGGTCGATGTGGGAGGCGAACGGGACGATGGCGGAGATGTCGCCGCCCTTCGCATCAGCCGGGGAGATGAAGGTGGAGATGCGGGCGTTGCGGGTGAAGTCGCCCGAGCCGCCAATGCCGTTCATGATGCGCTGGCCGGCGACGTGCGTGGAGTTGATGTTGCCGTAGATGTCGGCCTCGATCATGCCGTTGGAGGAGATCAAACCAACGCGGCGGATAACCTCCGGGTGGTTGGAGACCTGCAGCGGGCGGGTGATGATGTACTCGCGGTAGCGCTTGGCCTCGGCGTTCATCTTCTCCGCGTACTCCGGGGAGAGGGAGAAGGAGGTGGCGGAGGCGACGGTCATCTTGCCAGCGTCGATGAGGTCGACCATGCCGTCCTGGATGACCTCGGTGTAGGCCTCGATCTTCTCGAACTTGGAGTCCAGCAGGCCAGCCATCACGGCGTTGGGGACGTTGCCGACGCCGGACTGCATGATGTAGTTGTCATACGTCAGACGGCCGCCCTTGACCTCACCCTCCAGGAAGTCGAGGAAGTAACCGGCGATCTTCTTGGACACATCATCGATCGGCTTAAAGGGGGCGTTGCGGTCGGGAGCATTGGTCTCCACAATCGCGACAACCTTGCTGATGTCGATGTCGATGTAGGTCTTGCCGATGCGGTCACCGGAGTTGATGATGGGAATCGGGGTGCGGTTCGGCAGGTGCTGAATACGGTAGATATCAGCCATGCCCTCTAGGTCGAGGGACTGCCACTCATTGACCTCGATGATGATCTTTTCAGCGGCATCCAGGTAATCGACGTTATTACCAACACCGGAGGACGGAATGAGGTGGCCTTCTTCGGTGATGCGGGTGGCCTCAACCACGGCCACGTTCAGCGGGCCGAAGAAACCATGCTCCACGTACTGGCCCGAGTGGGACAGGTGAATATCCTGGTACTTCATCTCGCCGGCGTTGATGGCGTTACGCATGATCGGGTCAGACTGGTACGGCATGCGGTAACGGATGGCACCGGCCTCCGCCATCACACCGTCACAGTCCGGAGCGGTCGAAGCGCCGGTGAAGATATCCACCTGGTAAGTATCGCCCTTAGCCTGTGCCTCCTTGGCACGCTTGGCGATCGCGGTCGGGATTGCCTTCGGGTAAGCGGCGCCGGTGAACCCGGACATGCCCACCTTGTCACCGTTATCGATGAACTGTGCCGCCTCATCTGCGGACATGACCTTGCCGCGCAGCTGGGCGTTGGCGATCCGATCGGACATAAAGTACCTCCTGGGAACGGGGCCGGCTACTGGGCCCACGGTATGCATTGGGGATGATGTTCACCTCGGGCGCGCGCACGAGACCACGTGATCCATCATTGTGACGACCACGGGTGGCGCACGCCGTTTAGTTACGTTGACCACATTAGCGGACATTCGCGCAGTTACGCCGCAAAGCTGGCGGCAATGTGAAATCCTACGAATCCTGCAAGGTCAATCGACTGAAGTTTGGGTTCCACTACCCCCGCGGGGGAGAATAAGGCCTGTGACTGTTGCAATCGGCCCCCTGACGTTGAACTCCCCCGTCGTCCTCGCCCCCATGGCCGGGGTAACCAACGTGGCCTTCCGCTCCCTCTGCCGCGAGCAAGAGGTGGAAAAGACCGGGACCGTCTCGGGCCTCTACGTCTGCGAGATGATCACCGCCCGGGCCTTGGTCGAGCGCAATGAGAAAACGCTCCACATGACAACCTTCGCTCCTGACGAAAATCCCCGCTCGATGCAGCTGTACACGACCGACCCGTTGTACACCTACAAAGCCGCGAAGATGATCGTGGACGAGAACCTCGCCGACCACATCGATATGAACTTCGGCTGCCCCGTTCCCAAGGTGACCCGGCGCGGCGGCGGCTCCGCAATCCCGTATAAGCGACGCCTCTTCGCCTCCATCGTCGCCGCTGCCGTCAAGGCCACAGAAGGCTCGAACATCCCCGTCACCGTGAAGTTCCGCGTGGGCATCGACGACGAGCACCACACGCATCTCGACGCCGGACGGATCGCCGTCGAAGAAGGCGCGGCCGCCGTGGCCCTCCACGCGCGCACCGCCGCGCAGCGCTATTCCGGTGCCGCTGACTGGTCCGAGATTTCCCGCCTGGTGGAACATCTCGACGGCTCCGGCGTCCCCGTCTTCGGCAACGGCGACATCTTCAGCGCCGACGACGCTCGCCGGATGATGGATGAAACCGGCTGCGACGGCATCGTCGTCGGCCGCGGTTGCCTCGGGCGCCCCTGGCTGTTCGCCGAGCTCTCCGCCGGTCTGCGCGGCGAGGAGCTTCCTCCGCAGCCGACGCTCGGCGAGGTCACTCGCATCATCATGCGCCACGCTGAACTTCTCGCCGCCCACGATGGCGAAGAGCACGCCTGCCGCGACCTACGCAAGCACATGGGCTGGTACCTGCGTGGTTTCCCTGTCGGCGGCGAGGTCCGCTCGGGACTGGCCAAGATCACCTCGCTGGCGGAGCTGAGGGGCATGCTCGAGCCATGGAGCGGGTCTACGGCAGTTGCGGACGACGCCGAGGGTCCCCGCGGCCGCCAAGGTTCCTCCGCCAAGGTGGCACTGCCCGACGGCTGGTTGGATGATCCTCAAGACGAAATGGTTCCCTCCGCCGGTGCCGAGGCAATGAACTCCGGAGGGTAAGCGCACACTTAAGTGCTCATCAAGAGGCGGAATGCTCGGCGACCTCCTATGCTAGACGCATGCGCATCGCCTTTCGAGAGCACCTAGACAACTTCGCCCATGATCTCATCATCATGTGCGATTCGGTACATTCCATCATGTCTAATGCCTCGGACGCGCTGCTCAGGGGATCACTGGAGTCCGCTGAGGACGCCCTGTCTTCCGCCGATGCCCTTGAAGAACTGCGGGTTCGATCGGAAGAGCGCGCCGTGCAGCTCCTCGCCCTTGAGGGCCCCGTCGCCCGCGATCTCCGCCAGGTTGTCTCCTCCATCTACATCGTGGAGGATTTCCAGCGCATGGCAGCCCTGGCAATGCACATCGCCAAAGCTGCGCGCCGCCGCCACCCCTCCCTGGCCATCCCCCAGGAGACGGTGGGTTACTTCCAAGAGATGGCCCGCCTCGTCTCGGAGATGGCCACCAAGACCCGCGACATCCTCGTTGACCCCAACGCCGACGTGGCGCTAGTCCTCGCCGAAGATGATGACGCCGTGGATGACCTCAACGAGTACATGCTCACCCTGCTCACCCAGCGTGAATGGGCGCACTCTACCCGGGAGGCTGTCGACGTCGCCCTGCTGGCCCGCTACTACGAGCGATACGCCGATCACTGCGTCAACGTCGCCGCTCGCATTGTCTACCTCTCTTCCGGCCTCATGCCGGAGCAATACTTGGCTAAGAAGGAAAGCGACCGCGCGGAGGCGGATATGGCGCAGCGCTTCGCGGAGTTGGAGCGGCAGTTTTCGCGGCGTCGCCAGTAAAACTCCACAAAAGACCCGCCCGGCGAACTAACAAGCAGTTCGCCGGGCGGGTCTTTTGTAGGGCGCTTTATCCGAAGCGGCCAGCGATGTAGTCCTCGGTCTCTTTCTGATCCGGGTTCTCGAAGATCTTCTTCGTGTCCCCGAACTCCACGAGTCGGCCCGGCTTACCGGTGGCCTCGAGGGAGTAGAAGGCGGTCTTGTCAGAGACGCGGGCAGCCTGCTGCATGTTGTGCGTCACGATGACGATGGTGAAGTCCTCCTTGAGCTCGTGAATGAGGTCTTCGACTGCCAGGGTGGAAATCGGGTCCAGAGCCGAGCAGGGCTCGTCCATGAGGAGTACTTCCGGCTCTACGGCGATCGCGCGGGCGATGCACAGACGCTGCTGCTGCCCGCCGGAGAGACCGCCGCCGGGCTTATCCAGACGGTCTTTGACCTCTTCCCACAGGTTCGCGCCGCGGAGTGACTTCTCGGCGACCTCCTTGAGCTTCTTCTTGTTCTTCTCGCCCGAGAGGCGGAGGCCGGCGACTACGTTGTCTTCGATGGACATGGTCGGGAAGGGGTTCGCCTTCTGGAACACCATGCCGATGGTGTTGCGCACGGATACTGGATCGACCTTGGACCCGTAGATGTCCTCGCCGTCGAGAAGGATCTCTCCCTTGACGTAAGCGCCGGGGATGACCTCGTGCATGCGGTTGATGGAACGAAGGACGGTGGACTTACCGCACCCCGAGGGGCCGATGAAGGCAGTCACGGCCTGAGCCGGGATCTGCATGTTGACGCTCTGCACGGCGTGAAAGTCGCCGTAGTAGATGTTGACGTCATTGAGTGCAAGCTTGGACATCGTCTAACTCCTGTGAACTTGTGCTTCGAGTCTTGGGGTGCGGTCGCGCTACTGCTTGACCGAGAACTTCGCGGAAATAACGCGGGCGCCAATGTTGAGCAGCGCGATGATGAGGACCAAGGTGAGGGCAGCACCCCAGAGCTTGTCCAGGACTGCCGGGGAGGTACCGGCCTTGTACATGTCCAGCATCATGAGGGGCAGCGAGGACATCGGACCATTGAAGGGGTCCGGGTTGAGGGCCTGACTGGATCCCACGAGAATAAGGACCGGTGCGGACTCGCCCATGACGCGGGCGATGGCCAGCATGACACCGGTGACGATGCCCGACAATGCCGTCGGGAGGACGATTTTCACGATGGTCTTCCACTTGGGCACACCCAGCGCGTAGGACGCTTCCCGCAGGTCCATGGGGACGACGCGGAGCATTTCTTCGGTGTTGCGGATGATGACTGGAACCATGAGGATCACCAGCGACAAGGACACGGCCATGCCAGAGCGCTGGAACCCGAACAGCGTGATCCAGGTGGTGAAGACGAAGAGCGCGGCCACGATCGAGGGGACACCGGTGAGGATGTCCACCATGAAGGTGGTAATGCGGCCCAGACGATTGCCGTTGGAGTACTCCACCAGGTAGATCGCGGTGAAGATGCCAATCGGGATGGACAGGACGGAGGTGATTCCCGTCTGGATCAAGGTTCCCTGGATAGCGTGGAGGGCACCGCCGCCGGGGTTGTGGTACATGACGCCCTGCTGGGAGCGGGTCCACCAGTCGAGCGTGAGCAGCGGGGAAATACCGCGGGAGATGACTTCCCACAGCACCCAGATCAGCGGGATCATGGCGATGGCCATGGTGGCGTACACCAGCACGGTCGCGATGGTGTTGGTGGTCTTGCGCCCCTGCGAGATGTGCGAGAAGGAGCTGACGGAACCGAGCTGGTTCGAGCCCGGGGTGAGTGTATCGACGTTGCTAGTCATGGTGTTTTCCTCCGCCTACTTCTTCGAGACGATCGATCGGGCAATGGAGTTCACCACGAAGGTCAGGAGGAACAGCACCAGACCCGCGGCGATGTACGCGCCAGCGCGGATATCGTCGTTGAACTCGGGGGCAGCGTTAGCGATCGCGGTAGCGAAGGTCGTGCCGCCATCAAACAGAGAGAACCGGAAGGCCGAGGAGGGCGAGACAACCATGTAGAGCGCCATAGTCTCACCGAGCGCGCGCCCCAGGCCGAGCATGGATCCGGAGATGTATCCGGACAGGCCAAAGGGCAGGACCGTCATGCGGACAACTTCCCACCGGGTCGCGCCCAAAGCCAGGGCAGCTTCGACCTGGCCCTTGGGGGTCTGGATGAACACCTCGCGTGCCGTGGCGGCGATAACCGGGAGGATCATCACTGCGAGGACGATGCCACCGGTCATGATGTTGCGGCCGGTCGCGAACGAGGGAGAGTTGGCGTAGGTGGTGAAGAGGAAGAAGCCCCCACCCCAACTGTGGATCCATTCGTAGAACTTCTGCAGCGCCGGGCCGAGCACCTGCCAGCCCCAGAGGCCGTAGACAATCGAAGGGACGGCGGCCAGCATATCCACCAAATATCCGAGCGGCTTGACCATCCGGCGCGGCGCGTAATTGGAAAGGAACACCGCGATACCCAGGGCAACGGGCATTGCAATGAGCAGCGCGACCACTGAGATAAGCACGGTGACGGCGAAGAGGTTCGGGATACCGAACTGCATCGCCTCGGTGTTGGAGGTATTCCACTGGCCGGAGTAGGTGAAGAAGCCGAGCCAACCATCCGCGTTGCGGTTGAGAGAAGGAACGGCCCGCCAAACCAGGAAGGCGCCGATTGCCGCGATGATGACGGTGATCAGGGTGGCAGAGGAGGTGGCGAGGAACTCGAAGAGCCGGTCGCCGGGACGCTTGACTCCGCCTCCATCTTTGACGATGGGGGCATCTGGTTGGGAGGAGTTGCCGAGGGTGGCCACGGTATGTGGGACTGCCGATTGCTCGGAGCTGGTCACCTGCTCATCCGCGGTCGGACGGTTGCTTGCCATGAGGCACAGATTCCTTTGAATTGGAGCGGGGAAGGAGATGGCGGGGCACCTGGTAAGTGACGCGCCAGCGCCCCCGAGTGCGAAAGTGAACGCTATCGGGGGCTGCGACGTGGTGGAGAGGGACCAAGCTTGCAGTGCCTTCTCCACCTGGCCGGGGCAGCGGTTCACGTCCCGCTATGTCCGGCCAGAGGCGAACTTACTGAATAGCCTCGACAGCCTCGACCAGACGATCGTGGTGGGTGCCGGTGACCGGGATGTAGCCCAGGTCAGCCAGCCCCTCGTCCTGGTTTGCCAGAGCGACCGTCAGGAAGTCCTTGACCTGGTTGGAGGTGTTCTCGTCGTAGCCAGCGGAGCAGACGATCTCGTAGGTGGTCAGAATCAGCGGGTAGGAGCCAGCGTCGGTGGAACCGAAGAGAGCCTCGGTGTCGACGACCATGTCGTGTCCGGTGGACTTGAACTCCAGGTTGTCCAGTGCGATACCAACGGAGTCGGTGCTCAGCTCGACGGGACCGGACCCGAAATCAAGGTTGGCGATGCCAAGTTCCTGCTGAGTGGCGAAGCCGGACTCGACGTAGGTGATGCCGCCATCGATCTGGCCGACCTGAGTGGTCACACCGTTGGAGCCGTTAGCACCCTCGCCCACGGCGGAGGGGAACTGCTGACCGGTGGTGTCCCACTCCTCGGGAGCCGCAGCCTTGAGGAACTTCTGGAAGTTATCAGAGGTGCCGGACTCATCGGAGCGGTAAACCACGGAAATGGCGGTGTCGGGGAGCTCAACGCCCTCGTTCTCAGCGGCGATAGCCGGATCGTTCCACTTGTTGATCTCGCCCTTGAAGATCTTGGCGACAGTCGGGATAGACAGATTTACGTCATCCACACCGTCGAGGTTAAAGGCGATTGCAACCGGACCGATAACGAAGGGCAGGTGCCAAGCGTCGTTGCCACCGCAGCGCTCAGCTGCCGGGCCAACCTGATCTGCGGACAGCGGGGAGTCAGAGCCAGCGAACTTAACTTGGCCGCCAATGAAGTTGGTGCGGCCCGAGCCGGAACCGGACGGGGTGTAGGCGAGGGAGGCAGCGTTGTTGGTAGCACCCTGGTACTTCACGTTGAAGTAGTCCATCGCGTTTTGCTGCGAGGATGCGCCCTCGGCGACGAGCTGGCCGGAAGCACCCGACAGGCCTTCCACGGGGGCGCCACCGGTGGCAGAGCCAGCGCCGGAAGTACCGCTTTCAGATTCAGAGCAGGCGACGAGGGCGGCGGAGCCGGCAGCAACGAGGCCGATGACGGCTGCAGTGCGCTTGAAGTTGCGGGTCACGGGGGAACCTTTCCGGTCAAGATCAGTTGGTAGTAGTCCGAGCGTGGCTGTGATCACAGTGGAAATCCCCGACAATTTTCAGCCGGGGAACCTGTCAGTTGCTCACAGAGAACAAACCTAAAGGGCGTCGGTTAACCCAAGGACCTGATCAGATGAACGGATCGTTAACACTTCGCAAGATTCAGAATAACTTTCTTGTCGCGGACGCTTTTCTGAGATACGCGTCACGCGGATTGGGGTACGGAGTAGACCACATGCGCTTCGACAACGTCAAAGCCGAGGTGATCGTAGGCCTTTACTGCTGCCTCGTTATCAGCTTCCACGTATAGGACGACCCGATCCGCTCCCTTGCCCGCCAGGTGCTCCAGCCCGACACGTAGGAGGGGGTCACCCAAGCCGCGCCCGCGGAACTCGGAGGACAAACCCACCACGTAAACCTCGCCGAAGGCCGGTGAGACTTCCGTGTGCCACTTGGTCCAGTGGAAGCCGGCCATCTGCCCGTCGGGGGTCCACAAGAACAGCACGTCGCGCGGCGAGAACCACTCCGCTTCCTGCGCGCGGCTGAGCCGAGAGCGATCCCAGCCGCCCTGCTCGGGATGCCAGGAAAACGCGTCATTGTTCGCCGCTAGCCACTTCGCTTCGACGTCGTCGCGTCCCCATTTGGCGATAGATTCTTCCAGGTTGAGGGGGTAGACGTCGTCGCGACCCTGGTAAGAGGCCACCGTTGCCAGGGCCTCGCCTTCCACCGCCATCACCAGCAGGCGCCGCGTGGGCACCCGATCGAAGGCCGCTGCAAGTGCCTGCGCCGCCGGGAGGTCACCGTGCGCCCACACGTCTGCTTCCCCCGCCGAGGTCAGCAGGGCTGCACCCACGCCTGCGCGCCGCCGAGCGGGGTCCACCACCATCTCGAAGGCGGAGCCGTCGAAGGCGGCGACGCCGAGCACCTCCTCCTCGTCGACGGCGACGTGGTGGAGGTGACCCAGGCGGGCGTCGATAAGCCCGAGCAGGAACTGCTCCGACAGAGGTGCCACCCCGTCGATCTCGGTGGCCCGATCGGCGAGGTCGCGGACGCGGGCGGCGAGGTCGGGGTGGTCGGGCAGGCGAAGCGTCTCAATGAACATGAGATACAGGGTAGGCGCTGGTAGATATAGAGAGGTGTCGATACCTCGTCTGCCCCTTATTCTCCTCACCGCTCTGGCGGTGATTCTCGGCGGATTGTGGCTGGTCGACACCGTCGCTGCTAGTCGCGTCGAGCGGCGGATTTCCTTCGCCGTGGAAAACGCCGCGAACCTGGAGACAAACCCCCCGGTGTACGTCGGCGGTGTGCCCTACCTGTCAGCGTTGGTCACCGACGAAATTCCCTATGTGGAGGCCCGTGCGCTCGACGTCGATGTCGAAGGTTTGGGCATGATCAACGTAGCAACTCGCTATGAGAAGATCGCGGTCTCGCCCGGCCAGGTTCTCTCGGGCGATATCTCGGGATCGAAGGCGGAGAAGCGCTCGCGGTCGATCAGCCTCGATGGGGTAGCTCTCGGGCAACTCATCGATATGACGGACCTCGATATTTCCAATCCGTATAACATCTCGCCCGCCGGCGGCACGGAAGCGGAAGCCCAGCTCATCGGCACTCCCCCCGGCTTCACCGAGCCCGCCACTGTCATCGTCGACCTGCGGCTGGAGGGGTCGATGTTTTACATGACCCCCATTGAGCTTGTCGACGCCCCCGTCGGCCGCGAAGACGACATACTCGAGGCCTTCACGTACTCACTGGATACCCTCAAGCTTCCGCTGGGCGGGCGCGCCGCCTCGGTCGCCCTCGGCGGCGGTTCCATCTACTTCCAGGCAGAACAGCACAACGTCAAGGTGCAAATGCGCGGGCTCTCCCCGATCGCGGTGGACAGCGACAAAGATTAATGCACCCGAATGAAGTCGCGGAGCACCCGGCGCCACGTGCGTGAGCTGACGGGATAGGCTTCGCGCGGGGCGAAGACTTCTAGGGCATCGGCATGTGAGGAGAGTTCTGCGCGTTGGAACTCGCCCGCGTACTCCCCGTCGGCTTGAAAGCGCTGCTTGGTGGGGCAGGACATGGTTACCTGGGTGACGTCATCGAAGCGGACCGTGCGCTTTTCCAACCAGTCCCCGATCACCCGGCGATGCCCAAATCCGACCAGATGCAGCATGCTCAGGATCCCCCGGAATCCGCGCGTATCGGTGATCCCGAACAAGCCGAGACCGTGCTCGAAGGAGTTACGCGGATTAGTCACTACCGGCAGTGGCCCAAGGAACGTCCACGGGTTGGTGTTGGAAGCAACGAACATCGGCACGTCGTTGAGCTCTAGCCGCTGTCCCTTGGCATCGGTGGCTACCACGTCGATGCGGGGCGGTTGACGGCGCGCACGCATCCACACCTGGGTGGCCGTGTTCAGATAGCGCAAGGGGGTAGCGGCGAAACCCAGGCGGCGGGCCTCATCGACGCGGGCGATCACGTCGGCATCGATACCAAAGCCAGCGTTGACGGCAAACCAGCGCTCGTTCCACGTGCCCAGGTAGATCGTGCGCCGTAGATCCGCGCGCAGGAGCGTGACCAGCATCGTTGTCGCGGCGACGGGGTCCGGCGGGAATCCCAGGGCACGCGCGAAGACATTGGCCGAACCGGTGGGAATGACCGCAACTGCCGGCAGCGTCTGCGGGGTGGGAGTGCCTGAACCCGCGGGGCCCAGCAGCCCGTTAATTACCTCGTTGACGGTCCCGTCCCCACCGACCGCCAACACCAGGTCCCATTCCGCGCGGGTCAGGCCCCGGCAGATCTCTTCCGCGTGCCCGGCGTGGTGAGTGAACACTCCCCGCACGCGCAGCCCCCGTACCGAACGCAGCTGAGGAATGATACGCCGAAAGAGGCCATCCGTCTGGGTGGTCGAATTCGGGTTCATAATCAGCAAGACGCGCACGGTGAGTCAGCCTAGCTGGACAACTACTAGGCTGGGGCGCATGACTCAAGAGCACGAAGACACACCCCCGAACTCCCCGGCCGACACTTTGAGCGGTAGTGACGCCGTTAACCTCGCCGCCGAGCAGTCGAAGACGACGAGCCAGCGCAACATTCCAGCCCTGGATCTTGGCGAGATCCCCGTCGGCGATGACACCGCTAACCTGCGCTATGGTCCGAACTTGCACGATGGGCTCCTCGCCCTATTGCCCCTCGTTGGTGTGTGGCGAGGCGAAGGTCAGGCAGATACCCCCGATGGCCAGTACGCCTTCGGCCAGCAGATCATCTTCGCCCATGACGGCGAGAACTACCTCACCTACGAGTCCCGCATTTGGAAGCTCAACGAAGAAGGCGAGCCCGTTGGCGCCGACCACCGGGAGTCCGGATTCTGGCGCATTTCCCTCAGCGACGAGATCGAGGTGACGTGCACGAATTCTGCGGGAGTTGTCGAAATTTTCTACGGCGAGCCCCTCAACGAGCGCGCCTGGCAGCTGGAATCCGCCTCTACGATGGTCACCTCCACCGGCCCCGAATCCCTCGGCCCGGGCAAGCGCCTCTACGGCCTTATGCCCAACAACGACCTCGGCTGGGTGGATGAGCGCCTAGTGGATGGTCAGATGCACCCGCGGATGTCGGCGCAGCTGCATCGCGTGGCCGGCTAGCGGCCCAACGCTTTATCCATGAGCTCCCGGATCTCAGCCTCGTGTTTGGGGCTGGGCACTGGGAGCTTCACGCCATCCAACTGGGTGATGCGCGTGGCCACCCGGACGGAGCTGACGAGCCAGACCGACTCGGCGTCGTAAAGCCTTTCTAAGGTGATGTCCTTGGTTTTGCACCGCCAGTCGTGGCGCTCGGCGTAGTCGAAGAGTGCCGCTTGGGTGGTGCCGGGCAGAATGTCCGGGCCGGGCGTCGGTGTGCGGAGTTTGCCGCCCTTGCGGACGGTGACCACGGTCGAGGTGGCGCCCTCAAGAACCTTCCCTGATTCCGGGTCGAGGTAGATGACGTCGTCGAAACCTTGCGCGCGGGCGTAGCGCTGGGCGGCCATGTTAGCGGCGTAGCTCAGCGTCTTCGCTCCGACGATGAGCCAGGGCGCTGGAGGCTCATCCGAATCTTCCGTATGGAGAGAGTAACCGCGGTGAGCCGTCATGACTTTGATGCCCGTCTCGCGCTGGGCCACTACCTGCTCGTCGATGCCGCGCACCGTCAGCCAGGCCGAGGGAATGCCGGTGGATTCGCGGCCGCGCGTGTACGTCCACACACAACGGGCGTCCTCGGTGGACTGGGCGGTCCATTCCGCCACCGCCGCCGCCGTCGCCTCCGCCCACTGAGCTACCCCAGGGTCGGGCAAGTCCATGAGTTCGGCAGAACTCCGGAAGCGGCTCATGTGACGGTCGAAGTTAGCTGCCCGCCCCTGCCGCACCAGCAACGTCTCAAACACTCCGTCGCCGCGAGTGACGGCGGCGTCGTCCCAGTACACCATCGGTAGCGTGGGATTATGCCGCCGAATGGACCCCCCAAAGGGCTCGATGACATAGATAATCGGGGCAGAGGACTTCATGACCTTCGATTATGCCTGGTTTCACGCGCTACCATCGCGAGTGTGACCTCTGACTCCGCAACTTATCGTTCCCCCCTCCTCGACTACCCCGGCGCCGCCCCCGCCCAGGGGCCCGATTCCTCCGTCGATTCCGCAGGTGTCGCATGGCATTACGGCGATCCGCTGGGCGAGCAGCGCGGCGCGGTCGTGATCGATCGCTCCCACCGGGGGGTGATCCGGGTCAGCGGCGCGGACGCCGCGGTATTCCTTAATAATCTGCTCTCCCAAAAGCTTGACGACGTCCCGCCCGGCTTCGCCGCCGCCGCCCTCGACCTGGACATCCAGGGTCACGTCCTCCACCACGCGGACGTCCTTCGCGTGGGCGAGGATTTCTACCTCGATCTCCCTTCCGCCCAGGCGGCCACCCTTCTGCCGTTCCTGCAAAAGATGATCTTCTGGTCGCAGGTCACGGTCGATGCGGCGGACGTCGCCGTTCTCACTCTCCTCGCACCGCTTATCGACGTCCCCCTACCCCCCGCCGTCCTCGCCTTCCGCGAGGTGGCTTGGCCCGTTGGTAGGCGAGACCTGTTGGTGGAGCGTTCCTCCCTCGTCTCGGTGGTGGAGGAGCTGCTGGCCAGCGGTTACCAGCTGGCTGGCCTCATGACGTTTACTGCTGCCCGCGTCCGTGCCCTGGAGCCCGAGCTCGCCGCCGACTTGGACCACAAATCCATTCCCCATGAGGTTCCCGCCTGGATCGGCCGCGGCACCTCCCCCGGTGCCGTTCACCTGGAAAAGGGCTGTTACCGCGGGCAAGAAACCGTCGCCCGCGTAGAAAACCTCGGACGCTCCCCTCGCGTGTTGGTCATGCTGCAACTCGACGGCTCCGCCCCCACCTTGCCCGCCCCCGGCGCTGATATCACCACCGCTAGTGGTGGCCGCACGATCGGCCGCCTGGGCACGGTGGTTCACGATCACGACTTCGGACCCATTGCGTTGGCCCTCGTCAAGCGCAGTGCCCTGGGTGGTGAGCTCCGCATCGGTGATGTCGCCGCCCTCATCGACCCCACCTCTCTTCCCGTCGAGGAAAACGAGCAGGCGGGCCGCGCGGCAATCAACCGATTGCGTGGCGATTCCTAGCTCTCTCGTTTACCCCCGGCTCACCCCATTATCGACGCACCCATCATCTGTATTTCCTTATAGATCTACCAGAATGGCAGCTCAGGGGTGCGGTGAGGACTTTTACGTTGGTACAGGCTATTGTGTTCTACAGGAATACACACAGACGTAAAGCCGATGGGGCATCCGAATTCCCTGGATTGCCCTCACATACCTCAAGGGGGTCAGGCCATGGGACGCGGTCGCGCGAAGGCAAAGCAGACCAAGGTTGCACGCCAGCTCAAGTACAACACGCCCGAGATGGATCTGGACTCGCTCCAGCGAGAGCTTTCCACGCAGAGCCCTCGTCAATCCTCTTCCGATGATGACGAAGACTATTCCGACGACGACCAGTACGTCGACTACGCACACTGGTCCGATGACGAGGAAGATGTGAGCGCACCTTCACGCCGCGCTCGCTGATAGCCTGTCTGGCTCAGCACGCTTTTCCACCAACGCCGCACCCTCTCCCCTTTCCTGGGAGGGTGCGGCGTTTGTGGTGTGCGCTTAGAAGCCGGGGTGCTCGCCGATGAGGTTGACGCGCTCGTTCTCCCCTTCACCGGCTGGACGGACCTCGCCAAGCACCCAGGCGTCGATGTGACGAGCGGCCAGCATGGCGAGCGCGCGATCGCGGTCCTGCGGTGACACTACGGCGACCATTCCGACACCCATGTTGAAGGTCTTTTCCATCTCCTCGCGCGATACCTTGCCCAGGTCAGCGATGGTGCGGAAGATCTGCGCCGGCGTCCACGTGCCACGGTTCATCTCCGCGACGACACCTTCGGGCATGATGCGGACCATGTTGCCGGCCAAGCCACCACCGGTGACGTGGCAGAAGGTGCGCACTTCGCACTCCGCCGCGAGTGCCAGGCAATCCTTGGCGTAGATGCGGGTGGGCTCGAGCATTTCCTCGCCCAGTGTGCGGCCCAGTTCCTCAACGTAGCCATCGAGCGGCAGGCCAGCCTTTTCCAAGAGGACGTAGCGAGCCAGCGAGTAACCATTGGAGTGCAGGCCCGAGGAGGCCATGCCGATGATGACATCACCGGCGCGGACCCGATCCGGACCTAACAGCTCATCCGCTTCGACGATGCCGACCGCCGTGGCGGAGACGTCGTACTCCCCTTCAGCCATGAGGCCAGGGTGCTCCGCGGTTTCGCCACCGAGGAGGGCACAACCGGCCTGGATACAGCCTTCGGCAATGCCAGAGACGATTTCGGCGACATGCTCGGGGACAACCTTGCCGATAGCGATGTAGTCCTGCAAGAACAACGGCTCAGCACCGCAGACGACCAGGTCATCCACGCACATGGCTACCAGATCGATGCCAATCGTGTCGTGTTTGCCCATCGCTTGGGCCACAGCCAGCTTGGTACCCACGCCGTCGGAACCCGCCGCCAACAGGGGCTCCTTGTACTTGCCCAACGCAAAGAGGCCGGCGAAGCCACCCAGGCTGCCCCGGACTTCGGGGCGGGTGGCCTTCTTCGCCAGCGGAGCGAATAGCTCAACGGCACGGTCACCGGCTTCGATGGAGACGCCGGCGGCCTCGTAGGACGCACCCTGGCCGTTGTTACCCTGGTTCTCGCTCATAAGTCTCGTGTCTCTTTCGTGTTTAATTCTGGGCCTTGAGCAGATTATCAACCAGCTCCGCGTTGGGGTTTCCTTGGGGAAGCCCCAACGGGTACTTGCCATCGAAGCAGGCGCGGCACAACTGATCGGACGCCTGCTCCGTGGCTTCCACCATCTCCTCGATGGAGACGAAGCCAAGGGAATCCGCACCGATCGCACTACGGATCGATTCGACCACCGCCGCCTCGTTATCATCGCTGCCGGTCACGGCGTTGGCGATGAGCTCACCCGGCGAAGCAAAGTCGATGCCATAGAAACAGGGCCACTTCACCGGCGGCGAGGCGATGCGAACGTGCACCTCCGCCGCGCCCGCCTCCCGCAGCATGCGGATCAGGGCGCGCTGCGTGTTGCCGCGCACGATCGAATCATCGACCACGATGAGCTTCTTGCCAGCGATGACCTCGCGCAGCGGGTTGAGCTTGAGGCGAATACCCAGCTGGCGCAGGGTCTGCGACGGCTGAATGAACGTGCGCCCGACGTAGGCATTCTTCACCAGGCCCTGGCCGAACGGAATCCCGGACTCCCGGGCGTAACCAACGGCGGCCGGGTTTCCAGACTCGGGCACCGGAATGACGATGTCACCGTCGGCCGGGAACTCACGAGCCAGACGGCGACCAATCTCAATGCGCGTCGCATTGACCGAACGCCCACGGATCACCGAATCCGGGCGGGCAAGGTAGACGTACTCGAAGATGCAACCCTTGTGATCGGTCTCGGCGAAGCGGATGGTCCGCACCCCGGATTCGTCAATAGCCACCAGCTCACCGGGCTCGATCTCACGGACGAAGGCGGCACCAACGATGTCCAGCGCACACGTCTCGGAAGCAACGACCCATCCCCGGTCAAGACGCCCCAACACCAACGGCCGCACGCCCTGGGGATCACGAGCCGCGTACAACGTATGCCCATCCGTAAAGGTCAAACAGAAGGCACCCTTAACGCGGGGCAGCAGGGCCCGAGCGGCGTCGAGAACCGAACGACCCTCCGCCACGTCTTCCGCCAGCAGCGCCGTAATAGCGGCCGTATCGGAGGAGACGACCGCAGGATCGATGAGGCCACGTTCCGCAGCTTCATCATGCAGCTCCACATAATTAATGAGGTTGCCGTTGTGCCCCAGAGCCACATCCGTCCCATCGGGGGAAGTGCGGAACATCGGCTGGACGTTTTCCCACTTCTTACCCCCGGCGGTGGAATAACGAGTGTGCCCGATCGCTACGTTGCCTTGCAGAGCGTCCAGCGAGCTTTCATCAAAGATCTGCGACACCAGACCCATGTCTTTGAACACCACGATGCGCTCACCATCGCCCACCGCGATACCGGCTGCCTCCTGGCCGCGGTGTTGCAGGGCAAACAGTCCGAAATAGGTCAGCTTGGCCACTTCCTCGCCGGGAGCCCAGACTCCGAAAACCCCGCATTCCTCACGGGGCTCGGTCTCACCTTGGTCATCGAAGTCGGCCCTGGAGGGATCCATGAATACCACGTGCCCAACCTTAGTATGGAACCCGGTCACTGACTAATGATTGGCAGCCACTTCGCAACTTCTGCCGCCCGCGACCCGGAGGCATCGACGCGACCATCCGCCACGGCGGCGTCGAAAAGCACTACCCCCGTGGCCAACTGCAACCAGGTGAGCGGATCGCACTCGACGACATTCGGCGGAGTCCCGCGCGTATGCGCGGGCCCGTCGATGCATTGCACCGCCACAAACGGCGGCACCCGCACCTCGACGGCATGCCCCGGCGCATCCTGCGCGAGGGTGCGGACGGTACGACGGACGGCGTCGGCAAGCATTGCACGGGAAGGCTTTTCGACGCCCGCGGGGTCGACAATCCACGCCCCCACCGCCTCGACGGCGGCACGGGTCTCGGCGGGGTCAACGGAGCTTCTCATGGTGGTCAATCCTAGTGTCGGTAGTCTTGATCCCATGTCTCATACGATGAAATCTCCCAAGCTCACTCTGCGCTTCCTGGCCGCACCGACAGACGTACTCATGCGCGGTAATCACGGAGTCAGCGGCGGGCGAGTTCTCGAATGGATCGATAAGGCGGCCTACGCATGCGCCGTGCAATGGTCATCGACTTATTGCGTGACCGCATACGTGGGTCATATTCATTTCAATCGCCCGATCCCGTCCGGCCACATGGTCGAGGTTCGCTCCAGCATCGCGATGACGGGCCGTTCATCCATGCACATCGTCAACGAGGTGTTCTCCGCCGATCCCCGCGAGGGCGTATTCACCCGCGCCTGCGATTGCCTCGTCATCTTCGTGGCCAAGGACACCGCCACCGGAAAGACTCAGGCCGTACCCGAGTTCATTCCCGAGACCGATGAGGAACGCCGAGTTCTCGACGCCGCCGTCTCCCGCATCGATCTCCGCAAGGCCATCGAGGCCGAAATGGAGGAGCAAACTTACGACGGCCCGTCCGAAGCTCCACGACTGATCAACCGCTTCCTAGCTAAACCAACCGACATTAACTGGGGAGGCAAGGTTCACGGCGGCACCGCTATGGAATGGATCGATGAGGCCGGTGCGGCCTGCACGATGGAGTGGTCCGGCGAGCACACCGTCGCCGTCTACGCCGGTGGCATTCGCTTCTACCGTCCCATTTCCATTGGAGATCTCATCGAAGTCGACGCCCGAATGATGCGCACCGATTCCCGTTCGATGCAGATGTCCGTGCACGTGCGCTCCGGGAATCCCCGCGGAGGTCGAAGTGCCTTGCAAACTGCCATTCATGCCACCATCACCTACCTCGCGACGGACGACGATGGCGTTGCTCTTCCCGCCCGCCAGTTCATTCCCCGTACCACCGAAGACGTCCGTCTAGCGGAGCATGCCAGCACGCTGCGCAAGCTCCGTTCCGAGTACGCACCTACTCCCCTAATTCCTCTGAGCCGGCCGCTGCACGTGGATTAGTGGCTGATAGCGGGAAGCACTAGTAGCCGCCTGGGCCGTCACCTTTCAAGAGGGCGTCCCCATTCGGAGCAGCTAGGACGTTCGCGGGGCGGTGGTGGTGGTGGTTTCTCCGGTTCGCCTTGTTCTCTCTTTTGCGCTTGGGACTCCGACCTAATCCTCGCCCTGCGCTTGAGGATCCGTTGGGACACCGTCTGCAACCACCGTCTTTCGCTGGGGGCTAGTGGCCCATCACCTTCGGACTCTGCCCAGGACCCATCATCAAACAGGAAGTACTTCCGCCTCGTCACCGGATCCATCACATACGTCACCCGGCGGTCTGTCTTGATCGCATGGTGCTTGACACACAATGGGGCGAGGTTTGATGCTGTGGTGGGTCCACCATCAGCATGATTAATCCGGTGATCCATCTGTGCTCGATGAGCCGGGGCATCACACCCACCCACCGCACACGACCCATCAAAGCCGATGACGAGGGAGCGGATATCTGCCGGTGTGGCATACGCCGACGACACCTTTTGGGCGATGGCGTCCAAGTCGATCTCGATATCAACTCGGTTGAGCAGATCCTCGGTCTGTTGGGCGGTGAGGTAGCCGACCCCGGAGACCCATGCTGGAGCATTCGGGATATCGGATGCTCGGTAGATGTTGAGCGTGACATTCGTTGACCCCTCACCCCTCATCAAGGCCACGAAGGCGTCTGCCTGGCTGACCCCATGAGTGATCGCGTACTTGCGGATACGAAGATCAATCTCTTGGGCTGTGATCCCATCAAGATCAGCATGCAGGAAGCCTCGGCCGTCATCGAAGACGATCGAGACACTATCAACCGGTTGTGGGGCGGGATCCTCGGAGGAGATCGACTCATCGAGCATGGTGATGATCGCATTAAGGCGCAGTTTGATCTTTCCTGGTGTGGGAAGGATCTGATTCACCCGGGTAGGGGTGAGGAACTTAGCTAGTTCGGTATCAATGAGATCCACATGCTCTGCCACGGTGGTGTCTGCTTTACAGAGGACACTATCGATGACCTTCAGCCGGGGGAGGTCAAGATGGAAGTAGAACTCCTGGACTTCCTTCAATGCGGGCAGCTCATTAAGGCGGTGGTGGGCGCTGATCGCGGACATGAGGTACTGATCCCCACGACCTAGGGAGCGCCGTAGCTTACCGAGGACGATGTCGATGTCGTCATCATCACCGGGCAGGACTGATTGCCACAACTCGTGGTCCTCGCGTCGCATCTGTGTTCCCCGGCGAGCAACGGGATCATCTGGTGAGCTGACAGCGTAGTAGCACTGGGCCAGGGCTAGTGCCCGTTTGAGGAATGCTTCTACTGGTGAGTAGTCGGCGTCGAAGGTTGTGGTCACGTGCGTTCACCCCCTACAGTTTCGCTTGCGTGTTCTAACCACAATGTTAGAACACAGCAGCGAACCACGCAAGGGGTAGGGGCAATTTTCTTGGAAGAATTCTCGGCGCTTGAAGTCCAGGTGCACCCAAATTGACCAGGTCACATCTGCATGCCTACGTCCATCTCGATCTATGCTGTCGAAAGCATCGTCACTCGCTACCGCGTGCGACTACACGGTCGGCGGTGAGCAACTGCGATTTTCATCCCCGTCATAGGATGGGACAAAGCCGAGTGAGCAGGGAGTGTGTCGTGCCTGTAGTGAAAATTCGCCCGACCATTGGGGCAGCGGAGTACCCGGAGCTGGTGAAAGTCTGGCGGAGTTCCGTGGATGCGAGCCACGATTTCCTCTCTGAGCAGGATCGAGATGCGATCGAAGACAAGCTTGCTTCCGACTACTTTCCCGCGGTTGACCTCTGGGTGGCCGAGCACGAAGGGTGCCCCATTGGATTCTCGGGTGTCGCCGACGGCAACCTGGAGATGCTGTTTATCGCCGCCGAAGAGCGCGGCACCGGGGCCGGCTCCGCACTGTTGGCCCACGCGGTCCAAGAACTCGGCGTCCTAAGCGTCGACGTCAACGAGCAGAACGAACTGGCGGCAGCCTTCTATCTCAATCCGGGGTTCGAGGTCACTGGGCGCAGTGATACGGACGAGGCGGGACGCCCGTATCCCCTCCTGCATTTGAGGATCTCCACGCCCACCAGGTTGAGCTAGACAACGACCATCCAGACGGCGATCTGATGGATTGCTGCGGCGACAATCGTCGCGACGTGGAAGTGTTCGTGATAGCCGATGACCCTTGCATCTCGCCCGGGCCAGCGGAACCCATACATGAGAGCACCGATCGAGTAGATGAGTCCGCCCGCGAAAAGCAGCCACACCACCGCCGGGCCAGCCGAGGACCACAACTGTGGGATCAAAGGAACGATGAGCCAGCCAAGAACGAGATAGACCACCACTGCCAGCCAGCGTGGGTGATCGATCCACACTAGGTTGAGCACCACGCCGGCGAGGGCACCGATCCAGGCGGCTCCGAGCATCCAAGCCGCTTGAGCCGGCGGCAGGACGATCAGGCACAGCGGCGTATAGGTGGTGGCAATGAAGACAGCGATGGTGGCATGATCGGCCCGTCGCCACCAAGCTACGGTGCGGATACTGCGCCAATGCCCAAGGTGATAGGCGGCTGACACTCCAAAGAGGACCACGACGCCAACGGCATAGACGTTGACACCTAGGGCCTGCCACCAGGGCAAGGTCATCCACGCGACAGTGGACAGCACCGACCCGGCGACCACCGACATGATCGCCGCGAAGAAATGAAACCAACCACGGGTGACGGGGCGCGGACCCCGGTCCAGCACTGTTCGAGTTAGCTCAACATACATTTGGACCATCTTCCGGGAGCGTAGGCTACGGAACCGTAACGCTACGCCTGCGTCGTGTCTGCATCAAAGCGAGTCGAGGACTTGAACTGCCCCAATCGCCACTCCTTTCAACGCACTGATATTCTCTACACATTAGCTAGAAGGCATTTATCGAGGAGGAGAGGAGGCTTGTACGTGGATCACCCAACTGTCATCTGGTCTCAGGTGGAGAAAGACTTTTTCATTGCCAGCACGGGAAGTTCAGTGGTGGGCTATGTGCGTGGAAGTGATAGTTCTTCATTTTCAGCCTTCGACACCAGCAGCCACAAACTCGGCCAATACACCAGCTTCGAGGACGCAGCCCGGGCAGTAGCTATTCATGAATAAACCAGGAGAAAAGCTAAACACACCCTTGCGCTACCTCGTTTACACCAGCATTGCAGCCGGAAAACCGAACAAAGTGGAGCTCGAAGAGATCCTATTCCGTGCCCGCGCGCACAACGAGAACGCCGGCATCACGGGTTTCCTCCTGTACCGCGATTTCCGTTTCGTGCAGTTTCTCGAGGGGGCACCTGAGGCCATTAGCTCGTTGATGGAGAGTATCGGACGGGATTCTCGCCACACCGACGTTCGCGTCATCATTGATGAACCCGGTGCGGCGCGATCGTTTCCGAATTAGAGCATGGGATTCCGGATTCCGGAGCCCGCCAAAAAGCACCCACTCGCGGATATGCGAGATAGCTTTTCCGATGCCACCACGTCGAATGATCAGGACGTTATTTCCCGGGCGATCCGGGAGTTTTCGCTGTGGATCAAGGTTCGGGAGGCGGAGGACGCGGTCGGAGTTCCGGCGTCTTAACGCTGTGCTCAGCAAAAGGCCCCAGGGTGCAGCGTTCGCTGCATCCTGGGGCCTTTCTTAAAAAAGCTACTCGACGACCGAGTTAGCTCCCACTGCGTGTCCGAAGAGGTCCGGCAGCGTGGACTGCCAAGCGGACTTCAGCTCGTCCAGCGATGCGGTGAGGGAGCCGGCGACGAAGTCGCGGCCCGCGGTGGTTGCACCGATGCGAGCGGCGGGGACACCGAATTCGGCGGCGCGCTCTAGGACGGCGTCGACACAGTCGGCGGTGGTGGCGACGACCGCGCGGGATGCGGACTCAGAGAACAGTGCCACGAACTCGTCTTCGTGAACGGCTGTGAGATCCAGCTCGACGCCCAGGTCGGCGCGGATAGCCATTTCGACGACCGTCTGCGCCAGCCCGCCCTCGGAAAGGTCGTGGGCGGCGGTGAGCAGGGTGTTGCCAGAGAAAAAGTCGGCGAGGCGCTCCTCGTTGGTGAGGTCGATCTTCGGGGGCAGACCGTTGAGGCCGCCACCGGAGACCTGCTGCCAGATGGAGCCGCCGAATTCGTCGAAGGTCTCGCCCAAGAGGACGAGGACTTCTGGCTCGTTGACGGAGCCGAGGTCGTGTCCGATGGCCTGGTGGACATCGTCGATAACGCCGAGGACGCCGACGACGGGGGTGGGGAGGATCGGCTCGTCGCCAGTCTGGTTGTAGAAGGAGACATTGCCGCCGGAAACCGGGATTCCGAGTTCCTTGGCGCCGTCGGCGAGGCCGTGGACGGACTCGCGGAACTGCCACATGACGTCGGGGTTCTCGGGGGAACCGTAGTTGAGGCAGTTGGTCACGGCTACCGGGCGGGCGCCGGTGACGGCCACGTTGCGGTAAGCCTCCGCCAGAGCCAAGCGCACGCCAGTGTTGGGATCGAGCTTGGTGTAACGGCCGGAAGCATCGGCGGAGATGGCGACGCCGCGGTTGGTCTCTTCGTCAATGCGCAGGACGCCAGCGTCGGAGTACTTTGCCTTGACGGTGTTGCCGCGGACGTAGCGGTCATACTGCTCGGTGATGAAGTCACGCGAGCACAGCGCCGGGGAAGACACCATGTCCAGCAGGGCTTGCTTGAGGTCGGCGGGGCGCTCGACGGGGACGTAGACCTGGAGGTCGTCCTGCCAGGCAGGGCGGGCCCACGGGCGATCGTAGACGGGGCCGTCGTCGATGGAGGACGGCGGGGCGTCGATAACCACTTCACCGAGGTGAGTGATGATGAGTCGATCATCTTCGTCGGTGACCTCGCCGATCTCCGCGCAGGTGACGTCCCAGTGGGCGCAGATCTCCTTGAATTTTTCCACATTCTCCGGGGTGACCACGGCGCACATGCGCTCCTGGGACTCGGAGGCGAGGATTTCGGCGGCGGTCATGTTCTCGGCGCGCAGCGGAACGGCATCGAGGTTGATGCGCATGCCGCCATCGCCGGAGGCGGCCAGCTCAGAGGTAGCGCAGGCGAGGCCCGCACCGCCGAGGTCCTGGATGCCGACGACGACACCTGCGTGATAGAGGTCGAGGCAGCACTCGATGAGGACCTTTTCCGCAAAGGGGTCGCCGACCTGGACGGCGGGGAGCTTGCGCTCGGCGCCGTCTTCGAAGGTCTCAGAGGCGAGAACGGAGACGCCGCCGATGCCATCGAGGCCGGTGCGGGAGCCGAAGAGCATAACCTTATTTCCGGTGCCGGAAGCGAAGGCCAACTTGAGGTCTTCGACCTTGAGGGTGCCCACGCACAGGGCGTTGACCAGGGGGTTGCCCGCGTAGGAGGCATCGAAGACGGTTTCGCCGCCGATGTTGGGGAGGCCGAGGCAGTTGCCGTAGCCGCCGACACCGTGGACGACGCCGGGCAGGACGCGCTGGGTGTCCGGGGCATCGGCAGGGCCGAAGCGCAGCTGATCCATGACGGCGATCGGGCGGGCGCCCATGGCCATGATGTCGCGGACAATGCCGCCGACGCCGGTGGCTGCACCCTGGTAAGGCTCGACGTAGGAGGGGTGGTTGTGGGATTCGACGCGGAAGGTAACGGCGTTTCCGTCCCCGACGTCGACCACGCCGGCGTTTTCACCGATGCCGGCGAGGATCTTCTCAGCCATCTCGGGAGTGGTGGTCTCCCCGAAGTAGCGCAGGTGCGCCCGGGAAGACTTGTACGAGCAGTGCTCGGACCACATGACGGAATAGACGGTCAGTTCGGCGGCGGTGGGGCGGCGGCCGAGGATGTTCTTGATGCGCTGGTACTCATCGTCTTTCAGTCCCAGCTCCGCGTAGGGCTGGGGGGCATCCGGATCGGCTTGAGCAGCGGCGACCGTGTCGTTGTGAACTGTCATGGTTTCGAAGGCCTCCTAGGCTGCGATCTTGCCGATAGCGGACAGGAACAAACCCAGGCCATCGATGGACGGGCCGGTGAGCTTTTCCACAGCGTGCTCCGGGTGTGGCATGAGGCCGACCACACGGCCGGTCTCGTTGGTCACGCCAGCAATGGCGTTGACGGAACCGTTGTAGTTATCGGTGTAGCGGAAGACCACGCGGCCTTCCCCCTCCAGTTCCTCGATGGTGGCCGCATCGGCCTGGAAGCGTCCCTCGCCGTGCTTAGCCGGGATGAGGATCTTCTGCCCGAGCTCGAAGTCCGAGGTCCAGGCCGTATCGGCGTTGGTGACCTCAAGGTAGGTATCGGTGCAGTGGAAGTGGAGGCCTTGGTTGCGGGTCAATGCGCCGGGGAGCAGTCGGGCCTCGGTGAGGACTTGGAAGCCGTTGCAGATGCCGAGGACGGGCATGCCCTTACCTGCAGCCTCAATCACGGACTGCATCACCGGTGCGAGGGCAGAGATAGCACCCGAGCGCAGGTAGTCGCCGTAGGAGAAACCACCGGGGACGACGACCGCGTCGACGCCGCGTAGGTCGGCGTCGGAATGCCACAAATCGACTGCCTCGGCGCCAGCGAGGCGGACGGCGCGGGAGGCATCGACGTCGTCAAGCGTGCCGGGGAAGGTAATGACGCCAATCTTTGCGGTCACGAAGCGACCTCCACGCCTACGACCTCAAAGTCTTCGATGACGGTGTTAGCGAGAAGCGTCTCGGCGACCTTTTCCAGGTCAGCGGCGGTGACAGAATCGTCCACCTCCAGTTCGAAGCGCTTGCCCTGGCGGACATCGCTGACACCGGTTACGCCAATGCGTCCCAATGCGCGATGGACAGCCTGACCCTGAGGATCAAGGATTTCCGCCTTCGGCATGACATTCACAACAACACGGGCCACAGTTTTCCCTTATCTTCGCCGGATTTGGTCCGCCTTAGTCTAACCCCATTCCGGCGGGGAGCCTACCCGTGAGGAGGCCGGGCTAACGCGGCAGGTGCGCCTCGATGAGCTTGGTCATCTCGAAGGACGTCGGCTCCACCCGCGGGCGGATGCGTTCGATGACCTCACCCTCCGGCGAGATGAGGAACTTCTCAAAATTCCATGCCACGTCCCCTGCTTCCCCATCGGCGTCTTCGACCTGGGTGAGCTCGCGGTAGAGGGGGTGGGCATTCTCGCCGTTGACGTCGATTTTAGCCAACAGCGGGAAGCTAATTGCGTAGGTGAGGGCGCAGAAACTGGCGATCTGCTTGTCGCTGCCCGGCTCCTGGCCATTGAACTGGTTGCAGGGGGCGCCGAGGACGGTGAAGCCGCGCGCTCCATAGGTTTCTTGGAGTTTTTGCAGCCCACGGTACTGCGGGGTGAGCCCACACTCGGAGGCGGTGTTGACTAGGAGAATGAGGCCGTTGGGGGAGATGTCGGCGAGGGAGGATTCGGTGCCCTCGTTGAGGGTCACGGGAATGTTAAGCAGATCCGTCATGGCATCCACACTAGCCCCGTTTTAGGCCCCATATGAGGACGGCTCGGCCCCATTGTCGCGAGCAACGAGTGCCGCCTGCAGGAAGTCGCGCGCCACCTTTTTCTCTTCCAGGTTGCGGCCCGATACCGAGAGCCTAATAGTGTTGCCGCGGTCCGCGCCGCGCTGCGCCGCCCGGATGACGTTGCGCCGCCACCATTTCGCAGCGCCGAAGCCTTCGCCAACGGACAGGTTGCGGCACTGTTCGAAGGAACCATTTGTGAGATTGTGCAAGCCACGGGTGGAGGCAACGAGCGTGAAACCAAACGTCGGCGCGACTTCCAGAGTGCCGGGAGACAGCCGCCATCGGGGAGGCGCAAAGATAGTGGTGGAAAATCCCAGCTTGTCCATCTGCCGCGTTGCCCCCGCCAGGCGGAGACGGGCCTCGTGGGCCTCGAGGCTGGCGAACTCCGCGCGCCGGCCCTGCACTGCCTGGTCAAAGCCGTTGAGGATGAGCGGACGGCCGGCGTCTTGTTGCTCGCGCAACCACGCGCGGGTGTCTGCGTCCTTGGCCAAATGCCAATTGCCGTCGATGTGCGGGGCGACGAGGAGGGAGACGGGGATGGCCTCGCGGTCGAGCTCCTGAATCATGGAATCCACCGCAGCCCTGGTGTCGGAGAAGATGCTGGATATAGACACCAGGAGTCGGCCGCGCATGACCGCGATTATCGCACGGCCCGCCCGGTCTGTCGCGGCAAGTGTCAGGCAGCCCCGGCCGTTCGCACCGTCCAGGCGTACTCGAAGGCGGTCTGGCGCCAACGGTCGTAGCGGCCGGAGACTCCCCCGTGCCCGGCGGACATCTCGGTCTTGAGCAGGAACTGCCCTCCGGTGGCGGTGGCACGAAGCTTGGCGATCCACTTGGCCGGCTCGACGTAAAGCACTCGCGTGTCATTGATCGAGGTCACAGCGAGGATGTCGGGATAGTTCTTGACCTCGATGTTCTCATAAGGCGCGTAGGAGGCCATGTACTCGTAGACGTCCCGGTCGTGGAAGGGGTTACCCCATTCGTCCCACTCGGTCACCGTTAGCGGAAGCTCGGGCTTGAGCATGGAGGTCAGCGGGTCGACGAAGGGGACGATCGCTTGGATGCCTGCGAAACGGTCGGCAGCGAGGTTGGCCACCGCGCCCATGAGCATGCCTCCCGCGGACCCGCCCTCGGCGACGAGTCGATCAGGGGCGGTGAGGCCATGGGCGATAAGTGTATCGGCGCAGGCAATGAAGTCCATGAACGTATTCTTCTTGCTCAGCTGCTTACCGTTGTCGTACCAGCCGCGCCCCATCTCCCCGCCGCCGCGCACGTGGGCCACGGCGAAGATCATGCCGCGGTCTAGTACTGAAAGGCGGGAGACGGAGAAGCTCGGGTCGATGCTGCTTTCGTAGGACCCGTAGCCGTAGAGCACCGTCGGGCGGGGCGAGGAAAGGTCCAGGTCTACGCGGTGGACAACGGAGATGGGGACCTGTTCGCCGTCGGGGGCGGTGGCCCAAAGGCGGTAGGCGGTGTACTCGGAGCGGTCGTAGCCGCCGAGGACTTCCTGCTCTTTGAGCAGGGTGCGCTCGCGGGTGGCGACGCGGTAGTCGTAGATCCGCGCGGGCGTCGTGAAGCTGCCGTAGGACAGACGGATGACGGGGGCATCCCACTCCGGATTGCCGCCGAAGCCGGCGGTGTAGAGCTCCTCGTCGAAATCGAGTTCCTCGAAGCGGCCGAATGCGCCGTCCACCAGTTCCATGACGGACAGGCGTCCGATGGCGCCGCGTCGATAAGCAGCGACGATGAAGTCGCGGTAGGTGTCCACGCCCTCGATGCGGCTGTCCTCGCGGTGCGGGATGAGGACGGTGAGTTCGCGCAGCGGCGGCAGGTCAGCCACGCTGCATTCGCCGACCTCGAAGTTCGGGCCGGTCGCATTGTGGGTGACCAGCCAGCGGCTATCTCCCTCGATGACGGCATGATCGACGCTGTACTCCACGCCCGATTCGCGCGGCCACAGGACCTGGAACTCGCCCTCCGGATTATCCATGGCGAGCACGCGGGTCTCGGAGGTGACCTTGGACGCAGACTCGATGATGAGGTATTTCTCGCAGCGGGTCGAACCGACGCCGGTGAAGAAGTGCTCATCGTCCTCGCGGAACACGCAGACGTCCTCCGCGGCGTCCGTGCCGATGCGGTGGCGCCACACGGTGTCCGGGCGCCACGCTTCGTCGACGCGCTGGTAGAACAGGTACTCCTCCCCCGCCCAGGTCGCGCCGTAGAAAATGCCCGTCAGGCGGTCCGGCAGGAGTTCTCCGGTCTCGAGGTCGAGGACGAACAAGTCGAAGCGCTCGTCGCCAGCGGTGTCCACGGAGTAAGCCAGGTAGCGCCCCGAGGTCGTCACCGAGGAGGCGCCGAGGGAGAAGAACTCATGCCCCTCGGCGAGTTCGTTGAGGTCGAGGAGAATCTGCTCCCCCTCCACCGCGCCCTCCTCCGGGATGACCGGAGCCACCCACGGATCCTGCCCCTCGGAAACGGGAATGCGGCAGCTCAGGCCGTAATTCTTCCCCTCGATCGTGCGGCCGTAGTACCAATAGTCCCCGGCGCGGACCGGCACCGACATGTCGGTTTCCTTGATCCGCGACTTGATCTCCCCGTAGATCTCCTCGGTCAGCCCCTCCAGGTCGGCGGTCTGCTGCTTGGTGTAGGCATTCTCCGCCTCTAAGTACTCGGTCGTCTCAGTGGATTCCTTGTCGCGCAACCACTCGTAATCATCGACGAACGTGTGCCCGTGGAACTCGCGGGTGACGGGGTGGCGGGGGGCGATGGGCGGCTGCAAACTCATGGTCACCGATCGTAGCCGCCGGTGGCCGGGCTAGACGCAGGAGCCCACCCAGGTGCAAAACTTACTGCCTGACAGGCGCTCGTAGGCCTCGATGTAGCGCTCGCGGGTCGCCTCGACGACAGACCCCGGGAGGGCAGGCGGCAGGGCGTCGCTGTCCACCGACCAACCCGACTTCGGGCCGGTCAGCCAATTACGCACGTACTGCTTGTCAAAGCTCGGCTGCACCTGACCCTCTTCGTAGGACGCGGCCGGCCAGTAGCGGGAAGAGTCGGGGGTGAGTACCTCATCGGCCAGCACCAACGTGCCGTCCTCGTCCACGCCGAACTCAAACTTGGTGTCCGCGAGGATGATGCCCTTCGCCTCCGCTAGCGCGGCGGCTTCCTGGTAAATGCGCAGGGTGGCATCGCGGAGTTCCTCCGCGCGAGTCTCACCGAGCTTTTCGACGACCGCCTCAAAGCTGACATTCTCATCATGGTCGCCGAGCTCCGCCTTGGTGGCCGGGGTAAAGATCGGTTCCGGTAGCTTCGACGCTTCCGTCAGTCCTTCCGGCAACTCGACGCCGCAGACGGTGCCATTCTCCCGGTATTCCTTCAGCCCCGAGCCGGTGAGGTAGCCGCGCGCCACGCACTCGAAGGGGAGCATCTTCAGCTTCTTCACCACCAGCGCCCGGCCGAGGACCTCCTCGGGGATCCGCGGATCATCCACGGGGCCCGCGAGGTGGTTCGGGAAGTCGATGGTGTCAAAGAAGTAGACGCTCATGGCCGTGAGCACCCGCCCCTTGTCCGGGATCTCCGGATCGAGGATGTGGTCGTAGGCAGAGATGCGATCAGAGACGACCATGAGAAGGGTGTCGTCGTCGACCTCATAGATTTCCCGGACTTTGCCTGCGGAAAGATGGTTGTACTCGGAAAGCTCAGGGCGCATGATAAGGCAGTGTAGACCTGCTCCCGTTAGTTGGGAAATGCTCGCTACAGGATCTCGCCGGGACGGTAGGAGGCGGCATTCGGGTGCATCTGCACGAGTGCTTCAACCCGGCTGACCACCCGGGCCACCTGTGATTCCGCCGCACCGATGAAGGCGTGCTTGTCTGCCAGGGCGGCGTCGAGGTCCTCCCGCGTCATGGGCAGGCGCTCATCCGCCGCGAGGCGCTCGATGAGGTCCTGTTCACCGCCATTTTCGCGCATGTTCAGCGCCACGGCCACGGCGTTTTCCTTGATCACTTCGTGGGCCGTCTCGCGTCCGACCCCGGCGCGGACGGCGGCCATGAGGATGCGGGTCGTGGCCAGGAATGGCAGGTAGCGCTCCAATTCCCGGTCGATCATCGCCGGGAATGCTCCGAACTCGTCGAGGACCGTGAGGAAGGTCTCGAACATGCCGTCCAGCGCGAAGAAGGCATCGGGCAGGGCCACGCGGCGGATGACGGAGCAGAACACATCGCCCTCGTTCCACTGCTGGCCAGCCAGGTCGGCGACCATCGTGAGGTAGCCGCGCAGGATGACCTGCAGGCCGCCGACGCGCTCGCAGGAACGTGCGTTCATCTTGTGCGGCATCGCCGAGGAGCCAACCTGGCCTTCCTTGAACCCTTCCGTCACGGTTTCGTTGCCCGCCATGAGGCGGATGGTGTGCGCCAGTGACGACGGCCCCGCGCCCAGCTGCACCAACGCGGAGACGGCATCGAAGTCGAGGGAACGCGGGTAGACCTGCCCTACCGAATCGAACATGCGGTGGAAGCCTAAGTAATCAGAGATAGAGGTCTCCAGCGACGCCAGCTTCGATTCGTTGCCGCCCATGAGGTCCAACATGTCCTGCGAGGTACCCATCGGCCCCTTGATGCCGCGCAGGGGGTAGCGCTCCAGCAGGTCCTCGGTGCGTTCGATGGCCAAGAGCATCTCGTCGGCTGCGGTGGCGAAACGCTTGCCCAAGGTAGTGGCTTGGGCAGCGACGTTGTGGGATCGACCGGCCATGACGAGCGACTGGTACTCGCTCGCACGTCTAGCAATGCGCGCCACCACGGCCACCGCCTTGCCGTGGACCAATTCCAGCGACTGGAAGATCTGCAGCTGCTCTACGTTTTCGGTGAGGTCGCGGGACGTCATGCCCTTGTGGATATGCTCGTGTCCGGCGAGGTCATTGAACTCCTCGATGCGGGCCTTGACGTCGTGGCGGGTGATCCGCTCGCGGTCCGCGATGGACTGCAGATCAACCTGGTCAATAACGGCTTCGTAGGCCGCGATCGCCTCGGCCGGGATATCCACTCCCAAATCGCGTTGCGCCTTCATCACCGCGATCCAGAGCTGGCGTTCGAGAATAATCTTGTGCTCGGCGCTCCACAGCTCGGTCAGCTCGGCGGACGCGTAGCGATTGGACAGGACGTTGGCGATCTTCTTCTTTTCAGACACGCCCCCGATTATCGCACGGACGGAGCTAGTCCCGTTCTAAGTAGGCTCCCAGGCGCTTGCATGCCTCCCGGGTGTCTGCCTCCGGCGCGCACAGCGACAAGCGCACCCATTGGTGGCCGTTGATGGGATCGAAATCGATACCCGGGGCGAAGGCAACGCCAATCTCGTCGACCAGCTGGTGGCACCAGGCCTCCGAGTCGGAGGTGACATGGGAGACATCGACCCAGAAATAGAGGCCACCGTCGGGATTAGCAAAGCGAGTGAACCCAAGGCGGGGCAACTCTTCCAGCAGCACCTGGCGCGCGGCAGCGTAATCGGCGACGTGCTGGTCGAGCTCCTCCCTAGCAGCGGGTGTGAACGCTGCCCGCCCGGCAACCTGGGAGATGGCCGGCGCACACAGGGCGAGGGAGGACTGGAGGTTTTCCAGGGGCGTGACCAGCTCGTCGGGGACGATGAGCCAGCCGATGCGCCACCCAGTCATGGAGTAGTACTTCGACAGGGTGCCCACCACGATGGCCTGGTCGGAAAATTGTCGGGCGGTGGCCAGCGGGCGGCCAAAACTCATGCCGTGGTAGTCCTCGTCAGAGATGAGTGCCGCGCCGTTGGCATCGCACCAGTGAGCGATCCGCTCCAACTCGTCCGGATCGATGATCGTTCCGGAGGGATTGCCCGGGGAGGTGACGATCACGGCTTTCGGGCGATCCTCGTCCGCCAGCGCCTCCAGCATCGCGGCGGTCGGCTGGAAGCGAGTGGATTCGTCGCATTCCAGGTCGATGATCCGGGCGCCGAGGGATTCAAGAATGTTTCGGTAGGCGGGGTACCCGGGGCAGCTTAGGGCGACGGCGTCACCGTGATCGAGGACCGCAAGGAACGCCGCGACGAAACCGCCCGAGGAACCAGTGGTGACAATGACGTTGTCGGCGGAGGTGTCCACGCCATAGGTCGCGGAGTGCCACCCAGCGATCGTCTCCCGCAGGTCGCGCTCGCCGACGACCTCGGTGTAACCCAGAGTGGATGACCCTAATGCCTCCGACGCTGCCTCCACGACCACCCCGGGAGCACCCGTTGCGGGCTGCCCCGCGCACAGCATGATCGTGTCTTTTCCTTCGCGACGCCGCCGGTGCACGATGTCCAGCATCTGCATGACGCGGAAGGGTTGGACGTGGGCGCGCTGGCTAACGAGGCTCATACCTTGATCTCGCCCTGCACGGCGGGCAGCGCGATATCGCGACGGTAGAACGATCCGTCGAGCTCAATCTCGGCGATGGTGGCGTAGGCATCCGCCCGAGCATCCTCGAGGGTCGGGCCGACGCCGAGGATATTAAGCACGCGCCCACCGTTGGACACGAGGGTGCCGTCGTCCACGCGGGCGGTGCCCGCATGGAGGACCCGGGCGGCGTCGATAAGCACTTCTCCACTGATCGGATCGCCGGTGCGCGGCGACTCCGGGTACCCTGCGGCGGCGAGCACGACCGTGAGCGCGTAGGAATCCGCCCAGGTCAACGGCGGCAGCTGCGCCAGGGTGCCATTGGCGACGGCGGCCAGGACAGTAGCCAGCGGGGATTCCAGCAACGCCAGGACCGCCTGGGTTTCCGGATCGCCGAAGCGCGCGTTGAACTCCACGACCCAGGGGCCATCGGTATCCCAGGCCAGACCGGCGTACAGCAGGCCCGAGTAGGGAGTGCCGCGCCTGACCATCTCGCGGGCAACGGGCACGCAGACCTCGTCGACGATGCGCTGCACGCCGTCAGCTGGCAACCACGGCAGCGGCGTGTACGCACCCATGCCGCCGGTGTTGGGGCCCTCATCGTTGTCATAGGCGCGCTTGTGATCCTGCGCGGGCAGCAACGGGACGACTGTTTCGCCATCGACCAGGCAGAACAGGGACACCTCGGGTCCGGCGAGGAAGGACTCCAGCAGCACGGGATTGCCCAGGGAATGCACGGCGCGGACATGCTCGAGGGCCGCCTCGCGGGAAGGAGTGACCACCACGCCCTTGCCACCGGCCAGGCCATCATCCTTGACCACCCAGGTCGGGCCGAAACGATCGATCGCGGCCTCGATCTCAGACTCCGATGCGCCCGGCAGGACCTGCTCCGCCTGCGCGGTCTTCACGCCCGCGGCCTCCATGACCTCCTTGGCGAACTTTTTCGAACCCTCCAGCTGCGCCGCCGCCTTACTCGGGCCGAACACGGCGAAACCGGCCGCACGCAGATCATCCGCCACGCCCGCCACCAGCGGGATCTCCGGGCCAATGACCACGAGATCGGCGCCAATCGAGGTAGCCAGCGCCACCATCGCCGCACCATCATCCACCGCCCCGGCCGAAGGATGCACCGTGGCCAAGCCCGCCATCCCAGCGTTTCCGGGAGTGACGTGGAGTTCAGTGGTGGCGGGGTCGGCTGCCAGGCCCTTGAGGAGGGCGTGTTCGCGGCCGCCCGATCCGATCACGAGAATGCGCATGGGGTGCAGTCTAATCGGTAGCCCTCCCGACCGCGCCGACTACTAACCCACGCAGGTAGCCTAGGTTCCATGAGTAGCGTGTTCACCAACATCATCAACGGCGAGCTGCCGGGCCGCTTCGTTTACCGCGACGACCAGGTGGTGGCCTTCCTCACCATCGAGCCCCTGCGATACGGCCACGTCCTCGTCGTTCCCATCAAGGAGGTCGACCGGTGGACCGATCTCCCGCCCATGCTGTGGATGGCGCTCAATGACGTCGCCCAGAACGTCGGCCGCGCCGTGCAAGAGGCGTTCGACGCCCCCCGCGCCGGCTACATCATCGCCGGTTTCGACGTCCCCCACGCCCACATCCACGTCTTCCCTACCGACCAGATGAGCGACTACGATTTCTCCCGCGCCCTGGCCATGGACGCCACCGACCCGGAAGAAATGGACGCCGCCGCCGCCAAGATCCGCGCGATCCTCGACACCGATGAGAACGGATTCCCCCTCTGACGTTCCTCCGCTGGGTCCCCCACCGCGGGCGCCTGCCCGAATTCCCTGAGTTCCCCGGCCCGCCCGTCGTGCTCCTCCACGGCCTCATGGGCTCGCCGGGCAACTTCGAACGCACCGCCCGCGCCCTCGTCGCCCGTCGCATCCCCGTCGTCGCGCCCGCCTACGGCCGCCGCGGCACCGTCTCGCTGGATGACTCTTTAACAGAGCTTATCGACGCCCTCCCTCCCGCAACTCACCTCGACATCGTCGGCCATTCCCTCGGCGCCCTCCTGGGGCTGCGGATCGCCCACCGCTTCCCCGGCCGGGTCCGCACATTGGTCGGCCTGGGCGCCACGTTCCGTGGCTTGCCCACCCCACCCAACCAGCTCTTTTCCCTGAGCGCCCGGGCCTTCCTGGGCCGCGGCGCCACCGAGTTGATGCGCCCGATCGAGGCCACCGAGCCAGAGGGCACCCGCGTCGTCTCCATCATCTCCGACCGCGACCACTACGTCCCCCGCTCCTCCAGCGAGCTCGGCGAGATCATCAACGTCCACGGCATACGCCACGAATACCTCCCCGGCCTCGCCGACGAGATCATCCAGGCCCTGCGATGGACCCCATAGAACACACCGCCCGGGTCGATGGCGTGGAGTACGACTTCACCTGGCCCGCCGACCACACGCTTCTCGACGCCCTCCTCGACCACGCCATCCCCGCCCACTACTCCTGCATGGAAGGCCACTGCGGCACCTGCCAATGCACCCTCACCGGCGGTGAGTCCACCATGGACAACAATGAGGTCCTCTCCCCCTACGAGATCAAGCACGAGGACCAGACACTTGCCTGCCAAACCCGGCGCAAGGACGACGGTCCCTACCGCGTGGAGTTTGAGTGACCGATGTGGGCTACCCGAGGATGTCGCGGCGGGACAGCGCCCAGGCGGTGATGCCAATGAGGACTGCCGACAGACCCCACAGGAGTGCTAGCCCACCCCAGTCGAAGCCCTCAGCGAGCGGGTCTCGGCCAAACGCCCAGTGATAAGGAGAGAAGATCGTCAACCAATCCAGATCTTCGCTCGTGCCGCCGAGGGTGTCGAGACCGTAGCCGATCACCGCGATGCTTGCACCGGCGCCGATTGCCCAGGAGCGACGCCCCGTCATCGCCCCGAATGCCAGAGCGGCGAGCCCCGACACGAGACCGAGGGAGACCCAGGCAAGGGTGGTGGCCAGGAGGTTTGCCCCGGACAGATCGAGTTCAGCCGGTGTGTTGATTGCGAGGATCAGCAGGAATGCCACGGCACCGAGGGCGAGGATTTTTACGATGAGCGCGGCTGCGCTTTCAAGCGCGTACTGCGTGCGTCCGACCGTATGGGCAAGCGTGAGTTCGAGTCTCCCTGATTCCTCGGTGCCCGCGATGAATGCTGAGCCCCAGGAAATGCTGGCGATCGCGGCGAGCACGAACCCGAGCAGGCCGAAGAACGTCGCTTGGGTGTAGCCAGTGCCGCTGGCGATCTGATCAAACCCGAGAGTGTTGACCAGTTCCGATGGGAGGCTGTCAATCAACTGCTCGAGATCTGGCGACTGCAAAGAGGGGAACAGCGGCAGGTACATGCCGATCACCGCCGCGATACCAACCGACCATCCGAGTTGCCCGCGCCATCCGTCCACCAGGTGCCGGGTGAAGATCGGAGCTGCCACTTTGGGGACGCGGGTGTTCATGGTTGTGGTCATGTCGTGCCATCCTTTCGTGTATAAAGATCGAGGATCGACTCTTCGAGGTCGGGTTCTTCGATAGTAAGATCACGCACGTTGAACTGCGCGAGGGTTTTCACGACCGGATCGGCCTCGCCTCGGAGGGTGGCCGTGACTCTCACCAGATCACCCGAAGCGGTCGGTTCCGTGACCAGTTCATCCAGTGTCGGCACAGCCGACAGCGTCGCCCTCACCGTGTCAGCGGTGGCCTCAGCAAGCACGGCGCGCAGGTGGGAGACGCTGGAGAGCCGCAGCGACGACACGTCGCCATGGGCGACGATCCTGCCCCCGGCGAGCACCGCCACATCATCGGCGGTGTGCTGTATCTCCGATAGAATGTGCGAACTGAGCAGAACCGATTGGCCCGCCTCGCGTGCCTCCCGCACCATCGCTAGGAACTCCCGTTGGATCAAAGGGTCCAGGCCACTGGTCGGCTCGTCGAGGATCAACAGCTCGGGCCGATGCATGAAGGCTTGGATCAGGCCCAGCTTCTGCCGATTTCCCTTCGACAACGCACGCACTGGCCGGTTGAGATCAAGATCCAGCCGTTCAGCCAGCGATTCGATCATGCCCGGCTCGACCGGGCCGCTGATCTGAGCCAGGTGACGCAAGAGGGTGCCGCCCCGGATGCGTTCGGCCAGCTTCAACTCACCTGGCAGGTAGCCGATCCGACGCCGCAGCGCCGTACCCGAACTCCGCGGTACGCAGCCGAGGACCAACAATTCGCCAGCGGTAGGACGGATGATGTCTACCAGCATCCGCAACACCGTCGTCTTGCCCGCACCATTCGGGCCAATCAACCCGAACACCGATCCTTGGTCGACGCGCAGGCTGATTCCGTCGACGGCGAGATGCTTTCCATATTTCTTCTGCAACTCTCGTGTCTCAATAACAGCGCTCATGTCTGAGATCCCTTTCCTTCGTCAGGTACGGCCTCGCTCTGTCCGGCGAGGGCACTTCGAGCTGCCGTCAGCAACTCCGAGTTGGCATAGAGACCCTCGGTGAAGATCTCGAGTGTCGGGAGCGTGAACCGTGCCGCGCCCTCCGCGGAGAAGGGGTCAGCCCCCAAGGCCTGTGCTAAGCGATCGCGCACAAGGAACTGCGAAATTCCAAACACGGTCACCAGCATCGCGGTCGCCTCAGGGTCAGACGCAGGCATGATCGCCCCTGCCGCACGCCCATCGGCCAGGTTCCGCTCCGTGCTCGCCACTAGTCGGGTGAACAGTTCGTCACCGGCCTTACCCGGTTCGACCAGTAGACGCGCAAGGTAGTTAAACTTCGGCCCCGCGCTCGTCGCTTCGGCCAGTAGCGCCTGCACCAAGTCCGCGGAGGGAGTCTCCGCTGAGGCGAATCGCTCATCAATCAGCTTCGCGATCACAAACTCGTCGCAGACGCGCCGCAACTCATCCTTCGACCCGAAGTGGTGGATCACCAGACCAGGACTAACGCCGGCGGCTTCTGCGATCGCCTTCACGCTCGTCTTGTCGAACCCCTGCTCCCCGAATAGCTGGATCGCCGCGTCTCGGACACGGGCACGCCCCGTCAGATCGGAAGACTCGGATACTGAATGCATAGTCAGTAGACTAAACGGTCATTCAGTACATGGTCAAGGCCTCGACCTGTGGCCTGCTTCGATACCGAAAAACTTGCGTCCATGCACGCTTCTCGACGCCCCTCGGGCACACCATCCCGCCCCCTATCGGGTGGAGTTTGAGGAGCTGCGGTGTTCGCCGATCTCCTGACGGATCAGCGCGTGATTGAAGAAGCGCTCGGCATACCCGATGATGATCTGGTGGGCGCGGCGTGGGCCAATACGGCCAGATAGTCCAACCCAGCGCGCCCACGGGAACCAATGCGGCGCATCAGTGAAGTCGATGTGGAACATGTCGGGGATGCTGATGAGCCGCCCGGTTCCTGGTGTTTGGCGCGAGAGTGCGGCCTTCATCGACCCGAGGGTGTTCTCAATGACGGCTTCTGACCAGCCACCTGCGTGTCGACGTTCACGGCGCATATCTTTGACCGGCCGGGTAAGCCACAGCGCTGCGCACGGGATACCGTGCGCAGCGGCGTCGGCGGGCATCGCCGCATCCATCATGAGACAGGCCGCGATTCTGGCGTCTGCTCGGGCCGCCGCTGCGGCGACGGTACCGCCCATAGAAACACCCATGACACCCGCACGCGCAGTGGTGCTGATCCGGGCGAGCATCGGGTCTCGGGCAAGTTCGTCGAGCACCACGCTGACATCGGCAGCCAGGTGCCCGATGACATCATTCTCGCTGTGCTCGTCGTAGAGATGACCGCGTGGCTTCATCCTCGCCATGCGACCGTCGGCCAACCGCGTGCACGCGGACACGTAGGGCTGATCTATCCCGACGACGACATAGCCGCGCGAGGCCAGTGCCTCGATAAGAATGGTGTTGGCGGTACGGAAACCGCCAAATCCGGAAAGGGCCACAATCACCGGGAACGCCTCCTCTGGCACTGCCGGCGCGTCAACAAACGCGTTTGTCCTGGACCTCGCGAGCTTGCGAAAGAGGAATGCTGGCGGCGAGGTACGGCCCCCGGTTACCACCCGCAGCGCCTGAAGAAGTGACCGAAAGACTTCCGGTGCGTCGGCAAGGTAGATGCTCCGGGTACCGCGAGTCATCGTCGTCGGGTACCACACTTGCGCGGCCAGCTCGCGGGCATCACTCGGGTCCGTGGAGAGAATCTCAGACCTGGTGTGATCCCGCCTCTGTCGGGTCGTCGTACCCACCCCGAATGTGCCTCCCGGCCGAGGGAAGCGCACCGGCCGGAATAACGCAGCACCCATCGCTGACACGGCGATGCCCGCTCTGAGGAACCAAGCCTCTGCGCTCACCCTGGCCATTGTTTCAGAACTCGCGCTCGAAAGGGCCACGGAGTTGTCGCGGCCTATCTCCAGTTCGCCTTCGGTAGGTGCGTTGACAGATCCTTAACCAACCGAGGCCCCCTTATCGTGTGAAATCACCCGAGGCGTCACCGAGCCAACGCCAAATGTAGGGCAAGTTTGCGAAACCTCCCGTAACCGCCGCTGACCATCCCTATTGTTATATTCATGGACCTCACTCCCCGCCTTCACCCCAATCCCGAGCTAGCGGAGGGCGAAGCCCGCCCGACGATTCTCAACGCCTACTTCGGTCGATTCGGTGGCCAGTTCGTCCCGCCCATGCTGCTGCCGGTTCTCGATGAGCTGGAACGCGCCTACGCCATAGCTCTGGAGGATCCCCAGTTCCACGCCGAGTTGGACAAGCTGTACCGCTCCTACCTCGGCCGACCAACTCCAATCACGGAGCTGGTCAACCTCCCTCGGGAGGGGAAGGCCCGGATTTTCCTCAAGCGTGAGGATCTCGTTCACGGTGGCGCCCACAAGGGCAACCAGGTGATGGCTCAGGCCCTGCTGGCCAAGCGCCTGGGCAAGACCCGACTCATCGCAGAAACTGGCGCTGGCCAGCACGGCACCGCCACAGCAATGGCGGCCGCCCGCTTTGGCATGAGCTGCACCATCTACATGGGTGCCCGCGACATTGCCCGCCAAACCGCCAACGTCTACCGCATGCGCTTGATGGGAGCCGAGGTCGTCGCCGTCAACGAAGACGGAGGCAATGGGCTGCAAAATGCTGTCGACGTCGCCCTCATGGACTGGGTGGAGTCCTACGAGAACACCCACTACCTGCTGGGAACCGCTGCCGGACCGCACCCCTTCCCCAGCTTGGTCAAGGAGTACCACCGGATCATCTCCAAGGAATCCCGCGCTCAGATCCAGGAGGAGACGGGCAGGCTTCCCGACGCCGTCATCGCCGCGGTCGGCGGTGGCTCCAACGCCATCGGCGCCTTCGCGGAGTACTACGACGACGAGGACGTTCAACTCATCGGTGTCGAACCCGCCGGCGAGGGACTCGCCAGCGGCAAGCACGGCGCCCCGCTGGAGCGCGGCCGCGAAGGCATCCTCCACGGCTCGCGGTCGTATGTCATGCTCGGCGAGGGCGACCAGGACGTGCTCAACTCCCATTCCATTTCCGCTGGCCTGGATTACCCGGGTGTGGGACCGGAGCACGCGTGGTTGCTGGAGACCGGCCGGGCACAGTACGTCGGCGCCACGGATGCCGAGGCTCTCCATGCTTTCCGGCTGCTCACTCGCTACGAGGGCATCATCCCGGCTCTTGAGTCTTCGCATGCTCTAGCGCACGCGCTCAAGCTGGCCGAAGGCTCGACGGAGGAGAAGATCTACTTGGTCAATCTCTCTGGGCGCGGCGATAAGGACCTCAACTACGTGCGCCGACTGTTGGGAGACGCCGCAGATGAGGATCCCATGGTCCACCACGTTGATGCTCCCAACGTCGCGGGTGCTATCGCCGACTTAGAGGCGGAGCTAGAAGCCGAGCAGGGTTAGTCCGCCAATCGAGGCAGCCGGACGACGAACTCGCTGCCTTCCCCGGGAACGGAGCTCACGGAGATGGTGCCGCCGTGGGCTTCGACGAGGGATTTGGTGATGGCCAGACCCAGGCCGGAGCCGCCGGAGGCTCGGGAGCGGGAGGCATCCTCGCGGTAGAAGCGTTCAAAGATGTGGCTGGCGACGTCCTGGGGCATGCCGCGGCCGTCGTCACGCACGCTAACCAGGACGTCGTTGCCATCGAGGGATAGCTCGATGGAGACTGCGGCGGACTCGCCGCCGTGGATGAGCCCGTTGGAGACGAGGTTGAGCAGTACTTGGTGGAGGCGGGCGGCGTCGCCTTTGACAATGGGGATGGAGGCGGTGGAGTTGGTGACGGCGATGGAGCGGCCGGGGAAGGCAGCGCGCGCGGAGCTGGCAACGGAGAGGGAGGTCTCGAGCAGGTCTACCTTGGCGCGTTCGAGGCGGGCACCTTCGGCGCGGGTGAGGGCTAGGAGGTCTTCGACGAGCAGGCTCATGCGTTGGGATTCGGCGTCGATTTTGCGGAAGACCAGGTCCACGTTGTCGGTGGCGCCAGAGCGGTAGAGCTCGGTGTATCCGCGCACGGAGGTCAGCGGGGTGCGGAGTTCATGCGAGGCGTCGCCGACGAAGCGGCGCATTTGGGCTTCCTTTTCTTGCGCCGATTCGATGGAGTCTTGGAGTTGGCCGAGCATGATGTTGAGCGCGTAGGCGAGTTGGCCGACTTCGGTGCTGCGGGGCCATTGGGGGACGCGGCGGTCGATGTCGCCGTCGGCGATGGCTTTGGCGGTGCGTTCCACTTCGCGCAGGGGTGCCATGGCTTGGCGGATGAAGTAATAGCCCAGGAGCGCGAGGATCGCGAGGACGAGAAGGCTGATCACTGCTTGGACCATCGCCAAACCGAGCAGGAGGGTGTGTTCGCCTTCCAGGGTGCGGGCCACAACGGTGGTGACCCCGTTTTCGCGGATGGAGATGGCGCGGTAGGTCTCGTTGTTCGAGGAGTAGATCGTCCGCGGGGGACCTTCGACGGCGAGACCCGTGAGGTCGAGGCTGGGGCCGGGGTCGTTGAAGATGACGCTGGAGCCGTCGTCGAAAAGCTTGATTACCACGTAGTCCGAGGGCGGCCGGGGGCCGCGATCGGCGTTGAAGATGCCTTCGTTGCGGGCCCAGCCGCTGGCGGAGTTGATGAGCTCGTCATCGACCTGGGCGTAGGTCACTTCCCGCATGATGGAGGAAACGGCCACGGAGCTGCCCGCTAGTCCCAATCCGGAGATGAGGACGATAATGATGACGAGCCAGGTCCGCAGCGGCAGCTCGTGGCGGCCAATGCGGAAGTTCCAGGTGGGTTGTTCTTCTTTCAGGTCGCCGCGCCCGTAGTCGCTTCCCGCCTCGGTGGACGGGTAGGGCGGGATAGTCACTGGCGTGGTGTCCGCAGGACGTACCCGACTCCTCGGACGGTCTGGATGAGCGGAACGTCGCCGGTATCGACCTTGCGGCGCAGGTAGGAGATGTACGACTCGACCACGTTGCCATCTCCACCGAAGTCGTAGTGCCAGACGTTGTCGAGGATCTTCGACTTCGATAGGACAACCTCGGCGTTGAGCAGGAGGTAGCGCAGCAGGTTGAACTCGGTCGGGGAAAGCTCAACGACCTTGCCTGCCTTGATGACCTCGTGGGTCTCGTCGTTGAGGGTGAGGTCGGCGTAGCTAATCGTGGCGTCGTCGGAAGCGTTGTCGACGAGGTGGCCCCGGCGCAGAATTACGCGCAGGCGGGTAATCACCTCTTCCAGCGAGAACGGCTTGGTCACGTAATCATCGGCGCCGATGGTGAGGCCGTGGATGCGGTTCTCCACCGCGTCCTTGGCGGTGAGATAAAGGACCGGCCCATCGAGGCCTTCCGAACGGAGCTTGCCCAGCAGCTCAAATCCGTCCATGCCGGGCATCATCACATCGAGGATGTAGGCATCGGGGTTGAACTCCCGGGCAATGCGCAGGGCCTCGGTCCCAGAGCTTGCGGTGCGCACTTCGAAGCCCTGGAACTTGAGGCTTACGGTGAGCAGCTCAACGATGTTGGGTTCGTCATCAACGACGAGGACCTTAACTTCGGGCTGGATTTCGTTCATGTTCTCCATTGTCCATCACTTTCACAGTCGATGCCTTGATTGAACTCGATAGCACTTCGACTGCCCTGGGTGAACTCTGGGAATTAGCTGACTACCATTCGACCGCTGCCAAATCGACGCCCTCCTTTTCCGCTTGTGCCTCCACCAGCGTCAAGAGGTACTCTGCGTGCCCCTGGTAGGTCTCGTTGAAGCGCTCGTCGCAGGTGTACATCCGCGCCAGGAGCACCTGCTTCGCCGGCGTCATGTCGTACCATTGCGCAATGCTGGCCCGGTGCTTATCGACGATCGCGGTCGCCTCCGCCGTGCCCGGCGCGACGCCGCGGGCGGCGGCGTCGGCAAGCATCGCGACAAACGCGTCATGCTCCTCCTTGACGGCGACCCAATCCTCGCGGGTCATCTCCGCCTGCGTGGCTTGGGCCTGCGCCCACTCCGGGGTGTTACCCCAGCGCTCCTCGGCTTCCTGCTGGTAGCCGGGCCACTCCTTGCCGAACAGCTCGATCTTTTCTTCCATGCTCATGGTGTCTCCTCCTTCGAGAAGGTTGTCCACTGCCCGGACCATCCGGTGCAGGTGACCGATTTTCTCCACGAGGACCACCCGCTGACGGTGCAGCTTTTCGGTGGCGGTGCCGGGGACGTCGATAAGCTCGGCGATGTCCTTGAGCGACAGGCCCGCCTCGCGGTAGACGAGGATCTGCAGGGCCCGATCGAGGTCGTCGTCGGTGTAGAGACGGTGGTCGGCGCTGGTGCGCCAGCCGGGGACTAACAGCCCGATGTGATCCCAATGCCGCAGCGTGCGGGTGGTGATGTTGAGGATGTCAGCGGCTTCGCTGATGTGATAATCGGTCACAGGAAACACTCTGGTCGTTGACGCCGCGTCAAGCGCAACCCCTAGTTTTTCCCGCGGGCGGCGACGACCCAGCGGCTGCCGTCGGAGACCTCGACCTCATCGACGAGGTTGAGCACGGGGCAGACGTGGTTGGGGACGACGTCGACCTCCTCGCCGATTGTTGGGAGGGGCTCGCCAGTCGGCCAGGCGACGGTGCCGTGGTGTTCGGACACGGCCGTTAGCCGCGCATCGGGCACTCCCATGATCCGGCCGAAACCGCTAGCCCAGGCCGGGCGATCGGCACTCAAGATCTTGGAGCCGGCGTCGAGGATGACCTGGTGGAGATCCGCCCGGCGCGAGATCACCCGCGCCCGGACTGTCAGGGCGATGTCTTCCCATCCGCAGGTCCCGAGTTCGAGCTGCTGGGCATCGTTGAACACATAGACGCCGGGGCGCAGCTCGGTGAGCACACTTGCATCCGCCACACGCGCGGAGGGCGTGGAGCCTCCGGAGAGGACTGGGTCACGGATTCCCAGCTCGCGCAGGATCTCGCCCGCTTGGCTCAGGGCCACGGCTTCGTCCTCGGCCGCGGCGCCCATCTGTCCCGGTTGGTAGGAATGCCCGGGGAAGGTGAAGGCGCCGCGCACCTCCAGGCCGAGGTCGAGGATTTGGCGGGCCAGCGGCCCTACCCGCTCTACGGGGACACCGGAGCGGTGGTGACCGGAATCGATTTCGATGAGGAGGGGAACGGAGGCGTCGATAAGCGAGAGGCGGCGGGCCGCCTCGACGGAATCGCAGCCGACGGTGAGCGAGACCCGCCGGGACAGCGCGGCGAGGCGATCGTCGGCCCACACGGGGTAGGCGATGAAGATGTCGTCGGCGACCTCGGCGAAGACCTCCGCCTCGCCGACCGTGGCCACCGTCAGTCCGCGCGCGCCGGCCGCCAGTTGTAGGCGGGCGATCTCGGGTATCTTGTGCGTTTTCACATGCGGGCGCAGCGGAATCTCCGAGGCCGCCATGCTGGCGATGTTGGCGCGCAGGCGGTCGAGGTCGATGCGGACGATGGGGGTCATGGGACTAGTAGCGCTCGATGGCCGCGGCTGCACCAATGTTGCGCAGGTTGGCGCGGGCGAGGTCGACCATGCGGCCGACGCCACCACCGAAGACAGTGCGGGTAGCGGCGCGGGAGAAGCCGATGAGCATCTCCCACGTTATGTTCGGCGGAATGGACAGCGCGTTGGCATCGGTGACGATGTCGATGAGCACCGGGCCCGGCTCGGCCAACGCCGCCTGGAGCTGCTTGCGCATCTTCTTCGGGTCCTCGATGCGCACGGACTTGATCCCCATGGCGGCGGCGATGTCGGCGTAATTGACCTGGTCATGATCGGTGCCGAACTCGGGCATTCCGGCGACGAGCATTTCCAGCTTCACCATGCCGAGGGAGGAGTTGTTGAACACGATCGACTTGATCGGCAGCTCATGCAGCTTCACGGTGAGCAGCTCGCCGAGGAGCATGGCTAGGCCGCCATCGCCAGAGAAGGTCACCACCTGGCGATCACGGTCGGCGAACTGGGCGCCGATGGCCTGCGGGAGCGCGTTGGCCATGGTGCCGTGGCGGAAGGAGCCAACTTCTTCTCGACGCCCGTTCGGCGTCAGGTAGCGCGCCGCCCACACGTTGCACATGCCGGTATCAACGGTGAAGATGGCATCCTCGTCCGCCAGCTCATCGATGAGTGAGGCGGCGAACTCGGGGTGGATCGGCTTGTGCTTCTCGGCATTGGAGCCATACGCGTCGATGACGCCGCCGAGGATCTTGGCATGGTTGCGCAGCTGCTTGTCCAGGAACTCGCGGCCCTTCTCCTCCACGTGCGGCAGGATGTTCTCGATCGTGGCCGCGACATCGCCGACGACCGGGTACTTGATGGTCGTGCGGCGGCCGATGTGGGAAGCATCAATGTCGACCTGGGCGACATTCTTGGAGGGCAGGAAATCCGAGTAGGGGAAGTCGGTGCCCAGGAGGATGAGCAGATCGGCCTCGTGGGTGGCGTCGTAGCAGGCGCCGTAACCGAGCAGGCCGGACATTCCAACGTCGAAGGGGTTGTCGTACTGGATGTACATCTTGCCGCCGAAAGCGTGGCCAATGGGGGACTTAATTTTCTCCGCCAGGGCGAGAACCTGCTCGCGGGCGTTCTTCACGCCGGCGCCGCAGAAAAGGGCGACGGTATCGGCCTCGTTGATGGCCTGGACCAGGGCGGCGGCCTCGGCGGGGTCGGGGAAGACGATCGGCTGTCCCGTCGCGATCTTCGAATCGAGGAACATCTGATCGCCGGCTTCGGCGGCCGCGATATCGCCGGGGATGATGAGGACGGACACGCCCTTGCCCGCCATCGTGGACTGGATGGCATGGTGCAGGATACGCGCGCCCTGGTTCGCCGAGTTCACCATCTCGCAGTAGCCGGAGCACTCCTGGAAGATCTGCTCGGGGTGGGTCTCCTGGAAGAAGTGGGAGCCGATCTGGTTACTCGGGATGTGCGAGGCGATGGCTAAGACCTTGGCGCCGTTGCGGTTGGAATCATAAAGGCCCTGAATGAGGTGGGTATTGCCCGGGCCGCAGGAGCCGGCACAGACGGCCAGCTTCCCAGTAATGAGGGATTCCGCCCCCGCGGCGAAGGCGGCGGCCTCCTCATTGCGAACGTGTACCCATTCGATGTCCGAATCGCGAATCGCGTCGACTATCGGGTTGAGGCTATCGCCCACGACTCCGTAGATTCGCTGCACTCCTTCCTTTTCGAGGGTGTTGATGAGCTGTCGAGCGAAGGTGTTTTCCATGTTTCCGAAAGTACCCGCGGTCACATTCCATCGCATGAAGCCTTTTGAAACTGTAACAACCGTTCGGTACAGTTACCCGCCGTGAGTACCGCAATACAACGATGGACCTTCCTGCTAGTTATCTCGCTCGGCCTCCTCATGATCGGCGTGGATAACTCGATTCTCTACACCGCTTTGCCGGAGCTGCGCGAGCAACTCCACATGAATGATGCCCAGGGCCTGTGGGTCATTAACGCCTACCCGCTCGTGCTGGCGGGCCTGCTGCTGGGCACCGGCACGCTCGGCGACCGCATCGGGCACCGCCTCATGTTCATCGTCGGCCTCGTCGTCTTCGGCGTCGCCTCCCTCGCCGCCGCCTTCGCCCCCGACGCCTGGCTGCTCGTCGCCGCCCGCGCCTTCCTCGGCTTCGGCGCCGCCGTCATGATGCCCGCCACCCTCGCCCTCATCCGCATCACCTTCACGGATGAGCGCGAGCGCAACACCGCCATCGGCGTGTGGGGCTCGGTCGCCGTCCTCGGCGCCGCGGCCGGCCCCGTCGTCGGCGGCCTACTCCTCGAGCACTTCTGGTGGGGCTCGATCTTCCTCATCAACGTCCCCATCGTCATCATCGCGCTCGTGGCCACGGTCATCGTCGCCCCAGCAAACATGCCCAACCCCAACAAGCACTGGGACACCATCTCCTCGCTCTATGCCCTGTTCGCCCTCTCAGGGCTGGTCATGACCATCAAGGAGACCGCCAACCCCGATCGGAAGTGGTGGCTGTTGTCCGCGGCATTGGTCATCGGCATCGCCGGTGCCATCGCCTTCACCCGCCGCCAACGCCGCCTCGACGATCCCCTCCTGGCCTTCGACATCTTCCGCTCACGGATTTTCTCCGGCGGCGTGCTCGCCGCCGGTGGTGCGATGTTCGCCGTCGCCGGGCTGGAGTTGCTGACCACGCAGCGCTTCCAAATCTCCCTCGGCTACTCACCCCTGGAGGCGGGCCTGCTCGTCATCGCCGTCACCGTCGCCGCGTTCCCCTTCTCCATCCTCGGCGGTGCCTTCCTGCACCGGGTCGGGTTCATTCCGCTCATTACCGGCGGATTCGTCGCCGTAGCGCTGGGCGTGAGCCTGGCCATCTACTTCGGCACCGCCGACATCATGCCCGGCTTCGTCACCTCCCTCGCGCTCGTCGGCGCCGGTGCCGGTTCCATCATGTCGGTCTCTTCCACCGCTATCGTCGGCTCCGCCCCGGTCCGCCGCGCGGGCATGGCCGCGGGCGTGGAGGAGGTTTCCTACGAGTTCGGCACCCTGCTGTCGGTGGCAATCCTCGGTAGCCTCCTCCCCGTCCTGACCTTGTCCACGGGTTCCTACGACACGGCGTACTTCCGCATCCTCGTTGTCCTCGCCGCCGTGGCTGCCCTGTGTGCCGCCCTCACCGGTTGGTGCTTCCGCGGCAACCCCAAGGGAGCAGGTAATGCGCACTAGCAAACGCGACGTCATCATCCAGGCCGCCATCGGCATCATCGAGGCCCGCGGGGTGGATGCCGTCAGCTACGAATCCCTCGCCGAGGCCTCCGGCTTGTCCAAATCCGGCATCATCTACCACTTCCCCTCCCGCCTGGAACTGCTGCGCGGCATCATCCAGCACTTCATTGATACATGGGAGGCGGAGTTGGAGGAGATCGCCGGGGCACCGGCCTCGGAGCTCAGCGACACCCAGCGCCTGCGGGCCGTCGTCCAGAGCATGGGTGGCAACGCCGAGCGCGCCGAGTTGCTCATGTGCATCGAATCTCGAGCCCACGACGGCCTGCCTGACCTGTGGGAAAGCATGGAGAACCAGTGGATGACGGTCGCGCCGGAAAGCGAGCTGTACCCGTACCTCCTCATGTCCTACGGCCTGTGGGCGCACGATCACGTGCATCACAACACGCTGACGCTTGAGCAACGAACGCATCTCGTGGACTCGATCCTGCGCCAAATCCCGGAGTAGCCCCTAAGCTTCCCAGAATGAACCACGTTCGCACCGACCGCGCGACTGTTACCTCCTGGGCGCTGTGGGATTGGGGATCGGCCGCGTTCAACGCCGTCCTGGTCACCTTTATCTTCGCCGTCTACCTCACCGATTCGGTCGGCGCGACGGTCGATTCCTCCTTCACCCCGACCCAGCTCTACGGCTGGGCGATGGCGGTGGCGGGCGTGCTCATCGCGGTCGTTGCCCCCGTTATGGGCCAGCGTTCCGATACCCGCGGCACCCGCCGCCGCTCCCTCGCGGTGTGGACGTTCGTCACCGTCGCCCTCATGGCCTCACTGTTCGCCGTGCGTAATGATGCCCCCATCTACTTCTGGCTGGGCCTACTCATCATGGCGGTCGCCTCCGTCGTCTTCGAGTTCGCCGAAGTCAACTACTTCGCGCAGCTCAACCAGATTTCCACGCCCGAGACCGTCGGCCGAGTCTCCGGCTTCGGCTGGGGCATGGGCTACGCCGGCGGCATAGTGTTGCTGCTGACCTGCTACATCGGCTTCATCGCCGGGGATGGCGGCCTGTTCCACATCCCCACCGAGGGCGGCCTCAACGTCCGCCTGGTGGCGGTCTTCGCCGCCGTCTGGTTCGGCGTCTTCGCCCTCCCGGTCCTCCTCCGCGTCCCCGAGATCCCGCCCTCCGGTGCGTCCGAAACCCGCGGCGTCCTCAATGCTTATCGACGTCTCTTCCTCACCATCCGCGACCTCTGGCACGCCGACCGCAATGCGGTCTTCTTCCTCGTATCCTCCGCCGTCTTCCGCGACGGATTGGCCGGCGTGTTCACCTTCGGCGCGATCCTCGCCGTCACCGTCTACGGGCTCTCCCCCGGCGACGTCCTCCTCTTCGGCGTTGCCGCCAACGTCGCCGCCGCCATCGGCGCGATACTCGGCGGCTGGCTCGACGACCTCATCGGCCCCAAACCGATCATCCTCGCCTCCCTGGCCCTCATGATCGCCGCCTCCGCCGTGCTCTACTTCGTCGACGGCCCCCGCATGTTCTGGATCTTCGGCCTCGCCCTGTGCCTGTTCGTCGGCCCCGCCCAATCCTCCGCCCGCTCATTCCTCTCCCGCGTCGCCCCCTTGGGCACCGAGGGCCAGCTCTTTGGACTCTACGTCACTACCGGGCGCGCGGTGTCCTGGCTCTCCCCCGCCCTCTTCGGACTCTTCGTCTCCCTCGGCGGGGGCAGCGACCGGGTGGGCATCCTCGGCATCGGACTCGTGCTCCTCGTCGGAGCACTCCTCCTGCTACCAGTGGCGGACCCTACACGTCGCGCGCGACCAGTTCTTCCAGCGGCGTAGGCGAAATGAGGTAGGGCGCAACCTCGAGAACCGTGAACGCTCCCGACTGCCCCGCCTCCCTCAGCCGATGCGCCGCCCGCGAATAGGCAAGTGCCACGGCCGCCGTGAAGTCAGGGTTCCGATCCAGCTCCAACGTGTACTCAATCGTCTCCGTAAACCCGCCCGTATCCCCGGCAGTAATAACGTGCCCACCATGGGGCATGCCAGTGTGCTCGGCATCGAAGGTCGCCTCGTCGATGAAGTTCACCTCGACCTCATAGCCGACAAAGTAGTCCGGCATCGTGCGGATCTCATGCTCAATGCGCTCTCGATCCGCCTCGTCCGCCACCACAAAACAACGCCGCACGTGCGCCTGCTTACCCGTCAATTCCCCGGCCTCGCCCCGCCGCGCAGCGGCGAGGGCCTCGGGAGAAGGAATGGTGTACTGAACTGCCTTGTGGACACCAGCGATGCGTCGTAAAGCATCCGAATGACCCTGCGACAAACCCGGACCCCAGAACGTGTGCTGCGCCGCGCCCGGCAAAATCGCCGACGCCATCGTGCGGTTGAGCGAAAACATCCCCGGATCCCAACCCGTAGACACAATCGCGACCGTGCCGTTCTCCCGCGCGATCTCATTCATCTGCGCCCGGTGCCGCGGCACATCACGGTGATTATCGTAAGTATCCACCGTGTTCGCGTAACGAATGAACTCCGGCGCCTGCTCCGGAATATCCGTCGCAGACCCCAGGCACAGCACCGCGACATCAAACTCATCGGTGTAATTGCGAAAGTCGGCGACCGGCCACACTTGTGCGTCCGTATCCAACGATTGCCGCCTCGAAAACACCCCCGCAACGCTCATATCCGGCTGCGCCTTCACGAGCTTCTCCACCGATTTGCCCAGGTTGCCGTATCCGACGATCGCGATCCTGATATCTGCCATGTGCTGCTCCTTGCGGGGAATGCGGACTAGTTTGTCAACTACCAGGATGACACACGTAGTTGCTGCGGCGAGTGGGAACTACAGGCCAAGCCGCTTACGGTTCCGACGCCTACGCATACCCTCCCGAAAGGGTGCCTGCTCAGCCCCCGACTCCGCATACGCCCGCATTTCTGCCGCCTCCTCCTCAGCGGCCACACCACGCTCAAGGAGCTAACTTATGAAGTCCGACGCCGAAGCATCCTTGGGCAGGGTGACTGAGATTCGCTCGGGCAATGCGAAGGTCATACCGTTAGCGTATCCGCTGGTGAAGCTTTTGCAAGACCTAATTTGCGAGGGCCCACTCCCGATGCATCGCCAAGGGACTGGTTCAGGTGAAGTGACCCGGCAGGGTGCCAAAATTCTCTAGAATGTGTCGAGCCATTTCACGTTTCCGCAGGTCGTGGAGAATCGGGTTGTGCATTCTAGAGAATTTTGGCACTCGCGACGCCCTGATCGCGACGGGCTCCTCGCGACGCCAGCCCCAGACCCCCGGGCCGCTACTACTCACTGAGCTGGAGACGAGACTTGAACTCGCAACCTACGGTTTACAAGACCGTTGCGCTACCGATTGCGCCACTCCAGCACCGCGAAGCTCTCGCCCCGCTGAGTGGGAATAGTACCGCAGCAGTGGGCGGCGTCGGAAACTGCTAGGGTTGCGCACCGTGTCCACGTTGACTGAGAAGTTCGCGGCTTTCCTCACCGGTTCGGGCCGGATCGCGACAATCGACGCCGCTAAGGCTGCCCCGCCGCCCTCCCCGCTGGCTCCTATTGATCTGACGGATCACACGCAGGTGGCGGCGGTGATGGATTTGGCGGCGCGGATTGGCGATATTTTGTTGTCTTCGGGGACGTCGAATTCGGATACGAAGGCGCAGATTCATGCGGTGACGTCGGCGTATGGTCTGCATTATTGCCATGTGGACATCACGATGAACACGATCACGATCTTCACCAATATTGGGCACACGCGGAAGACTCCGGTGAATGTGTTCCGGGTGGTGCGGAAGATGACGATGGATTTTTCCAAGTTGTCGGAAGTGGACCGGTTGATTCGTTCGATTCAGGCTGGTGCCACGCCGCCGGAGGTGGCGGAGCGGATTCTCGATGAGTTGGCTGCCGCCCCCGCGCAGTATGGGACGTGGACTTCCATCATGGGGTGGGGGTTGATGGGTGGCGCGGTCGCGGTCATGCTCGGCGGTGGTTGGTTGGTGGCGGCGACGGCGTTTGCTACGTCGAGCCTCATCATGGCGATGAACACGTGGCTGGGGCGCAAGCAGCTGCCGACGTTTTTCCAGAATGTGTTTGGCGGGATCGTCGCTACGCTGCCGGCGGCGGTGATCTATTCGCTAGCAGCGGAGTTGGGTGTGCGGATTACGCCGTCGCAGATCATCGCGTCGGGCATCATTGTTCTGTTGGCGGGTTTGACCTTGGTGCAGTCCTTGCAGGACGGGATTACGGGGGCGCCGGTGACGGCGTCGGCACGCTTTTTTGAAACGATGTTGTTTACCGGGGCGATCGTCGCCGGGGTGGGTATTGGTATTTCGCTGACGGCGATGATGGGGATTTCTCTGCCGCCGCTGGAGACAAGCCCCCCGCCGAACTTCACGTCGAGTTCGGTGCGGGTGTTTTCCGGTGCGGTGGCGGCCGCGGGGTTCGCCATCGCGTGCTTCGCGGAGTGGTCCTCGGTGGTCATTTCGGCGCTGACTGCCCTGGCTGGTAGCGCGTTCTATTACTTCGCACTGTTACCCTTTGGGGTCGGCCCGGTCGTCGCGGCGTCGGTCGCGGCGGTGGTCATTGGTCTCGCCGGTGGTCTGCTCGCCCGTCGTTTCCTCATTCCCCCGCTCATCACGGCTATCGCGGGCATCACGCCTTTCCTGCCTGGCTTGGCCGTGTATCGGGGCATGTACGCCTCGATGCATGAGCAGATGCTCGTGGGCTTCACCAATATTGCCCTCGCGCTGGCCATTGCTTGTGGCTTGGCGGCGGGCGTGGTGCTCGGTGAGTGGGTGGCGCGCCGTCTGCGCCGCCCGCCGACGCTGAATCTCTATCGCTACTTCCGGCAGAGCCGCCGGCTGACGTTCCAGCAAATTGATCGCCGGAAGAGGAAAATTCCGCGCTCGTGACGTAGAATTGACTGTCTGTTCCACCCCGGACCGCTTACAGGAGGATTTGTGCCGCCCAAGGTCACCGATACCCGCCCCACCCCCGAAGCCATGCACGCCGTGGAGGAGGAGACCGCTGCCGGCGCCCGTCGTATCGTCGCCACGTATTCGACCGACTTCCTCGACGGCGTGACGTTGATGTGCATGCTCGGCGTGGAGCCGAAGGGCCTGGTGTACAAGAAGGTTGCCGCTGAGCTCGAAGAGGCGGAGCCTAAGCCGACGAAGCGCACTCGCAAGGCGTCGAAGAAGACGACCAAGAAGGCCGCTAAGAAAGCCACCAAGAAGGCAACGAAGAAGGCCACCAAAAAGACCACTAAGAAGACGACCAAGAAGGCTTAGCATTTAAGCTTATGAGCGGCGACAACAGCTTTGTGGTCGTGGCCAATCGTCTTCCGGTTGACCTGCACACCGGCCCCGACGGCACCCGCACCTGGACTCCGAGTCCGGGTGGTCTGGTCGCCGCGCTTTCACCCGTGTTGGAACGCCATGACGGCTGCTGGGTCGGCTGGCCGGGGGTCGCGGATGAGGCCCCGGAGCCATTCCGCACCGATGGGGGCGTGCTCCTCCACCCCGTGCGGCTGTCCTCGGCGGACTTCGAGGGCTTCTACGAGGGTTTTTCCAACGCCACGCTCTGGCCGCTCTACCACGACCTCATTGTCACCCCGGTCTATCACCGCGATTGGTGGGACATCTACCGCGACGTCAACCTGCGTTTCGCCACCGAAGTCGCCGAGGTCGCCGCCGAGGGGGCGACGGTGTGGGTGCAGGATTATCAGCTGCAGCTGCTGCCCGGAATTCTTCGGCAACTGCGCCCTGACCTGCGCATCGGCTTCTTCCTCCACATCCCCTTCCCCGGCGCTGATCTCTTCCGTCAGCTGCCGTGGCGCGAAGAAACGATCCGCGGCCTGCTCGGCGCGGATCTCATCGGTTTTCACCTCGAGTCCGGCGCCAACAACTTCCTGGAGTTGGCTCGCCGCGCGGGCTACGAGGTGAGCGGCACGGCGTCTACCCGGCTTATCGACGCCCACGTGCGCACCGATGGCCGCCACGTCGGCGTCGGTGCGTTCCCCATCTCCATCGACCCCACGTCCTTGGGCGAGGGTGCGGAGGGGAGTGTGGAAGCGCTGCGCGCTTCCCTGGGCAACCCGCGAACGGTGTTGCTCGGCGTCGATCGCCTCGATTACACGAAGGGGATCTTGCAGCGCCTGCTCGCCTTCGAGGAGCTGCTGGAATCGGGGGCGCTGGACCCGGAAGAGGTGGTCTTCCTGCAGATTGCCACGCCCTCGCGCGAGCGTATCTCGCAGTATCGTCAGGCTCGCTCCCGCGTGGAGGAGGCCGTGGGCCGCATCAATGGCCGTTTCGGCTCCATGGGTCACCCCGTGGTCCACTACCTGCACCAATCCTTACCCAAGTCCGAGTTGCGCACCTACTACGAGGCGGCGGACATCATGCTGGTCACCCCCTTTAAGGACGGCATGAACCTGGTGGCCAAGGAATACGTGGCCTGCCACGGCGACGGCTCGGGTGCATTGGTGCTGTCCGAATTCGCCGGCGCCGCCAGCGAACTCCCCCAGGCCAACTTGTGCAACCCCTTCGACCTGGAGTCGATCAAGCGGGCCGTGGCCACTGCCGCAACGGCGCTGGACACCACTCCGGAGGTACAGCGGGAGCGTATGCTGGCCATGCACGCCCAGGTGATCACCCACGATGTTGACCTGTGGGCGGGGTCCTTCCTCGATGCCCTGGCTAAGGTGGAGCCATGAGAGCTCGGGTGTTCGCCATTGCGGCGGTAGGAGCGTTGGCGGCGTGCTCGGCACCCCAGCCCACGATTACTGAGGCGACGTGGGAGGTCATCAACGTCTGGACCAGCCCCGACACTCCGGCGGCGGTTCCCCACGGCGGTTCCCTCGCTTTCGGTGAGGCCTCGCTGGCGGGCACCACGGGCTGCTCCCCCATTCAGGGCGCGGTGACGTTCACCCGTGATGGTGACACCGTCGCCGCCAAGGATGCGGAGGCGGTGACCATCGATCGCATCGAGATCGAACCCGCCCCCGCCAACTGCCGCGCCGCCTGGACACACGAGCAACTAAGCAGCCTTCTCGTGCCCGGCGCAACCTTCGACCTGCACCAACCAAATGACTCCGAGCTCACTCTCACGCTACGGGGTGAGGAGATCGATCGACCGGCGATCGGCTTGTCGTCGCTGAGCTAGAAGTTGATCTAGTCTCATTCCCCGGAACCACGCCCCGGGCTTGATTAAGGTGGGGCATATGACCGCCTCCCTCCACGACCTCGCCGCCGCCGAAAGTCTCCTCGTTATCAGTGATTTCGATGGGACCATCGCCGGATTTTCCACTGACGCCTACGACGTCCCGGTGAACCAGGAGGCGGTGAACGCCTTGCAGGAGCTCGCCGCGCTGCCGAACACCCACGTCGCGGTGCTATCGGGGCGTCACCTGGCCGGATTGCACCAGGTGTGTCACCTTCAGCCGCCGGTGATGTTCTCCGGGTCGCACGGAGCCGAATCGGACGTCGATGGTGTCGTGCTCACCGAGGAGATGGCTGCGCGGCTGTCCGATATCGAGGATCGCCTCGCCCCGCTCATCGCCGCCCAGCCCCTCGCGTTCGTGGAGGCCAAGCCCTTCCAGCGGGTGCTGCACGTGGCTAAGTTGGCGGCGTCCGACGAGGCTGCCGCGAAACAATTGCTCGCCCGTGCCGTCGCCCTGGAGCACCCGGGGATGAGCATGATCGTGGGAAAGAACATCGTGGAGTTCTCGGTCGCCGACGTCAACAAGGGCACCTGGATCGCCGCCACCATCAAGCGCCTGCAGCCCACACGCGCGCTGTTCTTGGGCGATGACACCACCGACGAGGACGGCTTCCTCGCGCTGCGCCCGCAAGACCTGGGCGTGAAGGTCGGCGAGGGCGAGACTGCCGCGACGATGCGGATTGCCGATACGGTGGCCGTCGGAAATCTCTTTAGCGAGCTGCTGGAGCAGCGACGGTTGAGCCAGGATTAAACGTCGTCTCCAGGATGTGCCGGGGGGCGGTGCGGTCCTGGGGGGCGTCGATAAGCTCTTGGAGGATGCGGCCGGCCGCAGCCCCCTTGTCCCGATTGGGCTGGATGACGGTGGTGAGATCGCGCCACAGGGCGAACCGCACGCCGTCGAAACCCGTGACCGAGAGGTCCGCGGGCACGCTCAGGCCCTGCTCCTCGGCGTAAGTGAGCACGCCCATGGCCATCGAGTCGGTCGTGCACAGCACCGCGGTGAGCTCCGGGTGGGTCTCCAGGAGCTCGCGGGCGGCGTCGAGGCAATGCTCGGGGTCGTTGATGTGGCGGGTGACCACCGGGACCTCCGTGATGCCCGCGGCGGCGAACTGCTCCAACGCCCCCTGCACGCGGCTGCGCTGGACGTGCATGTCGGCGGAGGCGAGCTGTGCTGGGGTGACGGGGCCGTCGAGACGCACGCGATGCAGGCGGATGCACAGCACACCGATCTTGGTGTGCCCGGCGTCGACGAGGGCGCGGGCGGCGGGCTGGATCGCCGCATGATCATCAATCCCCACGAACGGCAGGTCGGTGTCTGTCGGCTGATCGCACACCACCACCGGCAGGTGCCGAGCGCGCGCCGCCGCCAAATGCACATCATCCTTCGCCACCGAATACACCACGAACCCATCGACGACCGAGCTCCCCACCAGCGCCGACGCCGAGGCCTGATCCTCCCCCGACTCCGGGCCGGCCGGAATGAGCGTCAACGCCGAATCGGTCCCATAGGTCGCCTCCGCCATCCCTGCGAGGAAATCGACCGACGCCTGATCCTCGAAAGCGTATGACAGATGCTCCGTGAGCAGCACGCCAATCGCCCCCACCCGCCGAGTGCGCAGCGAGCGCGCCATCGGATCGGGCCCGGGATACCCGCGGGCCTCCGCGGCGGCGAGGATGCGTTCCCGCAGCTCCTTCGACAGCTGATCGGGATGGTTGTAGGCGTTGGACACCGTCGTCCGCGAGACTCCCAGCTCGGCTGCCAATGACGCGAGAGTCCCGCCTGTCCGCCCACGTTTCAGCATGGCTCGAATCTATCAGGGGTTAGACTATTCGCCGTGAAGGAACCGAAACGATACTCCTCGGAGCGGGTGCGCCTGCACCACGGCGGCCGCGAACGCACCTTCGTGGTGGTCACTCCTTCGGTCCTCCCGGCCACTCCGCGCCTGTTGTTGTACTTCCACGGCTCCCTGCAAAACGGCAACGTCGCGCGCAACTTCACCGGCCGCACCTTCGACGAGATGGCCGCGCGCACGGGCACGGTCCTCATCTACCCGGACGGGGTGGAGCGCCACTTCAACGACGCCCGCCTGCTGCTCGGCGAGCGCACTCGCGAGCTCGGCATCGACGACGTCGGTTTCACCCGCGCCCTCGTGTCGTGGGCCGTCGACCACCGCGGCGTCGACCCGTCGCAGGTCTATGCCTGTGGGTATTCCAACGGTGGGCAGATGGTCATTCGTTTGCTTCACGACGCCCCCGGTCTCCTCGCCGGAGCCGCCACCTTCGCCGCTGCCCTCCCGGAGGAGGGCAATCTCATCGAGGGCTTAGGGGCGCCGGAACCGGCGCCCTACCTGGCGATTCATGGCACGGCGGACACGATCGTCAAGTATGAGGGCGGGGTGGCTGGGCTCGATGAGGAACACCAACGCGGTTCGTTGCTCTCCGCACTGGACTCGGCGGGCTACTTCGCCTCGGTTAACGGCCTGGCCGCGGGGGACCATGAGCACACGGTGCGCGATGGGTTAATCATCGACTCGTGGGCGCGGGCCGGGCAACCGCCGGTGGAGCTGTGGAGCGTGGAGGGGATGGGGCACGTCGTCCCGGCGCCGCGCGGTGTCCAGTCCAGCATCATCGGGCCGGGATTTGATGCGATCGTCGCGGCGGACGTGGTGGCCGAGTTCTTCGGCTGGGACTAGCGGGCTCGGACTAGTTTATTTCCCCACCCGGCGCTGGCGCGCGAACTCGTTGAGCACCACACCCGCCGCGACGGAGGCGTTGAGGGAATTAACCCACCCTTCCATCGGGATGGACATGATGACGTCGCAGTTCTCGCGGACGAGGCGGGAAATGCCCTTGCCCTCCGAGCCGACGACGATGACCACGGGGTCGGTGGCGCCGTCGTAGGTGTCCAGGGTGAAATCGCCACCGGCGTCGAGGCCGACGACCTGGTAGCCGTTGTCCTTGAACTGCTTGAGCACGCGGGTGAGGTTGGTTTCGCGGGCGACGGGCAGGCGGGCGGCGGTTCCGGCGGAGGTACGCCAGGTCACGGCGGTGACGCCGGCGGCGCGGCGCTCGGGGATGACCACGCCATTGCCCCCGAACGCAGCGACGGAGCGGATGACAGCGCCGAGGTTGCGGGGGTCGGTGATGTTGTCCAGCACGACGAACATGCCCGGCTCGACCTCTCGGGCAGCATCGGCGATGAGGGTGTGCACGTCGGTGTACTTGTACGGCGGGATCTGCAGGCCGATGCCCTGGTGCAAACCGTTGCCGGTCATCTTGTCCAGCTCGAAGCGCGGCACCTCGATGATCGGGATACCCCGGGAGGCGGCAAGCGTGGCGGCCTCGGAGAGGCGATCGTCGGCGCCAGTGCCCTCGGCGACGAACAGCGCCGAAGCGGGGACTCGCGCGTGGAGGCATTCGATGACGGGGTTGCGGCCTACCACGAGTTCGTTGGTTTCTTCCTTGACGTGGCGGCCTTGGGCGCGGCGCTCGGCGAGCTTCTTGCGCTTGTACGCGGCGTGGTATTCGCGGTCTTCCGCCTTCGGCGTCGGCCCCTTGCCCTTGAGCCCGCGGCGGATCTGCCCGCCGGAGCCCTTGGTGGCACCCTTCTTGTTGGTCTTGCGTGCCCCGGGTCGTCCCTGTTTAGCCATGTGTTTTCCTAATTCTTCAGCGACCACTGCGGGCCGTCGGGGGTGTCGGTGACGTCGATGCCTGCGGCCGTCAATCGGTCGCGGACGTCGTCGGCGGATGCCCAATCCTTGTCTTTTCGGGCGGTGGTGCGGCGCTGCAATTCGGCGCCGACGAGGACGTCGAGTGCCTCCATGGCACCGTCGCTTATCGACGCCCCCGTAGCCCCCTGTGGGCCCTGTGGGTCCTGCGGGTCAACGCCGAGCACCGCCGCCATGCGGCGGACGGAGGCGGCGAGCTGGACGGCGCGATCATGCTCTCCGGCGGCCAGCGCCGAATTGCCGGCACGGACCGCCGTGTGGATTTCGGCGAGCGCGCGCGGCACGGCAAAGTCGTCGTCCATGGCGGCGGCGAACTCGGGCGTCCATTCCCCGAGTTCGACCGGGCCGACGCGGGCGAGGAAGTCCTCGATGCGCCGGTACCCGGCAGCCGCTTCAAGCAGCGAGGGCTCAGAGTACTCCAACACGCTGCGGTAGTGGGCAGAGCCTAGGTAGTAGCGCAATTCGACTGGGCGCACGAGCGTCAAAATGTGCGGTACCGCGAGCACGTTGCCCAGGGACTTGGACATTTTCTCCCCGGCCATGGTGACCCAGTGGTTGTGCATCCAATAGTTCGCGAACCCATCGCCAGCGGCGTGGGCCTGCGCGATTTCATTCTCGTGGTGCGGGAACTGCAGGTCCAGCCCGCCGCCGTGGATGTCGAAGGTATCACCCAGGTACCACGTGGCCATCGCCGAGCATTCGAGGTGCCAGCCGGGGCGACCCGCACCCCACGGGGTCGGCCAGGATGGCTCGCCAGGTTTGGCGGCCTTCCACAGCGCGAAGTCCTGCGGTGAGCGCTTGCCGTGGTTATCGGTCTCGCCCTGTTCCATCTCTTCGACGCGGTTGCCGGACAGCGAACCGTAGTCGGACCCCTCGGCAGCAACCCAAGCGGCGACATCAAAGTAGACGGAGCCGTCAACGACATAGGCGTAGCCGCGGTCCATGAGCCGCTGCATGTACTCCACCATCTGGGTGACGTGGCCGGTGGCGCGGGGCTCGACGGAGGGAGGCAGGACGCCAAGTTGGTCGTAAGCCCAGGTGAAGTGGCGCTCATAGGTGGATACCCACTCCCACCAGGGCCGATCATGCTCGGCGGCCTTGGTGAGGATCTTGTCGTCGATGTCAGTGATATTGCGGACAAAGGCGACGTCATAATCAGACGCCATGAGCCAGCGGCGCACGATATCGAAGGCCACTCCGGAGCGGACGTGCCCGATGTGCGGCTCCGCCTGCGGGGTGGCGCCACACAGATAGATCGACGCGTGGCCGGGTCTAACCGGCTCAAAGTCGCGGAGCGTGCGGGTGGCGGTATCGAAAATGCGTAATGTCACGTGGACAAGTCTAGGCGAGATTACTCCCGCCCCAGCCCTGCCACTGCGGCTTGCTCTCTTCGGCGAAGCGGTAATACTCCTTGTACTGCAGGTCGCCGGCAGCGGCCTCGTCAACGATGACAGTGGCAAATTCGTGCAACTGCAGGACCGAGGCCGGGCAGAAGGCGGACACGGGCCCCTCGACGAGGCGGCGCACGGCGTCGGCCTTGCCCTCACCGGTGGCAAGGAGGAGCAGGTGCCCGGCGCGACGAATGGTGCCCAGGCCCTGGGTGAGGACGTGGATGGGGACGTCGTCTGCGGAGTCGAAGAAACGGGCATTATCGGCGACAGTCTGCGGGTGGAGGGTCTTCAGCCGGGTGCGCGACGCCAACGAAGAGCCGGGCTCGTTGAAGCCGATGTGCCCGTTCGTTCCCACGCCCAGCAACTGGATGTCGATGCCCCCGGCTTCGACGATGGCCGTTTCGTAGCGTTCGGCTGCGGCCGTGGGGTGGGGGTCGGTGCCGTCGGGGCTGAGGACCTGGGCGTCGGGAATGTCGACGTGTTCAGTGAATTCGCTGCGGATGGTGCGGTAGTAGCTTTGCTCGTGCTCGCGGGGCAGGCCGACGTATTCGTCGAGGAGGAAGGCTCGGCAGTGGGCGAAGCTGAGCTCTCCGGCGTCGTAGCGGCGGATGAGCTCCTGGTAAGTGGCCAGCGGGGTGGAGCCGGTGGCCAGCCCGAGGGTGGCACCGCGTCGGACGTGCTCAGCAAGGACGTCGGCGGCGGTGACAGCGACGTCGGCGGCGGTGGGGCGAATGATCAATTCCACTGTGGTTGTTTCCTTACTTAACTTAGCGTTTATCAGTAATGATCTGGCCGGCGGCGACCACGACGACGACGTTGCCCTCCGCATCCAGACCCACCATATCGGCCTGGGCTCCGGCGGCGAGGTGCCCGGCGCGATCGCCGAGGCCGAGGACGCGGGCGGCCGTGGTGGAGGTAGCGGCGACGAGGGTGGGTAGGTCCACGCCGCGGGCGTAGTGGCGGGCGAATTGATCAGCGAGGGTGGACGTGCCGCCCGCTATGGAACCTTCGGAGCCGTCGGCGGTAGCGAGGCGGGCCACTCCCCCGGCGACGACGACGTCGAGGGTGCCGAGGTTGTATTCCCCGTCCTCCATTCCGGCGGCTTGCATGGCGTCGGTGACAAAGAAGGCGGCGTCACCCACGGAGTTCATGACCAAGTCGACGGTGCCGTCGGCGAGGTGGACGCCGTCGGCAATGAGTTCCACGCTGGCGATTCCTTCGGCGGCGGCGGCGATGAGGGCGGCTGCGGCCCCAGGCGCGCGGTGGTGCAGCGGGGGCATGGCGTTGAACAGGTGGGTGGCGGTGACGGTGGTTCCGGCAGCGACGGCGTCGCGAATAAAGTCCCTGGTTTGTTCGAATGAGGCGTCGGTGTGCCCGAGGGAGACGATGATGTTGTGGGCGGCGCACACCTCGAGCAGGGCGTGGGCGTTGGCGGTCTCCGGGGCGAAAGTGATCTGTCGGACGTGGCCGCGGCCGGCGCGGGCGGCACGGTCGAGCAGGCCGGGGTCGCCGGGGATGATGGCGGCGGGGTCTTGGGCGCCACAGCGACACGAGTTGACGAAGGGACCTTCGAGGTGGATACCGGCGAGGATGCCTTCATCGCACAGGACCGCGAGGACGGGAACCTGGGCGAGGATCGATTCCTCCGTGGCGGAGACGAGGCTGGCAAGCATGGTGGTCGTACCATGGGCGCGGTGGTACTCGGCGGCGATGCGGGCTTCCTCGGCCGTGGCGGTGGGGAAGGATCCACGCAGGCCACCGTGGTTGTGGATGTCGACGAACCCGGGGACGAAGGTCAGCGCGCCGTCGTCCGCGTTGCCGGGGAGCGGGTCGATGCCCGCGATCTCCGTGCCCTCGATGGCGATGCGGGCGTGGGGGACGACGCCGCGGGAGGTGGCCAGCTTTCCGATGAACTCTTTCACAATTCCAGGATAGGGCGAGCGGCACGACCTGTCCACTGGAGGTATGATGTCTTATGTCTAGGTACTTGCCCTGGTGACCGCGGAATTTTTATCAGCATGAAGCCGCGCACCTCTCCCCAGTTCACTTCCAGGAGAATCCCCATGACTGCCACGTTCCGCGGTGTCATCCCACCCGTCCTCACCCCCTTCAACGCCGACTTCAGCGTCGACACCGACAGCCTGCGCCGCCTCGTCGACCGACTCATTGACGGCGTGGTCGACGGACTCTTCGCCCTCGGCTCCTCCGCCGAAATGGCCTTCCTCACCCGCGAGAACCGCCGCGTGGCCGTGTCCACCATCGTTGACCAGGCCGCCGGCCGCGTCCCCGTCATCGTCGGCGTCATCGACATGACCACCCCGCGCGTGGCCGAGCACGTCGCCGACGCCATCGAAAGCGGCGCCCAAGGACTCGTCGCCACCGCCCCCTTCTACGTGCGCACCCACCGCAACGAGGTCATCGAGCACTTCCGCCTCATCCACGAGATGGCCCCCGACTTACCGCTGTTCGCGTACAACATCCCCATCTGCGTGCACTACACCCTCGACGCCGGGCTGCTCATCGAGATGGCGGCAGCTGGCTACATCCACGGCGTCAAGGATTCCGGCGGCGTCGATGCCGCCACCCGCGCCATGGTGGATGCCAAGCGCGCCGCCGGGCTGGATGAGTTCCTCGTCCTCACCGGCTCGGAGACCACCGTTGACCTGGCCTACCTGTGCGGCGTCGACGGCGTCGTCCCCGGCCTGGGCAACGTCGATCCGGCCGGCTACGTCGAGCTCGCCCGCCTGTGCATGGAGGGCAGGTGGGAAGAGGCCGCGGCCCTGCAAACGAAGATCACGAGCCTGTTTGGCATCGCCACCGCCGGCGACCCCTCCCGGATGGGCGGCTCCTCGGCCGGGCTCGGCGGCTTCAAGGCCGCCCTCGTCCACCTCGGAGTGCTCGACAGCGGCCGCATGGCCCCGCCGCACCAGCCCCTCAACGATGAGGAACTGGCCATCATCGGTCGCGTCGTCGACGAGTACGGCCTGAAGTAGGCCCCGATGCGCAGCGCCATCCTCGCCCTCGACATCGGCGGCACCAAGATCGCCTACGGAATCGTGCCCGACGACAGCCCCGGTGAGATCCTGCGGCCGGGCCGAATCCCCAGCCTGGCGCAGGAGCGCCGCACACTGAGCCAGCTTGCCGACGCCACGCGCCGCGCGCTTGCCGACGCCGCCGAGCTCAACCTGCACATCACCCGCGTCGGCGTCGGCGCCCCCGGCGTCGTCCGCGACAATCACATCGTCTACAACGGCGACACCATCCCCGGCTGGGCGGGCACGGACGTCGTCGGCACCCTCAGCACGCTCACCGGAGTGCCCGTGGCCTGCCACAACGATGTCCGAGTGTGGGCCTTCGGTGAACACCTCCTCGGCGCCGGGCAGCCACTGGGTGGCGCCCGTGTGCTCTACCTGTCGTTGGGCACGGGGGTGGGTGGCGCGATCGTCGATAAGCACCAGCTTCTCAGCGGCCCGACGGGCAGCGCCGGCGAGTCCGCCCACTTCGTGTGCGCGGACTTAGACGGCCTCGCTGTCGGCTGCGAGACCTCAGCCAGCGGCACCGGCCTGACCCGCTACTACAACGAACGCTCCGGCGCCGCGCCGCTCGAGCTACCCGAGATCATCACGCTGGCCCGCGGCGGGGACCGCCTGGCTACCGAGGTCATCGAGGGAAACCTCGCCGGATTCGGCCGCGCCATCGGCGCCCTGGTCACCCTCCTCGACCTCTCCGCTGTGGTCTTGGGCGGCGGCGTCGGCTCCATCGGCGACTTCATCCGCGATCCCTTCGCCCGCGGACTACGGCAGGCCAGCCTCCCCGTCAACGCCGATGTCCCCGTCTACACCACTACCCTGGGGCCAACGGCACCGCTCGTCGCCGCGGCCGCCTACGCCCGTTCCAAGGAGTAACTCATGAACGCCACCGAACTGACCTCCGCCCTGCGCGGGCGCCTCATCGTCTCCGCGCAGGCTCCCGACGGCCACGCCATGCGCGACACCCACACCCTGGCCACCGTAGCCCGGGCCTGCGTCGACGGCGGTGCCGCGGCGATCCGCTGCGGCGGTTACGGAGGGCTGGACGACATCCGCGCGATCGTCGAGAAGCTAAGTGGCAGAGTCCCGGTGTTCGGCCTCACCAAAGAAGGCGCCGAGGGCGTCTACATCACCCCGACCGTCGCCTCCGTCGAAGCCGTCGCCGGGGCTGGGGCCGACGTCGTCTGCGTCGACGCGACCTTCCGACCCCGCCAAGATGGCTCAACCCTCGAGGACCAAGTCGCCGCCGCCCACGCCGCCGGCGCGCTCATCATGGCCGACTGCGCCACCCCCGACGAAGTCCGCGCCGCCTTCGAAGCCGGCGTCGACCTCATGTCCACCACCATGGCCGGCTACACCCCCGACCGGGCAAAAACTGACGGCCCCGACCTCGACTGCGTGCGCGAATCCCGAGCACTCCTCGGCGACGAGCCCTTCCTCATCGGCGAAGGCCGCTACCGCACCCCCGCCGAAGCCGCCCACGGCCTCATCGCGGGCGCAGACGCCATCATCGTCGGCACCTCAATCACCGACCCCGGGTGGATTACGGCGCAGTTTGCGGCGCAGTTGCGCTAGGCGGACTTGTCGCGCTGCCCCATCCCGAGCAGGCGGCGCAGCGGCGCATAGTGTCGCAGCACGACCTCGCGGTAGGCCTCCGGGTCGTCCGCAGCGAGGGCATCAAGCATGTCGGCGTGGGCCTCGATGGTGAGCTCGATGTCTTCCGGCATGGAGAGTTTCAGCTGCGGTAGAACCTGCATGTGGACCTGCCAGAATGCCTCTGAAAGTTCCTTCACCAGGGGGTTTTCCAGCGGCGAGAGGAGGGTGGCGTGGAATCTCCGGTCCTCGGTGGCGAAGGAACGTCCGGCTTGATGCTGGTCGCGCATGCCTTGGACGAGGAGGTGGAGGTGGTCCATCGACTCGCCGCGGTAGGCAGCCGCGAGCTCCTCGGCGACGGAGAGATCAAGGGCCTGGCGGGTGTCGATGACGTGGATGAGGTTCTCCAGCGAGTTCTCCAGATCCAGTGTGATCCGCAGGATGAGCCCCCGAAGCAGGGGTGCCAACGACATGTCGGAGACGAATGTTCCATGGCCGTGGCGCACCTCGACGACGTCGAGGCTGGACAGCGTGCGTACCGCCTCGCGCAGGGAGGAGCGGGAGCAGCCGAGTTCCTCGCAGAGGACGGACTCGGAGGGCAGAAGATCCCCAGTTCGGAGGCGATGCGTCCGGATGTAATCCTTGATGCCTTCTTCTGCCTCGCGCGCCGCGTTGCGTGGCTTGCGAACCATGAGCAATCCTCTCTTTGGGGCGGACCTTGGGGCCGGGGGCCCGACACTCTCGCCCCCGCTTGGGGGTGCAGTTCCAGCTTATTTCATGTCTCAACAAGTCTAAAACTGTGACCTTAACGGCAGGAACAGCGGGGGTGTGATCGATGTTTCTATGTTAACTACTTAAGATCATAGAACACATCAGATGTCTGATGTATGGTTTGAGTCAGAGGTTGTTCCCCCGCCTCACCCTAGACAGCCCTAGACACCTCATAACTTAACAATGATCCCTGCCATCCCTTAAGGGAAAGGAACCAGACTATGAGCTCCAATGTCTCCCGCCGCCAGTTCTTGCGACTGACCGGTGTCCTCGCGGCCGCTGCTGGCGTGTCGGCCGGCCTGGCCGCCTGCGCCCCGTCTGATAACGGCGGCTCCTCCAGCGGCCAGACCTCCGGCGCTGCCGGTGGTGGTACCCCCAATAAGGATGGCACCATTCACGCCGCCATCTCCTATGAGCTGGGCACCAACGGCTACGACCCGATGATCACCACCTCGGCGCTGACCATCGCCGCCAACTGGCACACCCTCGAAGGCCTGACGGAAATGGACCCCGCCACCGGCGAGATCTACGCCGCCCTCGCCTCCGAGCTACCCGCAGCCACCGACGGCACGACCTACGATGTCAAGCTTCGTGATGGTGCCGTCTTCCACGATGGCTCCCCCGTCACCGCCGACGACGTCGTCTTCTCCTTCGAGCGCGTGCTCGACCCGGCCAACAAGTCGCTTTACGCCACCTTCATCCCCTTCATCGAGAAGGTGGAGGCGAAGGACGCCAACACCGTCACCTTTACCCTCAAGCACTCCACCGGCTTGTTCGCTAACCGCCTTGCCGTGGTCAAGATTGTGCCCAAGGCGATCGTGGAAGCAGACGCTAAGGCCTTCGATGCCGTCCCGACCGGCACCGGCCCTTACAAGATGACCGACAACGGCGGTACCTCCAAGTCCGTCAAGTTCGAGCGCTTCGCCGACTACACCGGTAAGTACCCGGCCCGCGCCGCGTCTATGGAATGGCAGATCATCCCCGATGCTTCTACCCGCATCAATGCCATCCAGTCCGGCTCCTCCCAGGCCATTGACTCGGTGCCGTACCTCAACATCGATCAGCTCAAGGCCAACAGCTCCGTCGAATCCATCCAGGGCTTCGGCCTCCTGTTCGCGATGTTCAACCATGACTCGTCTAACAAGTTCAGCGACGTCAAGGCCCGCCAGGCATTCATGTACGGCATCAACATGGACAACGTGTTGACCACCGCGATGCTCGACCAGGCCACCGCCGCCACCAGCTTCCTGCAGAAGGAGCACCCGAACTACCACGAGGCGTCCACGGTCTACACCTACGACGAGTCGAAGGCGAAGTCGCTGTTCGAAGAGGCAGGCGTTACCAGCCTCCGCATGCTGTGCACCGACCATGACTGGGTGAAGAAGTGCACCCCGCTCATCCAGGAGTCCCTGACCAAACTCGGCATCGCCGTCGAGTTCACCGAGCGCAAGTCCTCCGACGTGTACAACACGATCGACGGCAAGCCGGAATCCTACGACGTGGTCATCGCCCCCGGCGACCCGTCCGTCTTCGGCAACGACCCCGACCTCCTCCTGCGCTGGTGGTACGCCGGTGACACCTGGACCGACACCCGCATGCACTGGAAGGGCTCCGAGTCCTACAACAAGGTTCAAGAGCTTCTCGACGCCGGCAGCAAGGCCACCGACGCCTCCGCCGCCCAGGACTCCTGGAATCAGATCTTCGATCTGCTTTCCGAAGAGGTCCCCCTCTACCCGCTGTTCCACCGCAAGGCCCCCACCGCGTGGAACGCTGACACTCTGGTTGACTTCAAGCCGATCGCTCTGACCGGCCTGAGCTTCGTCGACGTGGGAACCACCAAGTAACCAGCTCTTCGGCAACCCACCCTCATAGCATCACCACCAGCAACCGGGGTCCGGTCGCAGACCGACCGTCTGCCCAGGCCCCGGTTTTTGCGTGCAGTTCGCATGTGCCTTCCCACAGGAGCCCCTAGCCCTCATGTCCAATTTGCTCAGACTCATTGGCCGACGCTTCCTCGCCCTCCCCATCATGGTGCTCGGCGTCACCTTCCTCGTTTTCTTCATCATGTCCTTCAGCCCGGCGGACCCGGCGCGACTCGCCCTCGGTGAATCCGCCTCCCCCGATGCTCTCGAGGCCTACCGCGAGGCCAACGGCCTCAACGATCCGCTGCTCATCCGTTACGTCCACTTCCTCGGCGGCATGCTGCGGGGCGACCTGGGTACCACCACCGGTAATGCCTCGGTGACCGACGTCGTCGCCAAGGCCTTCCCCATCACCCTGCAGCTGACCTTCCTCGGCTTGTTCATCGCGGTCATCATCGCGCTCGTCTTCGGCGTCATCGCCGCCCTCTACCGCGACCGCTGGCCTGACCAGCTCATCCGCGTGTTCTCCATTGCCGCGCTGGCTACCCCCTCCTTCTGGTTGGCTATCTTGCTCATCCAGTGGCTGGGCGACATCCCCGGTGGCTGGGGCATGTTCCCCGCGCTCGTCGCCAGGTGGGTGCCGTTTACTGAAAACCCGCAGATCTACCTCAACAACATCTTCCTTCCCGCCTTCGCCCTCGCCGTCCCCGTCGCCGGCTCCCTCGCCCGCGTCGTCCGCACGGCCATGGTCGAAGAGCTGGACAAGGACTACGTGCGCACCGCTATCGGCGCCGGCATCCCCAAGGGCGAAGTCATTTCCCGCAACGTGCTGCGCAACGCCTTGATCACCCCCATCACGGTGCTCGGCCTGCGCGTCGGCTACCTCATGGGTGGCGCAGTCATCATCGAAATCATCTTCAACATCCAGGCCATGGGCCAGCTCATCCTCGATGGCGTGACCCGCAATGACGTCTACCTCGTCCAGGGAGTCACCCTGACCGTGGCGATCGCCTTCATCCTCGTCAACATCGTCGTGGACATGCTCTACGTCCTCGTCAACCCACGAATCAGGAGCATCTGATGCTACGCGGGAAAACTACATCCAAGCTCGAAGCCAAGGCTGGAGGCCGGTTCACCGGCTTCAAGAACATGTCCTTGTCCTCGAAGATCGCTCTGATCATCCTCACTTTGGTGGGCCTGAGCGCCCTTTTCGCTCCCCTCCTTACTAACTACGATCCGCTGGCCTCGGGCGTTCCCGTCCAGCCGCCAAGCAGCGAACACTGGTTCGGCACCGACGCCATCGGCCGCGATATCTTCTCGCGTGTCGTCTACGGCGCTCGTTCCTCGCTCATCATTGGCCTCGCCGCGACGGGTGCCGCGCTAGCTGTGGCCGCTGTCTTAGGCTCGGTCGCCGCCACCGGAGGCAAGGTCGTCTCCGAGGTGCTCATGCGCATCCTCGACATCATCATGTCCTTCCCCGGCATCGCCCTGGCCGCCGTGTTCGTCGCCGTCTTCGGCAACGCCCTCCCGGTCCTCGTCTTCGCCATCGGCTTCCTCTACGTCCCGCAGCTGTCCCGCGTGGTCCGCGCGAACGTGCTGAGCGAGTTCGGTGAAGACTACGTCGCCGCCAACCAGGTCCTAGGCGCTTCCACCGCCCGCATCCTGGTCAAACAGGTCGCGCGTAACTGCATCGCCCCAATCGCTGTGTTCGCCACGGTGCTCGTCGCCGATGCCATCGTCTTCGAAGCCTCCTTGTCCTTCATCAACGCGGGCGTGAAGCCGCCGGAGCCCTCCTGGGGCAACATCCTCGCCGACGGCAAGCAGTTGCTGCTCTCCGGCGCCTGGTGGCCGACCTTCTTCCCAGGCCTGATGATCCTCATCACCGTGTTGTCGCTGAACATCCTCTCCGAGGGGCTTACCGACGCCCTCGCGTCCCCCACCATCAAGTACCGCCCCAACGTCCAAAAGGACGAGGAAGTCGCCGACACCTCCAACGCCCTCGGCCAGATCACCGAGGAAGAGGCCACCCAGGCCCTCAACCTCTCCCTCTCTGCCCTCCGCGACGCCGAACTCGGCGAGGACCGCCGCCTGAAATTCACCGGCGATCCCACCCCCCTACTTGAGGTGAAGAACCTCTCCATCGCCTTCCCCGCCGCCCACGGCGACGTCAATATCGTTGACAACGTCAGCTTCTCCGTCGCCCCCGGCGAAACCATGGGCCTCGTCGGCGAGTCCGGCTGCGGCAAGTCCATTACCGCCATGGCGATCATGGGCCTGTTGCCACCCACCGCGCGCATCACCGGCGAGATCCTGTTCGACGGCCAAGACCTGCTCAAGCTCAACGCCAAACAGCACAATGCGCTCCGCGGCCACGACATCGCCATGATCTACCAAGACGCACTGAGTTCGCTCAACCCCTCGATGCTGATCAGCAGCCAGATGAAGCAGCTCACCCGCCGCGGCGGCCAGCGCTCCGCCGAGGACCTGCTCAAGCTCGTCGGCCTTGACCCCGAGCGCACACTCAAGTCCTACCCGCACGAGCTGTCGGGCGGCCAGCGCCAGCGCGTCCTCATCGCCATGGCCCTGACCCGCAACCCGCGCCTGCTCATCGCCGACGAGCCGACCACCGCCCTCGACGTCACCGTCCAAGCCCAGGTCGTCGAACTGCTCAATGACCTGCGCGAGAAGCTCGGCTTCGCCATGGTCTTCGTCTCCCACGACCTCGCCCTTGTTGGTCGCCTCAGCCACAAGATCACCGTCATGTACGCCGGCCAGGTCGTCGAGCAAGGCACCACCCGCGAAATCCTCTCCGACCCCCGCCACGAATACACCCGTGGTCTCCTCGGATCCGTCCTATCAATCGAAGCCGGCGCCGACCGCCTCTACCAAGTCCCCGGCACCGTCCCCTCCCCCAGCGACTTCGTCGAGGGAGACCGCTTCGCACCCCGCTCCGCCAAACGTGGCGTCGGCGCCGACGAGAAGCCCACCATGCGGCTTATCGACGGCACTCACTACTACGCCACGACCGACGCCCTGCTTCAGCTGGGAGGAAAGTAATGACCCCCGTCATCGAGCTTCGCGACGTCTCCGTCATCCACAAGGCGCGCACCGGCAAGCTCTTCAAGCCCAATCTCGTCCACGCCAACCGCCACGTCGACTTCCACATCAACCGTGACGAGGTCGTCGGCGTCGTCGGCGAATCCGGCTGCGGCAAGTCAACCCTGGCCCGCGTCGTCGTCGGCCTCCAACGCCCCACCGAAGGCGAGGTCCTGTTCAAGGGCCAGCCCATGACCGGCCGCGGAAAGCAACGCACCGAGCTCGGCAAATCCGTCTCAGTCGTGTTCCAGGACCCCTCCACCTCGCTCAATCCCCGCATGTGCGTCGAGGAGCAACTTCTCGAACCCCTCCACGTCCACAAGATCGGCACCCGAGCCGAGCAGGAAATACGAGTCCGCGAACTCGTCGGCCTCGTCGGTCTGCCCCAGTCCGCGCTCAATGTCCTGCCCCGCCAGATCTCCGGCGGCCAGCGCCAGCGCGTGGCCATCGCCCGAGCCCTCGCTCTCGACCCGGACGTCATCATCGCCGACGAACCCACCTCCGCCCTCGACGTCTCCGTTCGCGCCCAGGTGCTCAACCTCCTTCTCGATCTGAAGAAGGAACTCGGCCTCGGCCTCATGTTCATCAGCCACGACATCAACACCGTGCGCTACGTCTCCGACCGCATCTGCGTTATGCTGGCGGGCGAAATCATTGAGGAGAACACCACTCAAGAGATCTTCCATAACGCCCAGCAGGACTACACGCGAACGCTCCTTGCAGCTACGCCTTCCCTGCTTTAGGCCTTAGAAGGTGAAAAAGGGGCCTGCAGGCCCCTTTTTCGCGTCATCGTCTGAACACGCGATCTTGAGTTCTTCGCTGGGTGTCAAGTAGTTGTGAAGAAAAAGGGGGGGTGACTACTGGGCAAGGACGAACTCCTCAGGCGGCTTAGCAAGATTGATCGTCACCGCATGCGGCACCGTCCAGACCTTCGGCGGGGCATGAAACCGCTGGCGATGATCACGGTAATAGACACCCTTACGACGCCGACGGTGCTCCAACGTCGCCACCCATTCACCGGTGAACACCTCCTCAGGAGTAAACGACGCTATCCCCGAATGATGATCAGTAGTGTTGTACGCCTCGATAACAGCCGCGATAGTCTCATACGCCTGGGTGATATCGGTGTAGACCTCCAACGCCAAACGGTGCCGCTTGACAGTACGGTGCAATGACTCACACTGCGGGTTATCGTTGCTCACCGACGGACGGATCAACGATTGAGTCACGTTGTACCTCCCCAGCAGGGCAGTCATGGCCTTGCTGGTCATGATGGACCCGTTATCTGAATGCACGATCTTCACCGTGCCGATCCCCTGATCAACGAGGCACTGCTCAATGAGGTCGGTAGCAATCACGGTGTCTTCACCAGGCTGGATTGTCCATCCAACGATCTTGCGCGAATACAAATCCATGACCTGATACAGTGCCCATTTCTGACGGACCAAGCTCCCTAGAATCCAGGTCACATCCCACACAAACACCTGCCCCGGTCCCGTCGCCGTGACCTGCGGTACCGGGCTGCGTGCCGGGCGGGTGCGTGCCCGTGGCACCGGTGTGAACGCGCGCATCATCCGGGCCAGACGGTAAAAACTTGACTGTGATCCCAGGTAGGGTTCCCGCCGGTCATCTACGTGACGCCAGTAGATCTCAGCCACGCTTAACCCTTCCGCCCTACCGGCGGTCAGCAGGGCGCGAATCTTGTCCTTTTCCTGATCACTGAGTCGAACTAACCCGCACCGCTGTGTATGCGGGATCGGGTTGGTTACGCGTGGTCGGGGACGGTGGCGGTAGTGGTAGGTCGATTCCGACAGGCCTACCAGGTCAAGGGCGTTTTTCTTCGTCCACCCAGCAGTACGTAGCTTCGTGAGGATGTCTTCTTCCTGCTCTTGCAGGTGTTCTAGGGTTGTGTGCTCGGCTGGGGTGAGTTGTTTTCCGCCACGTCGACACGCGTGCCAGCTTCCTGCATGGTGGCGATAGCTTTTCCCAAGGCGCCGATCACTTCTTTAAGTTCGGTAATACTCGCCGAATCCGTCTCGGCTTGGGTGTCGCGTTGATGCTCAGCGGTAGTAGCACAGGCTTCGGCGGTAGCGAGTCTGTCGGTGAGGTCGGTGATGGTTGCCTCCAGCCGTCGGATTTCAGCGGCGTCATCGGTGGTCATGCTGCCAGTTAAACGTGGTCCACGCCCGGTGGCAAGATCCCCGTCGGCGGTCAGTGCCACGAACCGGCGCATCTGAAAGCGGGAAATACCGTGGACGGCGAGGTAGGTGCCTTTGTACCCGTGGCGGGTGGTTGTGTAGGCCAGGGCGTGTTCCCTCATCTGCTCAGTTGTCCATTCCTGTTCGATTGTGGGTGGGATGGTCACGGTCATGGTCGTCTCCTTAGAAGCGGGGGAAATAGCTTCACAACCAGACTGACAGCAAGGGCTTCGACCCCAAAACCGGCACTTCCTAACAACTCCGGGGTCAAACCCCCTCCCAAACCCGCGAAGTTGTTAGGAAGTGCCGGTTTCACCGACCCAGCGGTGCCAGAAACTCTCCGGCTGGCTGACGATGGGAGACACCCCGGTCCTCGCACTGCGGCAACGAGTGCTCTTCTTAGGTAGCTGAATTACTCAGTCAAGGCGTTGATCTAGGACGATGCTCCGGTACCGGGTCGGAGATGTGGCAGGAGGCACAGGGCTGAAACTCCGCTTTCACCAGCGCCAATCCTTGCAAATCGGTGTTGGCTCCGGACTTGCTTCCTTGCGGCTTCCCACACGAGAAGGGGCGGCCCGCGAGTATCGCGAACCGCCCCTCCTGTAGCAGCTAAGCCATCGTCACCGTGCACGCATGGGCACCTCTGTTAGCGGGACCAGCCGAGACTTTAAGCTGACCGATCTGCTTCTTGTTAGTCATGACGACCGGGGTGATCAGCTGGGTTCCGCGGGTCCGAAGGGCGGAGGCGTCGACACGCACGATCGGCTGACCGGCTGTCACGGAATCTCCTACTGCGGCCAGTGCGGTGAATCCTTCGCCTTTGAGCTCGACGGTGTCTAGCCCGATGTGGACCAAGACTTCCAGCCCGTCTGGGGTTACCAGCGCGAAGGCGTGGAGGGTGTTGAATACCTTGACCAGCTTGCCGTCGGCAGGTGCACAGACATCGATGACGTCGGAGGTTTCGTCAGGAACGAGGGCGAAACCGTCGCCGACCATGGCCTGCGCGAAGACGGGATCGGGGACCTCGTTGACGGGAATGACCGTGCCATCGAAGGGAGCGTGCAGCTCAATCTTGGTCTTGTTAAAGCCGAACATGTTCTAGGCTCCTAGGCCTCTTGTTCGCCCTGTAGGGCAGCGTTGCTGGACTTCAGTTGGCGGGCGACTTCGTCGTAAACGAACTGGACATTGGTGCCGATGACAACTTGGACGTTGTTCTGCGAGGGGCGGATCACGCCAGCGACACCGGCTTTCCTGATCTCACCTTCATCGACCTTTACGTAGTCCTTGGTGGTGACGCGCAGACGAGTGGTGCAGTGATCGATAGAGTTAATGTTCCCTTCGCCGCCCAGTCCGGCGATGATCTGGCGCGCGACGTCAGACACTTCTGCGTCTTCGTCAAGGGTGGCTCCGGCATCGAGTTCTTCTTCGCCACGGCCGGGGGTCCTGAGATTCAGCCAGCCGATGAGGAAGTAGAAGATGACAAAGTAGATGGCGAAGAAGAACACGCCCATGACCAACAACATCCACCACTGGTTGGCCAGGGGATTCTGCGAGGACAAGAACATGTCGACGAAGCCAGCGGAGAAGCCGAAGCCGGCTGTCCATTCAAAGGCTGCAGCGATCGCCACTGAGATGCCGGTGAGCACCGCATGCACGAGGTAGAGCAGCGGTGCGAGGAACATGAAGGAGAACTCGAGGGGCTCGGTGACGCCGGTAAAGAAGGAAGCGAGGGCGCCAGCCAACATGAGCGAGCCGACCGCCTTCTTACGGCCGGAGTCTGCGCGCAGGTACATGGCCAGTGCCGCGCCGGGGAGGCCGAACATCATGATGGGGAAGAAGCCCGCTTGGTAGCGTCCAACGATGCCCTCAACCTGGCACACGCCGTCTGCCCAGACACCAGGGCAGTCCATAGCTGAGGTGGCCGCGGCAGCAGCAGCGATGGTTTCTCCACCACCAAGGAACTTGCCGATGTCGTTGATGCCGATGACGTCGAACCAGAAGATCGAGTTCAGGGCGTGGTGCAGGCCAGTCGGGATCAAGAGGCGGTTGACGAAGCCGTAGATACCAGCACCGACAGCTCCCATGCCCTGGATCCACTCACCGAAGTTGAACAGCACGTTGTAGAGCACCGGCCAAACGATATAGAGAACTCCAGCCAGCACGATAGAGAAGATGGCCGTGAGGATGGGGACAAGGCGGCGACCGGAGAAGAAGGCCAGGGCATCCGGCAGCTTCGTCGCATGGAAGCGGTTGTAGACCCAGGCGGCAAGGATGCCGACGAAGATTCCGATCAGGACATTCTTGTCGTTCACTGCTGCCCAACCATGCGATGCCCAGTCGATAGCAGCATCACCTTCGAGCGCCTCGAGATCGATACCCTTGTACCCGGCTACGGATTCTGGGCCAATCAGGAGTTTGATGGTCGCGAAGCCGAGGAAGCCCGATAGTGCCGCAGCACCATTCGAGTCCTTGGCCAGGCCGTAGGCGATTGCGATGGCGAAGATCCAGCCGAGGTTGTCCAAAACCGCGGACCCGGACTTGATCAAGACTGCGGCTGCGATGTTGTCTTCGCCCCAGCCAACTGGGTCGATCCAATAGCCAATGCCCATCAGAATTGCGGCGACCGGCATGACGGCAACGGCCCCCATGAGGGCACGTCCAAGCCTTTGCAGGCTCGTCATGATTGCGTTTTTCATGACTGTTCCTTTCTCGTATGTGTTTTAAGTTGTGGAGTTTGTACCCAGCCGTGGAGGAAGACCGCGAGGTATGCGGCTTCTCCGGCGGCGTCGCGGGGAAGAGTAGAGGTGTCGAGGATGCGGCATAGGACCTGCTCAGCCAGGTCGTATTCGCGAGGAAGGTCCCGAACGATGGATCGTTGGGCATGGTTGTCGCGCCATTGCCCGGCACGGGCACGGCGGAGCACGTAGGTCAGGGTGGTAATGAGTCCGTCGTCGCTTGTCGACGCCGCCCGGGGCAGCCGGTGGCGGATGAACGTGGCCAATCCGGCCAGTTCGTTGGCCTTGGCCAGAGGTTGTTTGACGGTGACGCCACTGCGGGCGGCGTTGAGGTGGAGGGCGATGAAGGCGGCTTCGTCGATAGGCAGGTCGACGGTGAGGTGGGAGTTGAGGTACTGGACGATGAGCTCGGCGGCGCCGAACTCGGCGCCGAAGACGGCCTTGATTTCCTCGAGGAGCGAGTTGCGGATGACCTCGCCTTTTCCGACGCGATCGACGGCGTAGGACAGGTGCTCGGCGAGGACGAGGTAGACGGATGGGTGGAGTTCACCGAGCAGGTCGGCCGCCAAGTCAACGGCGGTGGAAATGGTCTCGATGACGTAAGGGTCGAGAGCGTTGAGCGAGGTGAGCAGTTGCACCTTATCGGGGCTGAGCTCGATGTATTGCCGCTGGTCCACGGTGGCTGAGACGGGATCGCCGACCTGGCGGCCGAATCCTATTCCCCTTCCGACGAGTACGAGTCCTCCGTCGTCGGAATCATCGTCACCCACGCGTGCGAGGACAGCATTGTTGCTGAGCACTCGCACAACTCGGGGATGCGACTCGACCACGGTGGCTCCTAGGTAAAGAGGGCGCAGCGCACGTCCGACATCAGATGACACCCGACGACGGGGTAGTAGCGCCCAATTTCCAGTAATGCCTGATCGGATCAGTAACACCCAGAGGGGGTAAGGACAACTCTGAGAATAACCCCCTGGAGTAGGGATTTCCAGAAACTGCGACCTGCGCCGATGGGCCTCATCTGTGAATTACTTAGTAGTTTCCGAGCCGATTTGGCCCCACACGCAGGCAACTTTCCCCACCAGCGAACCGTGAGTGACGGGGAACACATTGCCCCAAAACGGGGTTAGCCGTCACTTTGTTTCGGGATCGTTTCGCCACACAACGGCCGTGGCGACGGCCGCGCGGCCCTCGCTGCGTCCAGTGAACCCGAGGTGATCAGTGGTCGTCGCAGAAACAGAAACGGGGGCACCAATGAGGGAGGTCAGCACCTGCTCAGCTTCTTCCCGCCGCGGCCCCATCTTCGGGGACTGGCCGACCAACTGCACGGCGGCGTTGCCAACGGTGAAGCCGGAGGATTCGAGGAGTTCGCGGCATTCACGAAGCAACCGTGCGCCGCTGACTCCGTCATACTCGGAGCGTCCCACCCCGACGAAGGAGCCCAGGTCACCGAGGCCCGATGCCGAGAGCAGGGCATCCACCACAGCATGGGAAACGACGTCGCCGTCGGAGTGACCCTCGCAGCCGTCGACTCCCTCGAAGAGAAGACCAGCGATCCAGCAGGGTTTGCCTGGCTCGATCTGGTGGGCGTCGGTGGCGATGCCTACGCGGGGAATGATCATGAGGGGACCTCGAAAATAGTAGGTTCGGCTTCGTCGGTGATGGTACGAGCGAGCATCATATCGATGGGAGTGGTGACCTTGAAGGCCATCGGATCACCCTGAACGGTGCGAACCGGAACGCCCCGCCATTCCATGAGGCTCGCATCATCGGTGGCTACGAAGCCCGCATCGGTTGCGGAGAAATACGCGAGGTTGGCTTCCCGAAGGGAGGCCAAGTCGAAGCCCTGCGGAGTTTGCACCGCCCGGAGGGCGGAACGGTCGGGTGTGGAAAGGACGGCGTCGTCAAGCACTGTTTTGATGGTGTCGACGACGGGGATCGCGGGGATGACTGCAGGAGAGCCTCCGAGGACGGCGCGGGCGACGCGCGCGATCATGCCTGGCGGGGTGAGCGCGCGGGCGGCGTCATGGATGAGGACGACGGCGTTGTCATCGGGGATGGCTTGCAAGCCGGCCCAGACGCTATCGACGCGCTCGCCGCCGCCGTGGACGAGGCGGACGGGGATCTCGGCTCTCAACAGTCCGGCGGCCTTGAGGAGGGAGCGCGCGAACTCCTCCATGTCGGGGCTGACGAGCACAATGACTTCATCGACGACCTGCGAAAAGATCATCGCCGAGACGGAGCGCTCCACCAATGAACGCCCGCGCAGCGGCACGAAAGCCTTGGGCACACTCGCGCCGAGGCGAGTCCCCTGACCAGCGGCGGCAACGAGCGCAATGACTCTCACGGACGTTTTAGTCGTCGAGCTCGTCGTCATCGTCGAAGGTGAGGTCATCGAGGTCAGCGTCAATCCCGTCCTCCAGCACTCGATCCTCCGAGTCCACGGCATCCGCCTCGACGAAAGCCTCGGCGCGGGCCAAGAACTCATCCGCCTTCGCCTCATCGACCGTCTCAGCGAGAGCGAGCTCACCGACGAGAATCTGCCGGGCCTTCGCCAGCATGCGCTTCTCACCAGCGGACAGACCACGATCCTGATCGCGGCGCCACAAATCGCGCACAACCTCAGCGACCTTGTTCACGTCGCCAGACGCCAGGCGCTCCTGGTTGGCCTTGTAGCGGCGGGACCAGTTGCCCGCCTCCTCCACATCGGTCTCCCGCAGGACGCCGAAGACCTTCTGCAGGCCCTCATCGCCGACAACGTCACGGACACCGACGAGCTCCGCGTTCTTGGAAGGCACGCGGACAACGAGATCGGACTGATTAATCTGCAGGACCAAGTACTCCAGTTCCTCGCCGCCCATCACCCGATGTTCGATATCAGCAATCTTGGCCGCGCCATGATGCGGATAGACAACGACGTCCCCGACCTTGAAATCCATTCCCACTCCTTGTGCACCCCTGAAAGGCACCGTGTTTCGGCATACTTGATCGGCTATTCTACCACGCCTCCCACCTGCACTTATCTCGGCCGCGGCCACCCTGACGGAGGGATCGTCGTCGTCCCTGGTGCGGCTAGGTCGAAAGTTTGCCCCCGGCTCCCCCCACGTAAAGAGAGAGGTTTGTCAGGAACTGTGTGCAGAGCATTGAAAGCTACTAAGGTAAGACGCTGATAGAACTTAGGTGAAAACAATCCATTGGAGGACCCCTCGTGAAGTCCCTGAAGTCGGCCGCCCGCCGCGGCGGCATCATCTCCGTAGCCGCCCTTTCTGCGTTGGCACTGGCCTCGTGCTCCGCCGGCCAGATCACCCAAACCTCCTCTCAGGTGGCCGCGGTTGACGGTGCTTCGGCCGACTCCGAGGACGGCACCATCGCCGTCCGCGACGTCACCATCATCGTGGACGAGGATGGCCAGGCTGCCCTCAAGTTCACCGCTATCAACCAGGACGTCGCACTCGTCGACCACACCCTGGAGTCCGTTGAGGTAGACGGCAACCCAGTCAAGTTGACCACCACTTCCCTCGCCCGCGAGTGCGCCCTCGTCGGTGACTCCGCCGAGGGACTGCGCGCCATGCCGCAGGCTGACGGTGTCGGCTGCATCGACTACACCGCCACCTCGGTAGAAAACTCCGACTTCGCCATCGGTGGCAACCTTCCGGTCGTGTTCTCCTTCGACTCCGGCGATGTCAACGTCGTCGCCACCATCTCCGCCCCGCAGATCGAGTCCGGTGACTTCGTCCGCCCGGAGACTGAGGGCTCGGCTCACTAGAGTTCTTTTCGCAGCTTCAACGCACCCCGGCGCAGCCCCACGCGGTTGTGTCGGGGTGCATCTCTATTGTTAAGCCCATGGCCCGTAAAGCACGTTCTGTCCACACCTGCTCCGAGTGTGGCTACTCCTCCCCCAAGTGGCTCGGCCGCTGCCCCGACTGTGGGTCGTGGGGGACGTTGGTGGAGTCGGCGGTCGCACCTAAGGCCGGTAGCGCTGCGACGGCCGCGGTGTCGGGAGAAGTACCGCGCGGGCTCACGCCTTCCAACCCGGCGATGCCGATTACCCAGATCAACGGCGCAGCGGCGACCGCCATGTCCTCGGGGATCGGGGAACTGGACCGGGTATTGGGTTCGGGAGTCGTGCCCGGTTCCGTCGTACTCATGGCGGGAGAACCTGGCGTGGGCAAGTCGACGTTGTTGCTGGAGGTAGCCAGCCGCTGGGCCTCGCAGGAGGCTGGCGGCGGGAAGACCCGCACCGCCCTGTACGTCACCGCCGAGGAATCCGCTGGTCAGGTGAGGGTGCGGGCCGGGCGCACCGATGCGTTGAAGGATTCGCTGTACCTGGCGGCGGAGTCGAACCTAGATGTGGTGTTCGGTCACGTCGAACAGCTCAAGCCGTCCCTCCTCATCGTCGATTCAGTGCAGACGATGCACGCCGCGGGCGTGGAAGGCGTGGCCGGTGGAGTCGCCCAGTCCCGTGCGGTCACCGCTGCGCTCACTACCCTGGCCAAAACTTCGGGCATTCCGGTGCTGTTGGTCGGGCACGTAACCAAAGATGGCAATGTCGCCGGCCCGCGGGTGCTGGAGCACTTAGTGGATGTGGTACTCAACTTCGAGGGCGACCGGCAATCGTCACTGCGCATGCTGCGGGGCATCAAGAATCGTTTCGGTGCCACGGATGAGGTCGGTTGTTTCGAGCAGACGGCAGAGGGCATCCGGGAGGTCCCCGACCCGTCCGGTTTGTTCCTCTCCCACCGCGGCCAGACACCCGATGGCTCGGCCGTGACCGTCGCGATGGATGGGGTCCGGCCCATGCTCGCCGAGGTCCAGGCCCTCACCGTCGACCCGGTGGCCAAGAATCCCCGGCGCGTGGTCACCGGCCTGGACAACAATCGTGTGCCGATGGTGCTGGCGGTGCTGCAAGCTCGGGCGGGCGAGCGAACCAACGAGAAGGATGCCTACTTGGCCACCGTGGGCGGGATGCGTATTTCGGAGACCGCCACCGACCTGGCCGTCGCGCTGGCCACGTGGTCCTCACTGCACGAGAAGCCGCTACCGCCGAAGACGGTGGTCATCGGCGAAGTGGGCTTGGCCGGGGAGATCCGACGCGTGCCATCCGTGGGCCGCCGCCTCGCCGAGGCCGCCCGCCTAGGCTACGACTTCGCCATCGTTCCCGCTGGTGAGAAGATCTCGGCGCCCGGAATGCGGGTGGCCCAGGCGGCGACGTTGCGCGAGGCGATTGAGCTGGCGGCGAAAGGATAGAATCACCGATCATGACCGAAAGTTCTTCTGCGCCGGCGGCCACCCTGCGGGAAACGCTGCAGCACCTAGCCCCAGGCACCGAGCTGCGCGACGGCCTTGATCGCATCGTCCGCGGCCACACCGGCGCCCTCATCGTCCTCGGTGATGGCCCCGAGGTCACGGGCCTGTGTGACGGCGGAATTGAGTTCGATGTCGCCTTCGCCGCCACCCGAGTCCGGGAGCTGTCGAAGATGGATGGCGCCGTTATCCTCTCCACGGATGGCACGCGCATCCGCCGCGCGAACGTGCAGCTCATGCCCTCCCCCACTTTTCCCACCAAGGAGAGCGGGACCCGGCATCGTTCCGCCGAGCGCACCGCCCTGCAGACGGGTCGGCCGGTCATCGCGGTGAGCCAATCCATGAGCGTGATCACCTTGTACGTGGAGGGTGGCCGACATGTCTTGGATGCCCCCGCGACGATTGTCACCCGCGCCAACCAGGCCCTGGGCACTCTCGAGCGTTATCGTTCCCGCCTCGACCACGCCAACCAGCGGTTGTTCGTCGCCGAGGTCAATGATTACGCCACCGTCGCCGATGTGGTGTCCGTCCTCCAGCGCGAGCTGATGGTCAAACGCGTCGGCCTCGACCTTGACCGCGACGTCCTGGAACTGGGTACCGCCGGGCGCCAGCTGGAGCTACAGCTCAGCGAGCTTCGCGGCGACAACGACCATGATATTGACCTGCTCATCCGGGACTACCTCATCACCGCGGGACCGCCCACGAAGGAAGAGGTGACGAAAGCCACGACCTCGTTGGATAAGCTCGGCGATGCCGACCTTCTCAAACCAGCGAACGTGGCCAGAATCCTTGGTCTGCCGGCCACCGAGGAATCGCTCACCCAGTGGATCGTGCCGCGCGGATACCGCCTGCTCAGCCGCGTCCCCCGGGTCCAGATGTTCCTCATGAACAAGATCATTGCGCACTTCGGCGACCTCAACTCCCTTGTCTCGGCCTCCGAGGAAGATTTGGCCAGAGTAGAGAACGTCGGACACCTGTGGGCTCGGCATATCCACGAAGGCCTGCGGCGAATTAGAAGATAGCCACGATTGTCCCCGCTACTGTGGGGATCATGGCTACTGCGCGCCCCCGCTATCACCTCACTGCCCCGACGGGTCGCCTCAACGATCCCAACGGCATCTTCCTCAGCGGCGATACGCTGCACGTCTATTACCAAAAGGATCCGGCGTTTCCCTTCGGTGCCAAGCGGACGGGCTGGGGTCATGCCACGACGACCCTAGGCGGTGAGCACGCCCTCATCTGGCAGCACCACCCCGACGCGCTCTACCCGGATGCCCCTTATGACCTGCACGGGTGCTATTCCGGCGGCGCCGTCCGCGACCATGACGGCACGGTTCACCTCTTCTACACCGGCAACCTCAAGGTTGCTCGCGAGGACGGGCCGCCGCTGCGCCAGGCGACCCAAAACTCGGTCACTGTGCAGAGCCCGGACGGTCCAGAGGGTGGCTTCTATCGGCGCCACCCCGCCAATCCGCTCATCGACGCCCCGGCCCCCGGCTTCACCAGCCACTACCGCGATCCGATGATCACCGTCGACCCCTCCGGCAGCGCCACCTGGCGCATGGTGTTGGGGGCGCAGCGCGAGGACGAGACGGGGGCCGTGGTCCTCTATCGTTCCGATGACCTGGTGTCCTGGGATTTCTTCGGCCCTCTAACCTTTGATGTTTCCGGCGCCGAACCGGGCACCGCGCCTGATCTCATCCCCGGCGGCTACATGTGGGAATGCCCCAACTTGTTAACGATGCACGATCAGTCCACCGGCGAGGACCTGGAGGTCCTCATCATCTGCCCGCAAGGCCTCGAACCGCTAATCGACGCCGACGGCACCACCCATTACGCTAGCTCCGACAACTGCGGGTACCTCGTCGGCCGACTACACGGCACCACCTTCGAGGTCCTCCGCGGATTCAGCGAGCTCGACTTCGGGCACCAGTTCTACGCCCCGCAGGTCATCGCCGAAAACGGCCCAGACTCCGCCCTCATGCTCGGCTGGATGGGCCTACCCGCTCAAGACGACACTCCTTCCGTCGAAGCTGAGGGCTGGGTGCATTGCCTAACCGTCCCCCGTCGTCTCACGCTGTCCGATCGGACATTGCGACAAGAGCTCATCGCGCCGGTGGAGTTGGTACGTGAGAATCTCCACGATGAAGACGTCACCTTTGTCGTGCGAGATACCGCCGGCGTAGACCGCGCGGAACTGGCGTATCGCCCTGGACCCACACCGCAGCTCTCGCTGAGCATTAATGGCGACACCCGCACCGTCGCCTGCCCGCCTGGCGACGTAGAGATCTTCCTCGACGGCTGTGCCCTAGAAATCAGCGCCGGAGGTGGCACGGTGTGTTTCAGCAGCGTTGTCTTCCCCAGCGAGGGTGCGGCCTGGGAGCCCATCACTCGCGCCTAAGCTAGCGGCGAATACAGTACGCCCCTGCATTTTCCCTGCTCCGGGCGCTGTAGTGTGCGCAGCTGCGCGCGCCGTTCTCACTATGACGTTTCGAGTAGACCCGTTAATCGAGTAGCAATGTCCACCTACTCGATTGGCGGGTCTACTCATAACGTGCTCAGCCCTCGCGGGGCTCGGTGCCAACTTTCCGGGCAACCAGCCACGCTGAGGAGGATGGCTAACTCGATCGCTCCGAAGCTTACCCTCACCAAATGAGACATGTAACACATTCCTTGGGCCAGAGTGATAATCCTTGCCTTTTCCAGATCGGCCCGGTTAAATGAGTAAAAATGCCCGATCATGTCCGAACGGAAGGAAACCAACATGGAGCATCGACAAGTTGCGGAGAGGATCCTCGCCGCCGTCGGCGGCGAGGAAAACCTCGTAGCCGCAGCCCACTGCGCGACCCGATTGAGGATGGTGCTGCGTGACACGGCGATCGTCGATAAGCAGGCACTAGAGGATGACCCGGACCTCAAAGGAACATTTGAGACCGGCGGAATGTTCCAAATCATCGTGGGCCCGGGTGACGTCAACAACGTCTTCCGGGAGCTCGACGACATCACTACGAAGAGCATCGCTGTATCGACGGAGGAACTGAAGGACGTCGCCTCGCAAGGCGGCAACTGGTTCACCCGGGCCATCAAGGTGCTGGCCGATATCTTCGTCCCGTTGATCCCCATCCTCGTCGGTGGCGGTCTTCTCATGGCGATCAACAACATCCTGACGGCGCAGGATCTCTTTGGTCCGCAGTCGCTCGTTGAGCGCTGGCCATCCATCTCCGGCATGGCCGAGCTGATCAACCTCCTGGCCTCCGCCCCCTTCGCCTTCCTGCCGATCCTGGTGGGCTTCACCGCCACCAAGCGCTTCGGCGGCAATGAGTTCCTCGGCGCGGGTATGGGTATGGCGATGGTGATGCCGTCGCTGGTCAACGGCTACGACGTGGCTGCTACCTTGGAAGCTGGCCAGATGCCGTTCTGGTCGGTCTTTGGCCTGGACGTGGCGCAAGCAGGCTACCAGGGAACTGTGCTTCCAGTGCTGGTCGTCTCGTGGATCCTCGCGACAATAGAGAAGTTCCTGCACAAGCACCTCAAGGGCACGGCGGACTTCCTCATCACGCCGGTGGTGACCCTGCTGATCACGGGCTTCCTCACCTTCACCGCGGTCGGCCCGGCCATGCGCTGGCTGGGCGAAATGCTCGCCGTCGGCCTGCAGAACCTCTACGATTTCGGCGGCCCCATCGGTGGCTTCCTCTTCGGTCTCATCTACTCTCCGATCGTCATCACTGGCCTACATCAGTCGTTCCCGCCGGTGGAATTGCAGCTGTTCGCCCAGGGTGGTTCCTTCATCTTCGCCACCGCCTCCATGGCCAACATCGCCCAAGGTGCAGTGGCCCTCGCGGTGTTCTTCCATACCCGGAACGAAAAGCTCAAGGGCCTGGCGGGTGCCTCCGGCGTTTCCGCTGTCTTGGGTATCACCGAGCCCGCGATCTTCGGTGTCAACCTTCGACTGCGCTGGCCGTTCTTCATCGGTATGGGTGCCGCCGCGATCGGTGGTGCGCTCATCGCGATTTTCGACGTCAAGGCCGTCGCCCTCGGTGCCGCCGGCTTCCTCGGTGTCGTGTCCATCCGGGCCAATGACATCCCGATGTTCCTCGTCTGCGCTGTCATCACCTTCGCCATCGCCTTCGCCGCCGCCTTTGCCTACGCGATCTACCTCAAGCGAACCAAGGGAACGATCGACCCCGACGCCCCGGCAGTTGCCGCAACCAGTGCCGAGGAGGCCCTGCCTACCCAGGTCGCTGCTGATGATGCACTCGGAATCATTGCCCCGCTCACCGGAACCGTGACCAGCCTTAGCGCGGTCTCTGATCCCATGTTCGCCCAGGGAAAGCTAGGCGCAGGCCTGGCCATCATCCCCGATGAGGGCAAGCTCATCGCCCCGGTCAGCGGCAAAGTTGTCGTCGCCTTCCCCTCCGGGCACGCCTTCGCTATCCGGACTCAAGGCGCAGACGGGAAGAACGTCGATGTCCTCATGCACATCGGTTTCGACACCGTCAACCTCAAGGGCGAGCACTTCACGCCGCTAGCCACTCAGGGCCAGGAGGTGCAGGCCGGTGACGTCCTCTGCGAGTTCGACATCGCTGGCATCACCGGGGCTGGCTACGAGGTGACCACCCCCGTGGTCGTGTCCAACTCCAAGCGCACGGGCCCGGTTCTCCCCGCTTCCGAGCTGGATGTGCCCGGAGTGATCACGGCTGGCCAGGGCCTGCTGACAGTGGATCCGCAGCCCGTGGTGGCTACCCCAAGTTAAACGGATAGGCGTCGGAGGCATTGTTGCCGATGACGCCGTGCAGGAAATAGGACCCAGCCGGAACCGGCTGGCGTCCGTTGCACTGCCCAGGCTGGGAACCCAAGCGGGACCACACGGCCTGGAAGGAACGCTCGGAGCCGGCTTCGAAGGTTTCCTCTCCAGTGAGTACGGAGGGGTAGCAATCGATGTCGGCCCACACGCGGTTGTTGCTAGCCAGGTCGTACACCTCGAAGCGCAACTGATCTTCGTCGAGGTTGACCACGCAATCGGCGGCGGTGGGGTTCTCCACTGTCATGAAGAACTTCGGCTGGACATCGCCAACGTAGTTGGGTCGATCGCTGGTCGCGGTGATGCGAAGATCAGAAAGCTGACAGGAGTCCTTAGCGTTCGGGTCCGGCTCCTTGCTCACCGACGGCTTAGCATTGGAAGACGTCGGGGCCTCCGAGGTCGCCGACGTGGTGGCGGTCGTGGAAGAAGCCGACGTCGTCGGCACGCTTGTCGACGCCGCCGTAGCTTCCGGGTCCGTCGTTGACCCACGGTTGGCGAAGGAGACCATTCCCCACACGAGCAGGCCGACGACCACCAACACGATCACGATGGCGGCGACGCGGCGTCGAGCGTAGATCTCGGCGGGGAGTCGGCGGGGATTGTGGTTGCTCACGCCTAACACTCTAAAACTTTGTGCGCCTAACCTGCGGCACCCCGCCGTAGCGTGTCCCCAGGTGAAGCGTTAGGGCGACACCCCGTCGGCGATGACCAACTCGGTAGCGCCATCGGAGAGACGGTAGCGCAGGCCGACGATGGCGCAGCGGCCGTCCTCGATGCGGTCACGCAGAGACCAGAGGCGGTGTTTGATCTGGACGACGGTTTCTTCGATGTGCTGGCGTTCGAAGTCGTCGGTGGTGGACATGCCGCGGGCGCGGGCTTCGAGGATCGAGGGGGCGACCTTTTCGATGAGGATGCGCTCGAGGCCGTCGGGGATGGCGCCGCCGTCGAGGGCTTCGGCGGTGGCGGCTACGGCGCCGCAGGATTCGTGGCCCATGACCACGACGAGGTCGACTTCGAGGCTCTTGATGGCGTATTCGATGGACCCGAGGACGGAGGGGTCGAGGATTTCACCAGCGGTGCGGACGACAAAGAGGTCGCCGAGGCCGACGTCGAAGATCAGCTCGACGGGGACGCGGGAGTCGGAGCAAGAGAGGATGACGGCGCGGGGGGATTGTCCGGAGCGCAGTTCCATGCGGCGAACGGTGTCGAGGTTAGGTCGTTGGAGTGCCTCTTCGACGAAGCGCTTGTTTCCGGCTTGGAGGGCTTCCCACACCGCTTGCGGTCGGTGGGCAACTTCTTTCATGGGCATAACGACAAGTGTAAGCCCTGGGGGTCTTAGACTCGTTCATCATGTTCGCCTCTGCACTCTTGGAATGGTTCGACGACCACGAACGCCCGTTGGCGTGGCGGGAGCCTGGCACGACTGCGTGGGGTGTGTTGCTGTCGGAGGTGATGAGCCAGCAGACTCCGGTTGGCCGGGTCGAACCGATCTGGCGGGAGTGGATCGAGCACTGGCCGACGCCGGAGGCGTTTGCCCAGGTCAGCCCGGCGGAGGTACTGCGGGCGTGGGGGAAGCTGGGCTACCCGCGGCGCGCTCTGCGTTTGCTCGAATGCGCCAATGCCATCGTGGAGGAACACGCAGGGCGGGTTCCGGGGGACGTCGATAAGCTGTTGGAGCTGCCGGGGATCGGTGACTACACCGCACGGGCGGTGGCCTGTTTTGCTTATGGGCACAATGTGCCCGTGGTGGATACCAATGTGCGGCGCGTGTACCGCCGGGCGGTGGAGGGCAAGTTTCTGGCGGGGACGGCATCGAGAAGCGAGTTGGCCAAGGTGGCTGCCCTTCTCCCAGAAGAGGATGGGCCGCGGTTGTCCGCCGCGATGATGGAGCTGGGCGCGCTGGTGTGCACGGCGACGAACCCGAAGTGCGGCGCCTGCCCGCTCTTATCGACGTGCGCGTGGGTCGCTGCCGGCCGGCCCGAACCGCTCCCCGAGGAGCTAGCGAAAAAGAAAGTGCAAAAGTTCACGGGCACCGATCGGCAGGTCCGCGGGCTCATCATGGATGTGTTGCGCCAAGCCGAAACGCCCGTGCCGCTGGCCGACATCGACCTGGTGTGGCCTGATGCGGGTCAACGCACACGGGCGTTGGAGTCGTTGCTTATCGACGGCCTCGCCGAGCAGAACAGCGACGGGCAGTTCCTCCTGCCCCAGTAGCCGACTTACTTCCAGCGGCCGCGGAAGTTCAGGCCACCGGGCAGGCTGACCCACAGACCACCACGACTATTGATGGTCAACGGGCCAACCCGGGTGGACGCCGAGGCGCCCGAGCCGGAGATGTTGATCCAGCTGTTCTTGCCGACCTTCTTGCGCTTGCGATACGTGATGCCCATGGTGGGCATTCTATACGCGTTAGACCTGCGGTTGCGGCTGCGCGCCGCCCTGCGGGCCCTCGTCGGGGTTGCTTCCCACCTCGCTGAGATCATCCGGGACGGTGTCCGGGGTATCGGCGACAACCAAGTCGGTTTCTACCTCGCGGATCGCCTCTGCTGCTTCGGGGGAAATCTCCGAGAAGGTTCCCTCCGGCAGCGGCTTCGGACGCGGCGTGAAGGTGAAGACAGCCGAGTCGACGTTCTTGTCCTCGCCGTCCCATCCATCAACGTCGACGGTGACGATCTCACCAGCGCCGAGCTCACCGAATAGGATCTTCTCGGACATAGCGTCCTCGATTTCCCGCTGGATGGTGCGGCGCAGCGGACGGGCACCCAGGACCGGGTCGAAGCCGCGCTGAGCGAGTAGGGCCTTGGCCTTGTCGGTGAGTTCGATGCCCATGTCCTTGGAGGCCAGGGCGCGCTCGACGCGGCCGATGAGCAGCTCCACCATCTCCACGATCTGCTCGCGGGTGAGCTGGTGGAAGACCACAATCTCGTCGATGCGGTTGAGGAACTCGGGACGGAAGTGCTTCTTCAACTCGTCGTTGACCTTGTTCTTCATGCGCGTGTACTGCGCATCCGTGTCGGTCTCGGAGGAGCCGGTGAAGCCCATGCCCACGGCCTTGGAAATGTCCTGCGTGCCCAGGTTCGAGGTGAAGATGAGCACGGTGTTCTTGAAGTCGACGACGCGGCCCTGGCCGTCGGTGAGACGACCATCTTCGAGGACCTGCAGGAGGGTGTTGTAGATCTCCTTGTGGGCCTTCTCGATCTCGTCGAAGAGGACAACGGAGAACGGCTTGCGGCGGACCTTCTCGGTGAGCTGGCCACCTTCCTCGTATCCGACGTATCCGGGAGGCGCACCGAACAGACGGGAGGCGGTGAAGCGGTCGTGGAACTCGCCCATGTCGATCTGGATGAGTGCGTCATCCTCACCGAAGAGGAACTCCGCGAGAGCCTTCGACAGCTCCGTCTTACCCACACCGGAGGGGCCGGCGAAGATGAAGGAACCGGAGGGACGCTTCGGATCCTTCAGCCCGGCGCGAGTACGGCGGATGGCGCGAGAGACGGCCTTAACGGCGTCGTCCTGGCCGATGATGCGCTTGTGCAACTCATCTTCCATCCGCAGCAGGCGAGAGGACTCTTCCTCGGTCAGCTTGAACACGGGGATACCGGTCCAGGTGCCCAGGACCTCGGCGATCTGTTCCTCGCCGACCTCCGCGATCTCTTCCAGGTCGCCGGAACGCCACTGCTTTTCCTTCTCAGCGCGCTCTTCGCCCAGCTTGCGCTCCTTATCCCGCAGGCCGGCCGCCTTCTCGAAGTCCTGATCATCGATCGCGGCTTCCTTTTCCCGCCGCACGTCAGCGATGCGCTCATCGATCTCACGCAGGCCTTCCGGGGCGGTCATGCGCTTGATGCGCATGCGGGCGCCAGCCTCATCGATGAGGTCGACGGCCTTGTCCGGCAGGAATCGATCGTTGATATAGCGATCGGACAGGTTGGCGGCGGCAACGAGAGCACCGTCGGTGATGGACACGCGGTGGTGTGCCTCGTAGCGGTCGCGCAGGCCCTTGAGGATATCAATGGTCAGCTCGACGGACGGCTCCGGCACCTGCACCGGCTGGAAACGACGCTCCAGCGCGGCATCCTTTTCAATGTGCTTGCGGTACTCATCCAACGTGGTGGCACCGATGGTCTGCAGCTCACCACGAGCCAGCTTGGGCTTGAGCAGGGAGGCAGCGTCGATGGCGCCTTCGGCGGCACCGGCACCGACAAGGGTGTGAATCTCGTCGATGAACAAGATGATGTCGCCGCGCTGGTTAATCTCCTTGAGCACCTTCTTCAGGCGCTCTTCAAAGTCACCGCGGTAGCGGGAACCGGCCACCAAGGAACCGAGGTCGAGAGAGTAGACCTGCTTATCCTTCAGCGTCTCCGGAACCTTGCCATTAACAATGTCGAGCGCCAGGCCCTCGACCACGGCGGTCTTACCCACACCGGGCTCACCGATGAGCACCGGGTTGTTCTTCGTACGACGCGAGAGCACCTGCATGATGCGCTCAATTTCCTTCTCACGCCCGACGACCGGGTCAAGCTTGCCATCGCGAGCAGCCTGGGTGAGGTTACGACCAAACTGGTCCAGTACGAGCGAGTTCGAGCGATCACCCGCACCGCCCTGGCCCTGCTGGCCACCGCGAGCGGCACCAGCGCCGGCGCCGACGGGGCCGCCAGCGGCAGCGTCCGGGGACACCTCGGGGTTATTGTCCTGGCCACCCTCGTAGCCGGACAGCAGCTGAATAACCTGCTGGCGCACGCGAGGCAGATCAGCGCCGAGCTTGACCAGCACCTGGGCGGCCACGCCCTCGCCCTCACGGATGAGGCCCAGCAACAGGAACTCAGTACCGATGTACTTGTGCCCCATCTGCAACCCCTCACGCAGGGAAAGCTCGAGGACCTTCTTGGCGCGCGGGGTAAAAGGAATGTGGCCGGTGTGCGGCTGCGTCCCGGTGCCGATAATCTCCTCGACCTCCGAGCGCACGGCATCCAGGGAAATACCCATGGACTCCAGGGCCTTGGCCGCTACGCCCTCACCCTCATGAATAAGGCCGAGCAGGATGTGCTCCGTGCCGATGTAATTGTGGTTGAGCAAGCGCGCTTCCTCCTGTGCAAGGACGATAACGCGACGTGCGCGGTCGGTGAACCGTTCGAACATGTCTACCCCTAACCTTTTGTTCCTAACTTGCTAACTACTCTAACGCCCGGGACAGACATTCTATTTGCGCCTTGAATTCCTAGCGCTCAATTTCCGGCCATTCATGCAGGTAGAAGGGTTGTACGCCGGTAGCGAACAGCCCATTTCGGGCCTCATGAGAGGGGCCGGCGCTACGCTTTTGTCTAGGACCTCTCCGACCTCTCCGACCTCTCCAGCTCGACCCCTCCGCACCGTCGAAACTGTCAAAGGAGTACGACGATGAGCACATCCCCCACCAACTCCCCTATTACTGCCCACGACACCATCGAAGCCTGGCTGAGTCATCCCGCCGGAGGGCCTGTTCTCAGGGCCTTCCTGGAGTCTGCCGGATCCGATGCCGATGCCCTGAAGCCCGCTTATAATCTTCCGCTGGCCACACTGGTGGAACTGTCGGGAGGGAAGATGACCCGCGACGCCATCGATGGCTTGGTCGCCGAGGCCAACGGCGGCCACCTTCCTCCCACGATCGAGGCGGAGACGACACGGCCCCCGGCGGGAAAACGCTTTGCGGACAAGACCGTCATTGTCACCGGCGCCGCCAACGGCATCGGCCGTGCCACGACTCTGCAACTCCTCGGTGAGGGCGCACGGGTGGTCGCGGTGGATGTCTCAGCGCAGCGCCTCACCGAGCTTGTCGACGTCGCCGGTACCTCCCCCGAGCAGTTGGTCACCGTCACCGCCGACCTCGCGGCGGCGGGTGCCGCCGAGGAGATTCTTGCGGCAGCTGGCGACCGGATTGACGGTTTGGCCAATATCGCCGGCATCATGGATGACTTTTCCGCGCTGCACGAAGTGACCGATGAAATGTGGTCGCGGGTCTTTGCCGTCAACGTGGACGGACTGGTTCGACCGAGCCGCGCAGTCACCGGGCACATGCTGGCCAACGGCGGGGGTTCGATTGTCAACGTTGCTTCAGAAGCGGGCCTGCGCGGTTCCTGCGCGGGCGTGGCCTATACCGCGTCCAAGCATGCGGTAGTGGGCATCACGAAGTCGATGGCGGTCATGTACGCCAATGCCGGCATCCGCACCAATGCTGTCGCCCCCGGCGCGGTGATGACGGGCATTCCCATCCCGGAAAAGGTGGGCGAGTTCGGCCACGAGCGATTGGCAGGCTACCGGGGGAACGTGCCGTCGATGAGCACTGCGGAGCAGCAGGCAGCCGCCATCGTGTGGCTGCTGTCCGATGACGCAGCGAGCGTCAACGGAGCGATCTTACCTAACGATGGCGGCTGGTCGGCGATTTAGTCGCTGGTGACAGCGTTGTCCTGGTCCTCCGCCACCTTGGCCACGAAGGGGCTGGCGATGAGGACGAGGATGGCGAAGATGCCGCCGCCGACGAAGGCGGTATGCGCGCCGTCGGCAGTGGCCTGGGCGAGGTCAGCCCCGCCGCTGATCGCCGCTTGCGTGCCAAAGGAGAGGGCGGCGATGAGCACGGCGGTGCCGGCGGCGCCCGCCAGTTGCTGCAGGGTGTTGAGGATGGCGGTGCCGTGTCCGTAGAGGTGCGCGGGCAGCGAGCCCAACGCAGTAGTCATCAGCGGGGTCATCAGCAGTGACAGTCCGAGGGAGAATGTCAGGTGCATGGTGACGACTTCGGTGGTGGTGGAGTTGATGTCCAGCCGGGTCATCGCCCACACGCCCGCCGTCAGCAGCAGCGCACCGGGAATGACGAGCGGGCGCGGGCCGACGCGGTCGTAGAGGCGTCCGACGAAGGGCGCGAGGAGCCCGGAGGCCAGGCCACCCGGCATGACCAGCAGGCCGGTTACCAGGGCGGAGACACCGAGGGCGGTCTGGAGGTAGATCGGCAGGACCATCACCACGCCGAGCAAGGTACCCATGACCAGCAGCGCAACGACGACGGAGACGGTGTAGTTGCGGATGGTGAAGGGGCTGAGGTTGAGCAGCGGGGTCTCCAGCTTGAGCTGGCGCCAGACGAAAATGGCCAAGGCCACCACACCAACCGCTCCGAGGGTGAGGGCCATCTGCGGGTGAGTACCCAGGGAGCTGAGCGCGTAGACCAGGCCGCCGAACGCCAACGCAGCGAGGACGACCGAAAGCGGATCGAGGGGTGCTGCGGTGGTCTCGCCGACGTTGCGGATGAAGTAGGCGCCCAGAATCAGCGCGAGCGAAATGAGCGGCACGACCATCCAGAACAGCCAGTGCCAGGTGAAGCGGTTGAGGATGAAACCAGAGACTGTGGGGCCGAGCGCCGGAGCGACGGACATGACGATGGAGATGATGCCCATGATCGAGCCGCGGCGGTTGGCGGGCACGACGGTCAGCGCGACCGTCATCAGCAGGGGCATGATCAGCGCGGTGCCCGCAGCTTGAATGATGCGTCCGGTGAGCAGAATTCCGAAGCTGGGCGCGATCGCCGCGATGACCGTACCCACGAGGAAGCTGGTCACGGCCGCGAGGAATACCTGCTTGGTGCTAAAACGCTGCAGCACCCAGCCGGTGGTCGGGATGACCACGGCCATGGTGAGCAGGAAACCGGTGGTCAGCCACTGGGCCATCGTGGCCTGAATGTTAAAGTCGGCCATGATCGATGGCAGCGCCACCGACAGGATGGTCTCATTAAGGAACATCACCAATGCGGAGGTAACCAGCACGGTGAGGATGACCTTGACATCTGCGGGTAGCTTGTCAGGTCGGGAGGCGTTCCGGGAACTCACGTTGGGTCCTCTCAAAATGAATCTAGGGAAAGAGGGCCAGGATAGCGCTTTGTTGACGTGAACGCAAACCTAGCCTTCTCCCCCGTTCCAGAGGGTTAACCCACGTTCGTCACTGCTTCTCGACGCCCGCGTCGCCGCGCCTTCGCGGCATCCGCCGCGTCAGCGATCACGTCCACGCCCCGGTGCCACAGCAATTCCACCGGTCCCCGGCTAAAGTAGTGCAACCACACCGCCGAGAGCGCGATGAGGAAAGCGCTGATTCCCACGTAGATACCCAGCGTGGCCAGGGTGTACCACTGCCCCTGGATTTTGGCGGCGACTCCGAAGCCCCAGTCGTAGAAGATGATGGAGGCGATGAGGTTCTGCAGGATGTAGCAGGTCAGCGCCATTCGGCCCACTAGTGAGAGCCACTTTCCGGACAGTCCAAGCTTGTCCCGGTTGGCATAGAAGGCCGCAACCGCGGCCAGCACGCCGAAGGCCACCAGCGGAGAGGTGCCGTATCGGGTGGCGTAACCAGCGCCAACCTCGGTCAACCGCAAGGTCCAGTCCAGCGGGATACCGATGCCGAAGCCGATGGCCATGACGATGCGGCGCAGGCGAACGGATTCGGGCAGGAAGAGCCCGGCGCGATAGAGATGCGCGCCAACGAGGAAGAGCCCCAGCCCCATGACGAACATGATGGGGATTTCCCCTCGCCCGCCAAGGAAGTCGGTGAGGCGGCCGACGACCATGTCCCAGTAGGAGTCAGTATTGCTGGGGCTGAGGAAGACGTCGCGACCAGGCTCGACGATGTCGGAGCCTCGTTCGCCAGCGTCAGCGAAGTCGGGCATGAGCTTGCCCAGGATCCACGTCCCAGAGAAGGACAGGGCGATAAAGAAGAGGTGGGCGCCGAGCCCGATGTACATCCAGATCTTCTGTGCGCGGGGGCTGCGCGCCATGACGGCGGCGACGACGAGGGCGGTGAGACCGTAACCCATGAGGACGTCGAACTCGAAGATGAAGATGTAGTTGAGCAGGCCGTCGAGAATGAGTACAAGCGCCCGCCAGGGGTAGCGGCCCGGCCAGGGGTCCCCGCGGCGGATGGCGGATTGGCGTTGGATCTCCAGCCCAATGCCGAACATGATGGTGAGCAGTCCGATGAACTTGCCGTCGGTAACGAGGTTGAGCACCGTGCCAGCGGCGCGGTTGAAGGATCCGAAGAATCCGTCGACCTCGACGACTTCCGGGACGGAGCCGGAGAAAATCCAGATGTTGGTGAGCAGCGTGCCCAGGATGGCGATGCCGCGCAGGACGTCGAGCGCGAGGATGCGGCGGCCCTGCGATATCGGCGTCGATGTGGGGGTTGTGGGGGTGCCTGTCACGGCGGGCTCCTCAGGGTCAGAGTCAGTCAAGTAAGAAGGGGCTTAAAAGCACTGATGTCAGGCTAAGTGACTCCGAGCTTTCCTTAACTGCAGCTAAGCGAATTCCTGAATGCTTCCTGAGGGCGCCGAAGCGTCCACCAGGTTAAACCACGTCGCCCCGTGTCGCCGACCACTCCCCCGGAGCTATCTCACACAGCAAGCTCCCAGCGCTGGCCCGCATCCCCTTCAGGGCAACTACCCCCATCAGGGGGAATAAGCCGTTGGAGGTTCGACACCCACGCCAGCCGTCGACAATCCTTTGCACTGGCCAAGTACTCTTCAGCCAAGGTCTGAACTATCCGTCGGAGGTCCCCACCGCCATGCTCTCGCGCCGCCCCGCCCTCGCGGGACTCCTCGCCGCCGGTTTGCTCCTCAGCGGATGCACCATCGGCGATGCCCGCGATGACGCCACGAGCACCGAGGCCAGCACCACCTCCGCCACACCCAGCTCTACCGGAACGACGCGCGCCATCGCGCCGGAACAGCCGGCCTACACCGCCGAGCGCTCCCCGAGCGAGTTCACCGTTGTGGACAACAACTACGTCACCTGGTGGATGGTCACCTCGGCTGATGACACCCTGCAATGCACCTTCAAGGAAGTCCACGGGGCCCCCAACCCTGCGGACAATCATCCGCCACGCTTCGAACGCTGCGGCGCTAACTACCAAAACCCGCCCGAGGTCCCGTGGTTCAACACCACGGTGGAATCCAACATCGTCGCCTACAACCCGGAGATCGGGTTCCACGAGGGATTTACCTCCGGCCCCCACACGATGGGTATCGGCGGCGAGCGCCTCGCGGCGGGCGAGAGCGTTGACCTGTTCGGTTTCCGCTTCACCCAGTCCGCCGATGGCACCTTCACGGGGATCTACGACGGTAGCGGCTTCACCTTCAAGGACGGCGCCTTCACCGCCCTCTAGGCTGACCTACTTTTGTTCCGGCTTCACGATCGGGAAGAGCACCGTCTCCCGAATACCCAGGCCGGTCAGGGCCATGAGCAGCCGGTCGATACCCATGCCGCAACCAGCGGTCGGGGGCATGCCCTGCTCCATGGCGCGGAGGAAGTCCTCGTCCAGGACCATAGCCTCGTCGTCGCCGCCAGCGGCCAGGCGGGCCTGATCCTCGAAGCGCTCGCGCTGGATAACCGGGTCCACCAGCTCGGAGTAGCCGGTGGCCAGCTCGAAGCCGCGAATGTACAGGTCCCACTTCTCGGTCACGCCCGGCTTGGACCGGTGCTGACGGGTCAGGGGTGAGGTCTCAACCGGGAAGTCCTTGACAAAGATCGGGCCGTGCAGCTGATCTTCACACAGCACCTCCCAGATCTCCTCGACGAGCTTGCCGTGCCCCCAGCCGCCCTTAGCGGGAACGTCGAGCCCGATGACCTCGGCGATTGCCTTCAATTCCTCCACGCTGGAGTCGATGGTGACCTCCGGCTGGCCGGGGAACTTCCGCGCCAGCGCCTCGTTGAGCGAGGGGTACATCTCAATGGTCGTCCACTCCCCGCTCAGGTCGTACTCGCTGCCGTCGGCCAGGGTCACCGTGGTGGAGCCGAACACCTCCATGGCGACAGCCTGCACGAGCTCGCGGATGGTGCGCGCGCCATCGTTGTAATCACCCCACGCCTGGTAGGTCTCCAGCATCGCGAACTCCGGGCTGTGGGAAGAATCCACACCCTCGTTGCGGAAGTTGCGGTTAACCTCAAACACCCGGTCAATGCCGCCGACCACGCAGCGCTTAAGAAAGAGCTCGGGAGCAATACGCAGGTAGAGGTCAATGTCCAGGGCATTGGAATGCGTCTGGAACGGGCGCGCCGCCGCACCACCATGCAAGGTCTGCAGCATCGGGGTTTCCACCTCAAGGAAGCCCTCGTCCTCCAGGTGATGGCGCAACGCTCGCATGACCTTAATGCGGGTCAGGGCGTTGTTGCGCGCCTGCTCCCGCATGATGAGGTCGGTGTAACGGTGACGCACCCGAGTGTCCTCGCTCATCTCTGCGAAAGAGACGGGAAGGGGACGCAACGACTTCGAGGCCATCTGCCAGGAGGCGGCCATGACGGATAGCTCGCCGCGTCGAGAAGCAATGATGTGCCCGCGGACCGAGACGAAATCGCCCAAGTCGGCGTCGGACTTCCAGGCGGCGAGGGACTCCTCGCCGACGATGGCCAGGGACAACATGGCCTGCACCTGGGTGCCGTCGCCGTCCTGCAGGGTGGCAAAGCACAGCTTGCCGGTGTTGCGCATAAAGATCAGGCGGCCGGTGACGGCCACCTCGGCGTCCGTCTCCTCGCCGGCCTGCAAGTAGGTAACGCCTTCTTGGCTTTCGACGTCCTCCCCTTCCGCCACGACGACGAACTTCTCCCGCAGATCACGCAAAGAGATAGTGCGGTCAACGACAACGGGGTAAGGATCGATGCCGGACTCCATGAGGCGCGCGCGCTTCTCGCGGCGGATGCGCAGCTGCTCGGGGAGATCGTTACCGGTCTCGGCCTTTTTTACCTGGGGCTTCTTCTGCTCAGTCACGACACCCAAGACTAGTCCATCGAGGTCACCGATACAGAACACTGCGCGGGAGGCACTTTGTGCGTTCGTCAGCTCCACAAAGCTCGTCATCCGATCAGGAAGGTTAGCCGCCCTTGTTATCTGATATCACATTATGTATTCTGATATCAGATTAATTGTCCACCCCAGGCAAGAAAGGACTCACCACCATGTCGCCATCGACAACGAACACCAACGTTCCCGAGGCCGAAGTGGCTGACCGCCCCGTCGGCCACGACGGGGTGAAAGTTAACGTCACTGAGCAGGACGGATGGACGGGCGGTCCCGGCCTCGCCGGAGCCACCATCATCATCGCCGCCCTACTATTCATTGGCGGCATCGCCATGTTCGTTCGGGCGATCATGCTCGCCGACGCAGGCAACGGTGGAATCGGTCTCCTGATTCTTTCGGTGCCCATCTTCATCATTTCGCTGGTGATGTTCGGGATGGTCAAGATCATCTCGCCCGGCCGTACACGGGTAGTCCAGTTCTTTGGCCGCTACCTGGGCACCAACCGACGCACCGGCCTGTCGCTCATTCCCCCGCTGGCCAACTCGACCAAGTTGAGCGTACGAGTTCGTAACTTTGAAACGAACACCATCAAGGTCAATGACTCAGGCGGAAACCCGGTAGTCATCGGCGCCATCATCGTGTGGCAGGTCGCCGATACCGCGAAGGCGACGTTCTCGGTGGAGGACATGGATGAGTTCATTCACTCCCAGGCCGAGTCAGCTCTGCGCCATGTCGCGACGTCGCACCCTTATGATGGCGGCACCTCGCACAATCCCTCACTGTCAGGTTCCACGGATCTGGTGTCGCAGGAGCTCGCGGATGAGGTCGCGGCTCGCGTGAAGGTGGCCGGGTTGGAGATCCTCGAGGCCCGGATCTCCGCCCTGTCCTATGCCCCGGAGATCGCCCAGGCGATGCTGCAGCGCCAGCAGGCCAGCGCGATTGTTGATGCCCGCGAGACCATCGTCGAGGGTGCCGTCACCATGGTCGAAGCTGCCCTCGACCAGCTGGAGGAAAAGGACATCGTCGAGCTCGACCCCGAGCGCCGCGCCGCAATGGTGTCGAACCTCCTAGTCGTGCTGTGCTCGGATTCCAACGCCCAGCCCATCATCAACACCGGCAGCTTGTACTCCTAGGTTTTCCGCGATGGCACGGAAGAACATTCCCCTACGCGTGGACCCGGCGGTCCACGAGGCCATTGCGCGCTGGGCAAACGACGAGGCGCGCAGCGTGAACGCTCAGATTGAGGTCATGCTGCGCGATAGCCTCCGCCGGGCAGGTCGCCTTCCCCGCAGGGTGGGCGACCTGCCGCGGCGTGGCCGGCCGCCCAAACAGGACTAGCCCAGCAGCCAGTCATTCGGCGAGAACAGCTCAAAGCGCACCGACTTGGGGGCTTTGTCGGCGGGCAACTCCAGCAAGTCGCCGCGCACCGCCTGGAGGAAGTCGTTGCCACCACAGAGGTAGACATCAGCACCAGCAAGGTCATGCGTATCGACGTCCACCCGTTCCCCCTCCGCGCGGTAAGCAATCTCCGCCGCTGCGCGCGGAAGCTTTGCTACTAGATCCAGGGCCTGGGCACGTTGAGCATCCTCCTGCTCGGAGGCATCTGCGTGAAGGTACAGCGTCGGACGGTCGGAGCCGGTCTCGGCGAGGTGGGCGAGCATGCCCACCATCGGGGTGGAGCCAATGCCGGAGGAGATGAGGACGACGGGGACGTCGGAATCCTCGAGCACCAAGTCGCCGGCAGCGAGGGTGGCCTGAATGGTGTCGCCAACCTCGATGCGCTCGCGCAGGAAGGTTGACACCTCGCCGTCGGTCTCAACGGCGATCGTGTATTCGGTGGCGGTGCCACCGATGATGGAATACTGCCGCAACTGACGCGCACCGTCGTCAAGCACAACCCCGATGGAAGTGTACTGGCCGGGACGGTGCTCGGTGAGATCACCACGCAGGGTGTAGGAGGTGACTGTGGGGCTGAGCTCCTCCTTCACGGTGACGGTGACGTCGCGGAAGACGTCGCCCGGCGCGACGCCATCCGAGGCATAGAGGGCTTCCTCGAAGGAGATGAGCACCTCCGCCATGATCCAGTAGACCTCGTCCCACGCCTCGGCCACCTCTGCGGTGACGACGTCCGCGCCGAGCACCTCGACGATCGCGGAGAAGAGATTGTCGTGGACGATCTGGTACTGGTCCCGCGTGATTCCCAAGGACACGTGCTTGTGCCCAATCCGGGCCAGCAGGTCCACGGGGTCCGGGGCAGTGGGGTCGACCAGCATGCTGGCGAACGTCACCACGGAGGCAGCCAGTGCCTTCTGTTGTTCGCCGGACTTCTGGTTTCCGCGGTTGAAGGTGTTGGCCAGCAGCTCGGGGTGCTTGGCAAACATGGTGCGGTAGAAGGTTTGGGCAATGGTGGTGATGTTTTCGCCGACGAGCGACAGAGTGGCCTTGATGGTCTCCTCATGCTCAGGCGTGAGATGGCGGTCGCGGGAGGTGGGTTGAGCATTAACAAACATGAGGTCAGGTCACTCCTTCAGTGTGCTGGGTGTCGTCCCCTTCGGGACGTGGAGGCGATTTTACCCGGCTTTAGCCGTACTTATTTAATAGTGTCGGAGTTCACTGACTCTTCACCTCAATATGGTCGCCTGGACACCTGCTCTCCCTAACGTTCAGTCCGTCTCATTTTCGGTTTAAGCCTTGGAGGGCACCACGATGTTGAAGGGCCTCAACCTTCTTTCCAGCAAGTTCACCAGCTCCCGCAGCTCCCTGACCTGCACCTACAAGTGCGGCAATGCGTGCTTCGGCGCATGCGAGAACCCGACCGACAACCCCTACTTCGGTGACCTCATTTCCCGCCGCTCAGCACTGAAGGCCGGCGGACTCACCGTGCTCACCGTCGGCGGCGGTGCTGCCCTCGCTGCCTGCTCCCCCGCCAACGAAAACGCCGCAAGCGGGGCATCGTCCACCTCCTCCGCGACATCCAGCGGCGAGCATCAGTCCGGCAAGGGATTGCAGTTCGATGTCGTCGCCCCCAACGAGGATGACAAGGTCACCGTCCCCACCGGCTACGAACAGTCCGTGCTTATCGCCTGGGGTGACCCGGTCATTGAGGGTGCCCCGGAGTTCGACATCAACAATCAAACCCTCGCGGCTGCCGAGCAGCAGTTCGGCTTCAACAATGACTTTGCCGGCTTGTTTGAACACCCCTCGGACCCCAACCGACTGGTGTATGTCTGCTCGCACGAGTACACCACCGAGCCGCAGATGTTCCCGAACTATGACCCGGAGAATCCGACGGAGGAGCAGGCGCGCATCGGCATCGCTAGCCACGGCCACACCATCCTCGAGGTGTCCAAGGTCGGCGAGACCGGGGAACTCAAGCGCGAGTTCGGCCCCCTCAACCGCCGGATCACCGGCACGACGGAGTTCCGCCTCGTCGGCCCGGGCGCTGGCTCTGGCTACGTGAAAACCTCGGCCGATTCTACTGGCACCAAGGTTCTGGGCACCTTCAACAACTGCGCCGGCGGGCTGACTCCGTGGGGCACGATGCTTTCCGGCGAAGAGAACTTCGACATCTACTTCGCCAACGCCGACGGTGTCAGCGATGAGCGGACCCGCACCTCCGTCGACCGCTTCGGTGCCTCCGAGGGCGAGTCGGATCGCAAGTGGGAGCGCTTCGATTCCCGTTTTGATCTAGCCAAGGAGCCCAACGAGTTCAACCGCTTCGGCTACCTCGTGGAGATCGATCCTTTCGATCCCACCTCCACCCCGGTCAAGCACATGGCCAACGGCCGATTCAAGCATGAGGCTGGCAACATCCATATCACCGATGACGGCACGATCGTCTGTTACTCCGGCGATGATGCCCGCTTTGAGTACCTGTACAAGTTCGTCTCTTCCAAGCAGATGAAGGAGGGCGATAAGGCGCACAACATGACCATCCTCGACGAGGGCACCCTCTACGTTGCGATCATGGAGGGCAACTCCCCGCAGAGCGAGATCGACGGCTCCGGTGAGCTGCCGTCCGATGGGGCTTTTGATGGTGTGGGCCGCTGGGCCAAGCTGATGACGGTTGATGCCACTGGCCAGGCGGAATCCCACGTCGATGGGTTCAGCGGCGAGGAGGTGGCCATCTTCACCCGCGAGGCCGCCGATGCCGTCGGCGCGACGAAGATGGACCGGCCTGAGGACGTGGAGATCTCCCCCACCACCGGCAAGGTCTACATGGCGCTGACCAACAACAAGTACCGCGGTGCGGCGGAGAAGTCGAAGGAAGACGTCCGGGAGTACGCCCCGGTCAAGGAAAACAAGAACGGCCTCGTCATGGAGATCGATGACGATCACGCGGGCGAGAAGTTCACCTGGAACCTCGTGCTCGTCTGCGGCGATCCGGACGAGGCGTACACCTACTTCGGCGGCTTCGACAAGGCCAAGGTCTCTCCGATCTCCTGCCCAGACAACCTGGCCTTTGATGAGTTCGGCAACCTGTGGATCTCCACCGACGGCAACGCCCTCGGTTCTAACGACGGGCTCTACGCCATGGCCGTCGAGGGCAACAACCGCGGCGAGGTGAAATGCTTCCTCACCGTGCCGTTTGCGGCCGAGACCTGCGGGCCGATCGTGGAGAAAAACCGGGTGATCGTCAACGTCCAGCATCCCGGTGAGACGGATGACGCGACCGTCGAAAAGCCTTCTTCTCACTGGCCGGATGGTGGCAGCTCGGCGCCGCGCCCCGCCGTGGCGCAGGTGTGGAAGGCCGACGGCGGCCAGATCGGCGTAGCAAAGGCTTAACCAGCACTCCTTCGCAAGGCTCCACAGCATGCCGCTGTGGAGCCTTGTTTCAGAATTTTCTCTACCCCCAGGCGCGCATCACGCCACCCTTAAGGGGGAGTTACCCAGGGAAGTTAAGTGATTGGCATCCCAACTACCACCCCCCGGGTGACCCATGCCACTTTATGTGAGAAGGTTAGCAGTGACCTTGACAAAACCTGGCGGGCGGCGCCGTCTCTGACAGTTCCGCGGCCTTTTCACTACAACCGAGGAACCAGATGAACTCACTCATCCTTGTCTTCATCGGCGTCGGCATGATGCTGGCTGGTTACTTCCTTTACTCCCGATTCCTCGGGAAAAAGGTGTACCAGCTGTCTGATGGCTATAAGACGCCCGCGCACACCATGACCGATGGTGTGGATTACGTCCCCACCAACAAGTTCGTGCTGTGGGGACACCACTTCACCTCCGTGGCCGGTGCCGCCCCCATCGTCGGCCCGGCCGTTGCTGTTATTTGGGGCTGGCTGCCCGCTTTCCTGTGGGTGACCATCGGCACTGTCTTCATCGCCGGCATGCACGACTTGGGTGCCCTGTGGGCCTCCCAGCGCCACAAGGGCCAATCCATTGGCACCTTGTCGGGCCGATACATCGGCGCCCGCGGCCGCAACCTCTTCCTGGTGGTCATCTTCCTGCTGCTGCTCATGGTCGTCGCGGCCTTCGCAGTGGTCATTTCCAACCTGCTAGTCTCCACCCCGAGCGCTGTCATCCCGACGTGGGGCGCGATCATCGTCGCCCTGTTCATCGGCCAGGCCATCTACCGTTTCAAGTGGAACCTGCCGCTCGTCTCCGTCGTTGGCGTCGTCGTGCTCTACACCCTCATGATCGTCGGCGACCGCTACCCCATCTCCCTGCCGGATTCCGTCCTGGGCCTGAGCCCGAACGCGTTCTGGATCGTCGTCCTCTTCATCTACGGCGGCATCGCCTCCCTCCTGCCGGTGTGGGTGCTGCTCCAGCCGCGCGACTACATCAACGGCCTGCAGCTGTTCGTCGGCCTGGGCATTCTCTACGCCGCGTTCATCTTCACCGCTCCCAACATCGTCGCCCCGGCCGTCAACGCGAACCTGCCTACCGGCACCCCGCCGATCTGGCCGCTGCTGTTCGTCACTATCGCCTGCGGTGCGATCTCCGGCTTCCACGGCATCGTCGCCTCCGGCACTTCCGCCAAGCAGCTGGATAAGGAAACCGACGCCCGCTTCGTCGGCTACTTCGGCGCCATCGGCGAGGGCCTGCTCTCCCTCGGCACGATCATCGCCACCACCGCTGGTTTCAAGACCATCCAGGATTGGGAAGCCATCTACACCGCCTTCAACAAGGGTGGCGTCAACGCCTTCGTCGAAGGCGGCGGCAACCTCATCAACGAGGGCCTGGGTATCCCCAACTCCCTTTCCGCGACCATCCTCGCCACGATGGCGGTCCTCTTCGCCGCCACCACCATGGATACCGGCGTTCGCCTGCAGCGCTTCGTGGTCCAGGAAATCGGCGAGATCGTCGGTGTGAAGATCACCGGCGTGGTGGCCACCCTCATCGTCATCGTCGTTGCCTTGGGTCTGACCTTCTCGGCGGGTGGCGACGGATCCGGCGGCATGCTCATCTGGCCGCTGTTCGGTACCACCAACCAGCTGATGGCAGCTCTGACGCTGTCCATCGTCTGCGTCATCCTCACGCGCCTGCGCCGCCCGACGTGGCCGGTCCTCATTCCGCTGGTGTTCGTGCTCGTGGTGTCCCTGTGGGCGGCAATCGTCCAGGTCCGCGGCTTCTACGATGCGCAGAACTGGCTGCTCCTGTTCCTCGACATCGTCATCATCATCTGCGCCATCTGGGTGACCATCGAGGCGTTCTCCGCCATGAACCGGGCCCGCAACGAGGAGCCGGTGGTGTGGAGCGACGAAGACACCGACGCCCCACTGCCCGTGTCGGTATCGCAGAAGGGCTAGGCAAGTGTTTCGGGACAAGCTGAAGGCATTCACGGACGGGCTCAACGAGTACTACGCGGGCCCGTACCGGGCGATGTTTATCAAGGCCCAGCAGCAGGAAGATGACCTGTTCATGATGCTTGTCATGTCCGAGGCCCTCGGCGTCCCGAACCCCGCCAGCTACTACACGCTGGAGATGCTGCCGATCATCTACGAGGACTTCCATGACTGGCACCGCCGGATGAACATGGAGCACTCACCCCTGGAGAACATTCAATGCTGCTAGATCTCACTGACTCCACCCGCATCATCTTCTTCGGCGGGAAGGGGGGCGTGGGTAAGACGACCGTCGCCTCGGCCACCGCCACCGCGCTCGCGCAGTCCGGCAAGAAGGTCCTGCTCGTCTCCACCGATCCGGCGCACAACCTGGGGCACTTGTGGGAGCGACGCATCGGCGATCGCATCACGACGGTGCGGGAGAACCTCGACGTCATCGAGCTGGACCCGGCGGCGACGACGGCCCAACACCTCAAGGATGTGGGCCACACCATCCGGGGAATGATGCCGGAGCACCTCCACGGTGAGGTGAAAAAGCACCTGCAGCTGGCCGCCCAATCCCCCGGCACGCATGAGGCGGCGATCCTGGAGCGGATCGCCTCCTTGGTGGACACCGAGGCCGATAACTACGATCACGTGGTCTTCGACACCGCCCCCTCCGGGCACACGTCCCGACTCATGGCGTTACCCGAGCTCATGGCGGCGTGGACCGATGGCCTCCTTGATCGGCGAGCCAAGTCCGAGCACCTGTCGTCCGTGGCCCGCGGGTTGGCGCCGACGGGTCGCGATCACATTGTCACCGGCGCGCTCAATCCCGTGGATCGGCGTAACCAACAGTTGCGTTCGCTGCTGCTCAAACGCCGCGCGCGTTTTGAGAACCTGCGGACCGTCCTCACCGACCCCGATCAGTGTGTCTTCTTCATCGTGCTCACCGCCGAGCGCCTCCCCGTCCAGGAAACCCACGAGTTCTGCGAGGAGCTGCGGTCCTCCGGCGTCCGCGTCGGCGGGTGCATCGTCAACCGACGCTCGCCGGTCGACGAGGGCGATTTCCTCGCCCATCGACATGCGTTGGAGGAGCAGGCCCTGCGGGCCCTTTCGCTTAACGACGTCCCCGTGGTCCAGCTCCCCCTCCAGTCCGGGGAGATCGCCGGTATCGCCGGGGTCGAGGATTTCGCCGCGCTGCTGCGCTAGGCGTCCTGCCCCAGGTTGCGGAACCCCACGCCCAGGGGCAGGCCCACGTTATCGATGAGGCGCACGCCCCCGACGGTGGCGGCGACGAGGAGACGGGCATCTCCGGTCTCCTCCGCTTCGCCGAGTTCGAGGCCCCGGACCGCGAGGTACTCCGGTTCGATTCCGGCCGTGTCCAACACCGAGCGGGCGGCGGAAAGCACCGCATCCGCTCCGTGTTCGGCGGCGTGGGCACCCGCCGTCAACGCTGCGGACAGCGCCAGGGCTTGTTCCCGCGCCGCCTCATCAACTTGGGTGTTGCGGAGAGAGAGCGCAATGCCGTCGGGCATGCGCACCGTCGGCACGCCATGGACCGTGACCGGCAGATGCAGATCGGTGACCGCCGACTGCAGGGCACGGATCTGCTCGTAGTCCTTTTCCCCGACGAAGACATCGCTCGGGCCGACGATGTTGAGCTCGGCGATCTGCTGGGTAAGCACCCGGGCAAGATCGCTTACCGGCTCCAGGTGATGATCGACCGGCTGAATGACGGTGCGCAGGCCCTTGGGCCACAGCTCCGCCACGGTGTAGCGCCAGACGGCGTCGACCTGCTCGGACTTAAGCTCCTCCGGAACCTCCGTTCCCGCCCACGCCACGATGACGACGGCGCGGGGAAGGCGCCGGGCAGCACGGATAAGCGCAATGTGACCGGCGTGGAGCCCCACCCCCAGGGGAACCAACACGACCGGGCGCCCCGTTTTTCGCATGGCCCGCGCGAAGATCGAAATGCGCTCAGTGGAAAACTCCTGGGCCTGCCCAAATTCGAAACTCATGACAGCCCTTCCCGGCCGATCGCCCACAGTTCTACGTCTTCTTTTTGGGTTAGCTCGCCCAGTCGGCGCAGCGTATCGCGGAAAATCCGGGCAAACCCGGGGTCCGAGATGGATTTCCACTGTTCATACAGGCCGCCCGGGCCCATGACGGTGGGCGGGTTGGCGAAGAGAAATTCAGAGTTGATGATTTCTTCGGCTTTTTCTTCATTGCCCACGACGTTGGCCACCATGTCGACGGCATCATGACGCAGACTGCGAATAGCGTCCGCGTAGGTCATCGCGGCGGCAATCTTGATACGGTCGTTATCCGCCACATGAATGGTACGAAGTCCTAGCTCCGCGAACAACAGCTCCGCGACGGAAAAGCCCATCTCATCCACCGTGGTCACGGCCCAATGATCGTCGCTGAGCCTGCCAGCGGAAATGACGACCGCGCCCTTGACCTCGAGGGGATCGAGGACCTGCACGCCCTGGGCAAGGCAAGTGTGCACGACGATCTGGCCCCGTCGAACGTGCGGCTCGAGGGTATCCACTGCCTCTTCCAAGGAGCTGTCCCGGACCACAAGAAGGATGAGGTCCATGTCCTCCCACGGCAGTGAGCCTTCCACGGGCCAATGAAGATAATGGCCCGCGCTGTCCATCAGGTCCGGAAGCCGAGCCAGCCGCTCACGCTCGTGATGCTCAGTATCGACGTACACGCCCACCCGCATACGGGGTGCCTGCATGAGTTCTCCTTGGTGGTTAATTTTCCTCGCTGGCCTTGGCCCGCGCCAAAAGCTCCGCAACGGACACGCCGCCTTGTTCGTCCCGCCGGCGGCGCCCGCGCCGACCTTCTTCGACCACCGGAGCTTCGACCACCGGGGGCTCAGGTTCAGGAGCGACAGGCTCTGGCACCTCCGCCACCTCGGGCTCCTCCGCTGCGAAGTTGAAGCCAGCCCCATGCCGTCCGACGTAGGTCGGGGTGACCGGTTCTTCTTCCGGCGGCTCCACCTCGCTTCGGTGCACTCCACCCTGATCCCAGGAAACGGCCTCGAAAGATCCAGTGCTAAAGGCTCGGGTCTGCTCTTGCTCCCGGCGCTGGTTTTCGGCGATGAGCTCCGCCAAGGGGTTGGGAATGGGTCGGGATGGGGTCTCTTGCTGCCCAAGGCGCCCGGCAACGGCGTCAGAGGAAGGAGGGCCGGTGTGCACGTGGCTGAAGTCAGGAAGCGGGGACTCGTAGGGCTCCGGCTCAGGTTCCGGCTCGGGAGTGGCGGCGACTGCTGCCGCCTCCTCCAACTCGAGGATCCGGCGGGCCTCGGCTCGCAGCGAGGCGGGTTCGTAGCCGAACTCCCTCCCGGAAAGTTCTTCCAATTGGGCGCGCAGAGCCTTGAGCTCGCGTTGGATATCAGCCAGGACTTCGGATTCGCGGGCACGCATCTCGTGGAGCAGTTCCAACTCCTGGGAGGGAGTACCCTCCCCGGCTAGCACGCGCGAATGCGCCAATTCCCGTTGATGTTCCAGCTCGGCGTCTTTGGCATCCACTGCCTGGCGCGAGCGATAGACCAGAAAAGAACCGAGCAGGGCTGCCCAGAGGGCGGCGATAAGGGCGAGCTTGAGGGCACCGGTGTTATCGGTAAACAGCATGACCAGGCTGGCAACGAAGGCGACAACGATGAGCGCGATCAGCAACAGCTGACCGCGGTCGGTGCCCTTCCAAGCATTCTGGTCATTCATGGGCTCCACTCTAACCAACCAACTCTCCATCGGAGGGTGGCGGCGTTTCGCAGTGTCGTTCGAGATAGAGGCCCGCGGCGGACAACGCGATCCCGCCTAGTGCCGAGGCGAGGACTCCGGGCAGGTCTTCGGCGGCGGCCACGAGTTCGCCGATGCGCGGCAGGATGTAGGACGCCATACCAACGTATCCGCCCCCGATGATCGCCCCGGTCCACGCGGAAGCCTTGGCCAGCACCAAAAATTGTGCGGCCATGACGGGGTTGAGTTGACTACGGTCCTGGCCAATCCGGCCCTCATCCAGGCGGGAGCGGACCTTCCATGCGAGGAACACACACAAGGCGGTCAGTGCCCACAACGTCACCGATACCGTGACAGGGATGGCCATCATGGAACCGTAGAATCCCCAGGTCAAGATAGCTACGACGGCGGCACTGAAGCCGCCGGCGGCGACGAGCCCAATGATAGGGGTGCGGGTCATAGCAGCGACCCCACTTCCTTGATAGCGGCGGCGTCGGCCGGATCGAGCCCGGCCACCCACTCCGCGACGGGACGCCCGCGCAGGACCGCTACAGGGTCAGCCGCGAGCCAGGGGACGAGGACGAAGGCGCGCTCGTGGGCGAAAGGGTGAGGGAGGGTGAGCACCGGGTCGTCGGATAGCACTTCCTTACCGTCCTCCACGACCTGCACGATGTCGACGTCGAGGGTGCGCGGACCCCAGTGTCGAATCCGCCGCCGGGCGGCGGCCTCCTCCAGGGCCTGACCGCGACGAAGCAGCTGAAGGGGGGTGCCGGGGACGTCGATAAGCAGAACCGCATTGAGGAACTCGTCCTGATCCTCGACGCCCCACGGCGGCGTGGAGAAGATCGGTGACGCGGCGACGATGTCGGCGCGGAAGTCATCAACGACGGTGCCCAGCAGCGCGCGGCGATCCTCCATGTTGGACCCGATGGACAGAACGGCGCGCATCAGGCGTTCCTAAACTCGGCGCGGGTGCGGCGCGAGCGGCGGGCAACAACGGCGACATCGCTAAACGTGTGCGGGATGGGCGCGGAGGGCTTGTGGATCGTCACCTCGACGGCGTGGAGCAGGTCGAACCGCGCGAGGGCGTCGTCGGCGATGAGCGCCGCGACCGTCTCAATGAGATCGCGCGAGGGCCCCGAGACCACCGAAATGGCCAGCTCGGCCAGCTCGGCGTAGTTGACAGTCAGGCGAAGATCATCGGTCGCGGCCGCCTGCGCGGTGTCCAACCAGCAGGTGATGTCGACGATGAACAGCTGCCCCTCGCGCTTTTCCTCCGGGAATACCCCGTGGTAGCCGAAGCATTCCAGGCCGCGGAGTTCGATGCGATCAGCCACGAGAGCCACCTCCGGAGCGCCACAGGGCGGCCACGTCCACCGCATCGCGGGAGACCGGGACGTTGTGCACCCGCACGCCCCAGGCTCCCATCTGCGCGGAAATGGCGGTGACGGCGGCGGTGGCGGGATCGGCATCGGCGGGCGCGCCTGCGAACCCGCGGTCGTCGCGGACCGCCGCCAGGAAACGCTTGCGGGAAGCGCCGACGAGCACGGGGAACTCGCCGCCGATGAAGCTCGGGAGGGCGTGGAGCAGCGCCCAATTGTCCTCGCGGGATTTCGCGAAACCCAACCCCGGGTCGAGGACGATGTTGTCTCGGGCGACCCCAGCATCCAAGGCATTGCCCACCAACTGGTCGAGTCGTTCGCGGACGTCGCGGACGACATCGCCACCGTGGTCAGCCGTGCCAGCGGCGTCGCCGAAGCGCAAGGTGCGCCAATGCATGAGGCAGACGGGCAGGGCGGTATCGGCCATGACGCGGTACATATCCGGATCAGCCAAGCCACCGGAAACATCGTTGATGAGGCACGCCCCGGCCTCCGCGGCTACGGAAGCCACCGAGGCGCGCATCGTATCCACCGACGTGGCGATGCCCTCCTGGGAGAGAGCCGCGATAACCGGGGCGACGCGCTCCGCCTCCAGCCGGGGGTCCACGCGCGTGGCACCGGGGCGGGTCGATTCGCCGCCGACGTCGATCATGTCCGCGCCCTGCGCCACCAGCTCCCGCCCGTGGGCAATGGCGCGGTCAATGTCGAGCCACTGGCCGCCATCGGAAAACGAGTCCTCGGTGACATTGACAATGCCCATGACTAAGCACCGCCCCGGCACGGTGAGGTCTGCAACGCGCATGCCACCCACCCTAACTACGGATGAGGCTGAGCACCTCGGCGCGGGACGCGGCATTGGTTTTGAATCCGCCGCGCACCGCCGAGGTCGTGGTCGTCGCCCCGGGCTTGCGGATGCCGCGCATCGCCATGCACAGGTGCTCACATTCGATGACCACTATCGCGGCCTGCGCGCCGAGCTTGTCCACGAGGGCATCGGCAATCTGCGAAGTCAGCCGTTCCTGCACCTGCGGACGCTTGGCGTACATGTCCGCCAGGCGAGCCAGCTTGGACAGGCCCGTGACCTGGCCGGACTTGCCCGGGATGTAGCCGATGTGGGCTGTGCCGTAGAAGGGCACGAGGTGATGCTCGCACGTGGAATAGATCGGGATGTCGCGGACGAGGACGAGCTCCTGGTGATCCTCCGCGAAAGTCTTCGTCAACACCTCGGTCGGGTCGGTGTGCAGCCCGGCAAAAATCTCCCGGTAGGAGCGCGCCACGCGGGCCGGCGTTTCCCGCAGTCCCTCGCGGTCGGGGTCTTCGCCGACGGCGATGAGCAATTCCCGGACTGCGGCCTCGGCGCGAGCCTGATCGAATTCAGTCATTTAGTCGTCCTTAGGTTCCACAGGGTCTGCTGCGTCTGCTGCGTCGGCGGCGGGCTTTTCGATCACGGCAGTATCTTCACTAGCTTTCCGGTTCTCTGGCTGCTCGTGGTCCGGCAGGCGGAACCCGATGACCTCGGTCGGGGGATCCTTCCGATCGGTCTCGGCTGCCTCAGGAGCCACCGGCCCGTAGTTCTTCATGCCCGGGTGCTCCTCGCTGGCGGAGGAGTAGGGGTTGGACTTCGGCGGCCAGCCCGGCGCGGACCAGTCCGCGGGCGGCGGGGTTCCGCCGTAGCGGGCCTTCGTTTCCGAGGCAGAATCCGGGACTGATCCCGGGTTGCCCTCGCGGTGGTGACGGCCCTCGGCGGGAGCCGAGGGACCGGCGGGAACCGGGGGCGCCGCAGCGAGCTCGGCCTGACGCTTAGCGCGGGCTTCCTTCGACATCTCCAGCAGGGAGAAGCGCTTCGGCGGTTCTTCGCCGCGCTCGATGGCCATCTCAACGGGGGTTTTGACGGGCTCGCGGTCGGCCTGGCGGGGGAAGCGATCGTTCTCGCCGGGGAAGATGTCGTGGGCCGCGCGCGGCTCGATGCCCTCGAAGAGGACCTCGAGGTCGGGGCGTCGCAACGTTTCCTTCTCCAGGAGTTTCTCTGCGAGGCGGTCGAGGTACTCGCGGTTGTCGCGGAGGATGGTGTACGCCTGCTCGTGGGCGGCGTCGAGGAGGCGGTGGGTCTCCTCGTCGATCTTCGCGGCGATGGCGGGGGACACCTCCAGCGTGCCGCCGCCCCCGCGGCCGGAGAAGGGATCGCCCTGCTCTTGACCGTATTTGACCACGCCGAGGGTGGGCGACATGCCGTATTCGGTGAGCATGGCGCGGGCGATCTTGGTGGCCTGCTCGATATCGGCGGAGGCACCGGTGGTGGGCTCGCCGAAGACGAGCTCCTCCGCGGCGCGGCCGCCCATGGCGAAAACGAGGCGGGCGAAGAGCTCATCGCGGTTGTACATGCCCTTGTCGTCCTCGGCGGCGGTCATGGCGTGGCCGCCGGTGCGGCCGCGGGCGAGGATGGTCACCTTGTACACGCGCTCGATGTCCTTGAGCGCCCACGCGGCGAGGGTGTGCCCGCCCTCGTGGTAGGCGGTGACCTTCTTTTCCTTCTCGGAGATGACCTTGCCTTCGCGGCGGGGGCCGCCGATGACGCGGTCGGTGGCCTCTTCGAGGGCGTCGGCAGTGATGACGTTGCCGCCGATGCGGGCGGTGAGGAGGGCGGCCTCGTTAAGGACGTTGGCCAGGTCGGCGCCGGACATGCCGGCGGTGCGCTTGGCCAGGGCATTGAGGTCAGCGTCCGGGCCGAGGGGCTTGCCCTTGGCGTGGACGTTGAGGATCATTTCGCGCCCGGCGAGGTCGGGCGCGGTGACGGGGATCTGCCGGTCAAAGCGGCCGGGGCGCAGCAGGGCGGGGTCGAGGATGTCGGGGCGGTTGGTCGCCGCCATGAGGATGACACCTTCGCGGTCGCCGAAGCCATCCATCTCGACGAGGAGCTGGTTGAGCGTTTGTTCGCGCTCGTCGTGTCCGCCACCCATGCCGGAGCCGCGCTGGCGTCCGACGGCGTCGATCTCATCGACGAAGATGATGCAGGGGCTGTTCTCCTTGGCCTGCTTGAACAGGTCGCGCACGCGGGAGGCACCGACGCCGACAAACATTTCCACGAAATCCGAACCGGAGATGGAGTAGAACGGCACCCCGGCTTCACCGGCGACGGCGCGCGCGAGGAGGGTCTTGCCCGTGCCGGGCGGTCCGTAGAGCAGCACGCCGCGGGGAATCTTCGCGCCGAGGGCGTGGTAGCGGGCCGGGTCCTGGAGGAAGTCCTTGATTTCCACCAGCTCGTCGACCGCTTCGTCAGCACCAGCGACGTCGGCGAAGGTGTTGGTGGGCATGTCCTTGGTCAGTTCCTTGGCCTTGGAGCCGCCGAAACCAAACATGCCGCCGGTTTGCATGCGGGTAAAGAAGAAGAACAGCAGGCCGAAGAGAATGAGCATGGGCAGCAGGAATCCGAGCATGCTGCCCAGGAAGCTGTCTTGGGTGACCCTCGTCGTGTACTTGTCAGCACCGGAGTTCTTCACCGCGTCGAATACTTCCGGCGCAGTGCGGGCCGGGTACTGGGCCATGATCTCGTCGACGCCCTCACGTTCCTCATACGTGATCGGGTTGCGCAGTTCGATGCGCACGCGCTGCTCGCGGTCATCGATCTGCACCTCCTTGGCGTTGTTGTCATTCAGCTGCGCCATGGCCACGGAGGTATCTACCTGCTGGTAGTTACGAGTGTCGTCCGTGAAAAGGGTGAACACGTACAGGGAGATCAGGACGACTGCGGCGAGCAGGCCGATCTGGAGAATTCTCTTGTTCTTCATGTATGCAGTCGCGCAGAGCTTAGGTGCCTCTCGCGACCAATGCCTTTCGGGTGCGGTAGCTTCACTGACTCCACAACGGGCCGGATGGCCCTTTTGTTCCCGCGCTAGCTCCCGGAGTAGACGTCCGGGTGCAGGGTGCCCACGTAGGGAAGGTCGCGGTAGCGCTCGGCGTAGTCGAGGCCGTAACCGATGACGAACTCGTTGGGGATGTCGAAGCCGACGTCGAAAAGGTCAATGTCAGCCTTGACCACGTCGGGCTTGCGCAGCAGCGTGATCACTTCGAGGGACTTGGGCTGCCGGGCGCGGAGGTTACGCATGAGCCACGACAGGGTGAGCCCGGAATCAATAATGTCCTCGACGATGAGGACGTTGCGGCCCTGAATCTCGCGGTCGAGGTCTTTGAGGATGCGCACCACACCGGAAGAGGTGGTGGAGTTGCCGTAGGAAGACACGGCCATGAATTCGACCTGCGCGGGGATGTCGAGCGCGCGGGCGAAGTCGGTGAGGAAAAAGACTGCGCCCTTGAGCACGCACACCAAGATGAGGTCTTCCTCGGTGTCCCGATAGGTCTCCGATACCTTCGCGGCGAGTTCGGCGATCCGATTGGAGAGGTCGTCTTCGCTGATCAACACCGCCTCGACGTCGTCGCCGTAGCGGTTAGCGGGGACGTGGAAGTCCTTCTTGTCGTGCATGCTCATGGCACCTTTCCTAGGCCTGCTCGGATAGTGACAGTCTGCCATTAGACCGCCGCACTTCCAACCTTCTTCCGTTGCGCTGGCCCACGGCGACCCCGCCCTGGCCATGCCAGTCAATGCACAGCGCCTCCACCATGCTTATCGACGCCCCCGTCACTCCCACTCCGCGCTCCCGCAGCCACGCCGCCAAGCGGCGGCGTCGCAGCGGTCCCGGTTGAGCGGCAAGTTCAGCGCAGTCGTCGGTCGGCGCCCCCGCCAGTTCGCTGAGCAGCTCATTATCTGCGGCGCTGCGTTCCGCCGCTTGTGCCAGGGCCTCGGAGGCGTCTCCCCCGATGAGGCGATGGAGGGCGGGCAGGATTTCCTGGCGCAGCGCCACCCGCCTAAAAGCTGGGTCCGCATTGTGGGGGTCGTGCCAGGGCTCCAACCCCAGTTCCGCGCACGCGCCCACGGTGTCGGCGCGCCGAATGCTGAGGAAGGGGCGCACGATGCGGCCTGAGTGCGGGCTCATCCCGGTCGGGTTCCCGCGCAGCGCCCCCAAGAGAAAGGTCTCGGCCTGGTCATCGAGGGTGTGCGCGACCCACACGTCATTGCCCGGTTCGCTCAACGCCTGGTAGCGCACGTGGCGGGCCTGGGCTTCAAGGTTCCCCGCCGGCACCGTCACTGTGCGCAGCTGCGCACGCGCCCCCAGCTTCTCAGCCTGCGCGACGGCCCGGCGCGCCACGTCCCCCGACCCCGGCTGCAGCTGGTGATCCACCACCACCGCCAAGACTTCCTGCCCCTCGGCGACCGCGGCGGCGACCAAGGCGAGGGAATCCGCCCCTCCCGACAGGCCCACCGTGACGGGACCGGCGGTGAGGTGGGGACGGACAGCGCGTCGACAAGCAAGAAAGTGGGGGCTGTGCCGCGGATAGTCCACGTTAAGAATCCCGAATAGTCGAGGCCACCGTGTCCAGCGCCCGGCGCGCGGCGAGGATTTCCGAGCCGTTGGACAACAAAGCGAAGGAGTAGACGCGACCCGAATCCGCCGTGACGATCCCCGCGAGCGCCGACGTATTAGTCAACGTGCCCGTCTTCGCGCGCACCCACCCGCGGCCCGACTGGTCGAGGTAGCGATCCGACAGGGTACCCTCCCCACCTGCCACCGGCAGGGTGGCCAGCAGGGGCCGCAGCTCGGGGTTCGTCGCGGCGTCGACAAGCACCTCATCGAGGACGCGCGGCGGAATGAGGTTGAGCGTGGACAACCCGGAATTATCCGCCAAGGACACCCCAGTGAGGTCGATGTTTCGCGCGCTCAGCACGTCCAGCGTCGCCTGCGTCGCCCCCTGCGCCGTGCCTGCCTGCCCCCGGTGCAGGGCCACCTCGTGGCCCACCGCCTCCGCCATGACGTTGTCCGAATGCAGCATCATCTCCGTCAGCCGCTCGATCAGCGGCGGCGAACTTGTCCGGGCGACAACCGTCCCGTCCTCCGGAACCGGGCCCAACCCGACGGTGCTCGCCCCGATTCGATCCGCCACAGCCTTCGCCACATCCAACGCCGGGGTATGCGAACGCGGGACATCACCCTCCGTCTGCCCAATCCGGGCACCGTTGAGCATCGCGGGTTCCAACGGGGCGATATACCCGGCATCGATGTCCGCCGGATCCCACCCCGGCATGAGCGCTTCACCCGACCAGGCGGAGGTATCCACGAACACCTGCTCCGCCTCCCCGATCTGCTTCGCCAGCTCATCCATCTGCTTGGCCGTCAGCCAGACATCCCCGACGGCCCGAATGGTCACGGACTTTTTGTCAGCACTCTGGATGACCTCCGTGGTGATGACATCATCCGGACCCAACTCGAGGACCGCCGCCGCCGCGGTAAGAATCTTCGTGGCACTCGCCGGCTGCAGCGCCGTATCAGCGTCTTGCTGCCACACCACCTCCCCGGTCACCGTGTCGGTGACCCGCCCGTGCAGGGTGCCCAGGTCGGCGCCCACCTCGGATGCCAACAGGTCGTCGATACGCGCGGCCAACGCCGCATTATCCACCTCCCCCTCTGCTCGCGCGGGGCTCAGGATCTGCGACGGCGCCGGGGCCGCCAAGGCAGGAGCATGCGTGAGGTCACCGTAATAGCGCTGCGTCACCACACCGACGCCCGCAACACCCGCCACCGCGACCGCCACCACGCCAGCGGTCACGGACCACCACACCTTTTTTCCGCTCATTCCCAACAGACTAATGCCTCCCACTGACACGGCCACCGACCCGGCTACTACGGGCGGTAGAATGTGGGGCAACATCTGCCACCCAGCTATTCAAGGAGCCATCACATGGGCGTTGAAGTGACCATCGAGATCCCCAAGGGTTCACGCAACAAGTACGAAGTCGACCACGAGACCGGCCGCGTCTTCCTCGACCGCTACCTGTTCACCCCCATGGCCTACCCGGCCGACTACGGCTTCATCGAGCACACCCTCGGTGAAGACGGAGATCCCTTGGATGCCCTCGTCATCCTGCCCGAGCCCGTATTCCCCGGCGTCGTGGTCAAGGCCCGCATCGTCGGCGTGTTCAAAATGACCGACGAGGCCGGTGGCGACGACAAGCTTCTCTGCGTCATCGACGACCCGCGCTTCGACCACTTCCAAGAGCTCGAGGATGTCTCCTCCTTCACCCTTGATGAGATCGAGCACTTCTTCGTCCACTACAAGGACCTTGAGCCGAACAAGGAAGTCACCGGCTCCGGCTGGGGCTCCCGCGAGGAAGCCGAGAAGATCCTCGCCGAGGCCGTTGCTCGCTACAAGTAAGACTGCTTAACGGCGCCGTTTCAGGCTGAAGGCTCGCTGGAGTCTTCGGCACTGGGGCGGCGCTTTCTGCTGCCAACGGTCCCCACCGCCACAGACGCAATCAGCCCGACGACGAACAGCCACACTCCCAGGGCGAACACGAGGATGGCTGGGATGTGCCCGGGGCTAATGATGAGCCACGCCACCCCGACCACTGTTCCCACCCCACCCAGCCAGGTCATCGGCCGGGGCACTCGGTTGGCCGGGATGCGCAGGACCCAAGCGAGCACAAGTACGACGATCAGGGGGACCATGAGCAGGGCTAACGTCATGGGGATCATGCCGAAGCCGAGCCGGAAGTAGAGGAAAGCTCCGCCCACTGTCCCCAGCACCGCCGCCGCGAGGGTAAGCCGCCACGCGATGATGCCGCTCAAACGCCGCAGCTGCTGATCATCCAGGGGTTGCTCCATGCCACTAAGGCTATGCCACACCCGGTCCACCAGTGAAGAGTGCGATATGAGTTCACCGATTAATCGAGTGGCTTTCGTCGGCTATTCGATTAATGGGTGAACTCATATCGCAGTTACTTCCCGCTGATTCGGGTGGCCGCTAAACTCGTCCCCACATTCCCCACAGAGAGGTCCAGCATGAAGAACGTCTCGGTCCACGAGGTCCCCGCCGGAGTCCAGCTTGTCGACGTCCGCGAAGCAGACGAGTTCAGCGTCGATCACGCAGCAGGTGCCACGCACATCCCCCTGTCCGAGTTCACTGCCCGGGTATCCGAGATTGATATCGACCGTGACATCTACGTCATCTGCAAGTCCGGTGGCCGTTCGTTGCAGGCGAGTGAGTACTTGGAATTGGCCAAGGGCCTCGCACCGATCAATGTGCTGGGCGGGACGGATGCGTGGCGCGAGGCTGGCTTGCCCATGGAGTAACCCCTGGTTATTTAGTGGGCAAGCACCCACGGTTTAGCTTTTCCATCATTTGCGCTTACTATCAGAAGTATGGCGCAGAAGGTTGATTCCACCCAGGGCTCGGATTTGGTTCCCGTTTCTCTACTCGAGTCCCCCAGTTTCCAGTTGGAGCGACTCCGTCGTCGCACCCGCGATGAGGTGGAGGCGGCCTTAAACACGCAGTCGACGTCGCTGCGCGAGTACTGGGTGCTGGCCTGCTTGGTCGACCGGGCGGCGGCATCCCAGTCCGCACTGTCGGAGACCCTAGCCATTGACGCTTCCGACATGGTTCGCCTCATTGATTCGCTCGAGTCCCGTGGGTGGGCCAAGCGCGAACGCGACCCGAAGGATCGCCGCCGCCAGATCGTCTCGTCGACCAAGAAGGGCACGAAGGCGCAAACGCAGCTCGCGATACTAGTCACGCAAGCGGAGAACACTGCGCTCGATGAGTCCTCGAAGAAGCAGCTCAAACACCTGCGCAACCTCACTGTTGCGGTGTTGAGCACGGAGCTCGATGATACTGCTAGCGCCGCGGAACCCAAGGGGGCGTAGCGCACCGTGAGCATCCATAATGTGCCGCGCCAGTATCTGCGCGCGGGGGAAGCACCTGCCAAACGGACGCTGTATGAAATCCTCGCTGCGACGGCCGCTGCCCACCCGGAAGCCGCCGCATTGGATGACGGCGAGATCCTCACGTACTCCGAGCTCATGGAGTCCGTCGACGCCTGGGCCACTGAGTTGCATCGCAATGGCATCCGGCGCGGTGATCGGATCGGTATCCGCATGCGGTCCGGCAACCGGGATCTCTACCTGGCGATCCTCTCCACCATCGCCGCCGGTGCCGCCTACGTACCAGTTGATGCCGACGATCCCGACGAGCGCGCCGAGATGGTCTTCGGCGAGGCGGGCATCAATGGAGTGTTCACGGATGAGGGTTTTCGCATGCTCAAGCCGCGCGCGGGTGGCGATAAGCGTCGCCCGATGCTCGATGACATCGCCTGGATCATTTTCACCTCCGGTTCCACGGGTAAGCCCAAGGGTGTGGCCGTCACCCATCGTTCGGCGGCCGCGTTTGTCGACGCCGAAGCGCAGATGTTCCTCGTCGATTCTCCTGGAGGGCCCCTGGGCCCGGAGGATCGCGTTCTCGCGGGCCTGTCAGTGGCTTTCGACGCGAGCTGTGAGGAAATGTGGCTGGCCTGGGGGCACGGCGCCTGCCTGGTGCCCGCCCCCCGTTCGCTCGTGCGCTCAGGAATGGACCTCGGGCCGTGGCTTATCCGCCGCGACATCACGGTAGTTTCCACCGTTCCTACCCTCGCTGGTTTGTGGCCCGCCGAGGCGCTAGACAACATCCGCCTGCTTATCGTCGGCGGTGAGGCTTGCTCTCAGGAGCTGGTTGATCGCCTGGCCACCCCGGACCGCGAGTTGTGGAATACCTATGGCCCCACCGAAGCGACCGTCGTTGCCTGCGGCACCCAGCTGCATCCCGGTCAGCCGGTGTCCATTGGTCTGCCGCTGGCGGGGTGGAACCTCATCGTGGTTGATGCGAATGAGCAACCGGTCCGGGTCGGTGAGGTCGGCGAGCTCGTTATCGGAGGCGTCGGTTTGGCCCGCTACCTCGATCCGGAGAAGGACCGGGAAAAGTACGCCCCCATGCCGTCTGTCGGCTGGGCCCGCGCCTATCGCTCGGGGGATCAGGTCCGCTTAGAAGAGGATGGCCTCTACTTCGTCGGGCGGGTTGATGATCAGGTGAAGATCGGCGGCCGCCGCATTGAGCTCGGGGAGTTGGAGGCGAATGTCTCGGCGCTCCCCAACGTCTACAACTCGGCCGTCGCCGTCCAGACCACCGGAGCTGATCAAAAAGTCCTCGTCGCCTACGTGTCCTTGGAGCAAGCAGACCTCGGCTTCGATCACGATGCCGCCCACGAGCGCCTTGCCGAGTCCATGCCCGCCGCCCTCGTCCCACGGATCTGCGTGCTGGAGGAGCTTCCCATCCGCACCTCCGGCAAAGTTGACAAGGCCGCGCTCCCCTGGCCGCTGCCCGGCGTCGGCGTGGAGGCAAGCAACCTCAGCCCCACGGAGGAGTGGCTCGCGGAGCTGTGGGTCGATGTCCTGGGTACCTCCGTCTCGGACGCCGATGCCGATTTCTTCTCCCTCGGCGGCACCTCGCTCGCCGCGGCCACTCTCGTCGGCCGCATCCGCGAGCGGGTGCCCACCGTCGCGGTCCGCGATCTCTACGACCATCCGCGCCTCGGCGCGCTGGCGCTGACCGTGGAAGGTATCGCTGACTCCTCCGGAGTCTCGCTTTCCGACGCCTCCCCTGCCGAGCCACGCACCGTCGTCCCGGTGGGCGTCGATACGCGTGCCATACAGGTCGCCGTGCAGGTGGTAACGATGACACTCCAGGCTACGACCTGGCTGGCCTGGTTACTGTTGGGCTCCAACCTCGCCGCGCTCGCGGGCGTGGAGTGGGCGCGGCACACGCCGTGGTGGCTGGTCATCGCCCTGCTCGTCGTCTTCGCGACCCCCCTCGGGCGCCTACCCATCGGAGGTTTCGGCGCCCGCCTACTCACCTCCGGCATCGAGCCCGGAGAATACGCCCGCGGCGGGTCCACTCATCTGCGTATCTGGGCTGCCGAACGCTGGGCAGACGCCTCCGGCTCCCGCTCCATCGCTGGCGCCACCTGGGTGAATTACTATGCCCGCGCCCTCGGCGTGACGATGGGTCGTGGCGTCGATTTGCACTCCCTCCCGCCTGTGACCGGCCTGCTCACACTCGGTGACCACGTCTCGATTGAACCGGAAGTCGACCTCAGCGGCTACTGGGTGGACGGCGATGTCTTGCGCGTCGGCGCCATCGAGGTGCATTCGGAGGCCCGCATCGGCACCCGGTCGACACTGCTGCCGGGGACGGTCATCGGCGAAGACGCCCACGTCGAGGCCGGCTCCACCGTCACCGGCACGAAGACCATCAAGAAGGGTTCGCGCTGGTCCGGCTCCCCGGCGGTCAAGGTAGGCCGCTCGAAGCACCGCTTCCCCGACGAACACCCGCCCCGGCGATCCCGCTGGGTGCCCATTTACGGGTTGACCTCGATCCTGCTCAGCCTCATGCCCATGGTGGCCATCGCCCTTGGCGCCGCCCTGGTGCTGGTTCTCGTGGAGGTGACCGCCGGCAATCCCCTGATCGGCGCGGTGTTGTTCGCCCCGCTCGGCGCCCTAGTCGTGTTTGCTTTCTACCTGGCCACCACCTGGCTGGGGGTCCGCGTGCTCTCCCTCGGGCTGACCCCCGGGGTGACCCCGGTTCGCTCCCTCCAGGGATGGCGCCTGTGGAGCATCGAACGCCTCATGGATGATGCCCGCACCTACCTGTTCCCCCTCTACGCCAGCCAGCTCACCCCGCTCTGGTTGCGGTCGTTGGGCGCGACGATCGGTAAGGATGTCGAAATCTCCACTGCGGTGATGATCCCCTCGCTTACCGAAGTCCGCGACGGCGCCTTCCTCGCCGACGACACCATGATCGGCGGCTACGAACTCGGCGGCGGCTGGATGCTCACCGGCGAGACCCGCGTGGGCAAGCGCAGCTTCGTCGGCAACTCTGGCATTGCGGGTCCGGGCCGTAAGTTGGCCAAAAACTCCCTGGTGGCAGTGTTGTCCTCCACGCCCCGCAAAGCCAAAGCCAATTCCAACTGGTGGGGTTCCCCGCCGGAGCGCATGCGGCGGGTGACTGTCGCCGCCGACGGTGGGGATGCCCTCACCTACCGCCCAGGGACAAAGGTCAAAGTCCTCCGCGGGGTCGTCGAAACTATGCGCCTCCTGGCGCCGATGACCTCGGCGATGCTGCTCGCCGGAGTGATGGGCACGTTCCTCGTGCTGCTCGACCGCGCCGGGCTGTGGGCAACGTGGCTGCTAGGCGGCCTCGTCCTCATGTCCGCGGGTTTCCTCGCCATGGGCATCACCGTGGCGGTCAAGTGGGGCTGCGTCGGCCGTCACCGCCCCGGCGATCATCCCCTGTGGTCCGAATTCGTCTGGCTCAATGAGTTACAGGACACCTTCGTTGAAACCGTCGCCGGCCCCTGGTTCCTCATTCCCAACCTCGGCACCGGTGAGCTCAATATGGCGCTGCGTGCTCTGGGCGTGAAGGTCGGGCGCGGGGCCTGGATCGAGTCCTACTGGTTCCCCGAGACTGACCTTTGCCACGTTGGCAGTGGTGCGACCGTCGGCCCGGGCACCGTCGTGCAAACGCACCTGTTCCAGGACCGAGTCATGAGCCTTGACGTCGTTTCCCTCGGGGCGGGCGCCACCCTCGCCTCGCACTCCGTCGCCCTCCCGGCCGCCATGCTTGGCGACGCCGCGACCGTCGGACCCGGCTCCCTCGTCATGCGCGGCGACCGGGTCCCCGCCAATTCCCTGTGGCAGGGCAACCCGATCGAACCCTGGAAGCAGACCTAACCGAAGTTAGTCGCCGATCTGATCCCGCCCGCGCAGGACGATGAGCGGGTCGGGCTCCCCCACCAGCTCGTGATCCTTGTTGGTGTACTCGAACTTGGACAAGATGTAGCGCATCGCGTTGATGCGGGCGCGCTTCTTGTCATTCGACTTGATGGTCACCCACGGGGATTCGTCCGTATCCGTGTAGCGGAACTGCTCTTCCTTGGCGCGGGTGTAATCATCCCACTTATCCAGCGAGGCCAGGTCCATGGGCGAGAGCTTCCATTGACGCACCGGGTCCACCTGGCGGATGGCAAAGCGCGTGCGCTGCTCTTTCCGCGTCACCGAGAACCAGAACTTGGTCACCGAGATCCCCGAACCCAGGAGCATGTTCTCCAGCATGGGCACCTCCCGCAGGAACTCCGCGTGCTGAGACTCCGTACAGAAACCCATCACGCGCTCCACACCGGAGCGGTTGTACCAGGAGCGGTCAAAAAAGACGATCTCACCGGCCGCCGGGAAATGCGAGATATAACGCTGGAAGTACCACGACGTTGATTCACGCGGCGAAGGCTTCTCCAGGGCTACCGTGCGGGCACCGCGGGGGTTGAGGTGCTCGTTGAAACGCTTGATCGTGCCGCCCTTACCGGCGGCGTCCCTACCCTCAAAGAGAATGATGTGCCGCTGACCAGTGTCCTTGGTCCAGTTCTGCCACTTCAACAGCTCGATCTGTAAGGAACGCTTAGTCTTTTCATACTCAGCCCGCGACACCCGTTCGTCATACGGATAGTTCTCGCGCCAGGTTTCAATTGCAGTTCCATCGGGGCGAAGGAGCACCGGATCATCTTCGTCGGAATCATCCACGACGTAACCCTCGGTTTTTGCGAGGTCAATGACGGGGAGATCGTCGTCCTTGTGGTCAGCCATGCTTCTAATCCTAGACCGTCACTTCCCTTGACGTGCGGCGAAACGTAGCATCTCACTTCCCTTAGGTAGGACACAGCAAAAGGCTCCGACCCGTTGCGGGTCGGAGCCTTAAGAAAAACTCTGGGTCAAGTCCCAGCGGCTGAAAACTAGTTGATCAGGCCGATGAGGGAGTTGACGGCGCCGGCCCATTCGCCAGCGTTCTTCAGGAAGCCGAAGACGTAGGAAACGATGGTCGGGTACTTCTCGCCGTCGACCTCGAAGCCGGAGGACAGGCCGATCCAGGAATCAAAGATGTCGGTGGGCTCGAGCGGCTTCGGTGCTGCTGCGGCAATTGCCATGGGGATTCTCCTTGGGAGTATGAAAAGTGGGAAAGTACTTAGTGGATTGGCAGGATTTGCAAATCCGGGAAGAGCTTAAGTGCTCTTAGGCATCCTTGGAGGAGGTGAACTCCGCATTGGAGCTCAGGGTGCCAAAGTTGTCGAAGAACTCGACGATACCCTTAAGCAGAGCCGGGATCTCCTGGAAGGCCTTGCCGACGTTCTTGCCGAAGGTAGCGAAGTTGCCCAGGTTCTCCTGGATGAAATCGAGATCCATTATGTATGTCTCCTTGAGAGGAACCAGCCAGAAGCCGGTGCGAATTGACTCTTACTGACACCTCAGGGCGTCACGGGGATCATTCTTTCACAATTTGCAGGTTCGTCAAGCGCTATCTGGGACTATTTTCGCCGCCGCCGGACGTCACATTCCCGTCTCGTTAGCCTGCCCCCGCAAGCATTTCCCCTGGCCACGACCCTGACCTGCAGAAACATTTCATAACAGATTAACAAAAGACCACGTTTGCCCTCGGCTCGTAACGCTACCTCAGGCCTCGGCGATAAGATTCCTCGGTTCCATCGCCAACGCCACAGCTTATTTACCCCCATCCGGGGGCTTACCAGTAAACCTGACCCCTCCGACAGTAAGGCATCAAAGCAGCGCAACTACCACCGCACATAATTGGGAAACTATCAAAGGTTGCCCGCCCCACTGACCTACGGCACTAGTGCTTTTTCCCTAAAAACAAAAAGTAGCCCGTGGGGCAACATCCTGGACTAGGATGTCGCCCCGCAGGCTACTGCGGGCGAGGCTGGGTTAGAAGCCCATGCCACCCATGGCGTCGCCAGCGCCGTCCGGCATACCAGCGCCAGCCGGCTCCGGCTTGTTAGCCACAACTGCCTCGGTGGTGAGGAACAGGGCGGCAATGGAGGCGGCGTTCTGCAGTGCAGAGCGGGTGACCTTAACCGGGTCGTTGATGCCAGCGGCCATGAGGTCGACGTACTCGCCGGTTGCGGCGTTGAGGCCCTGGCCGGCGGGCAGGCCAGCCACCTTGTCAGCGACAACGCCGGCCTCGAGGCCCGCGTTGATGGCGATCTGCTTCAGCGGGGAAGAGAGGGCCTCGCGGACGATCTTGACGCCGGTGGCCTCGTCGCCGGTGAGGCCGAGGTCGTCGTCAAGCACGTGGGATGCCTGCAGGAGGGCGACGCCACCGCCAGCGACGATGCCCTCGTCGACGGCAGCCTTGGCGTTACGCACAGCATCTTCGATGCGGTGCTTGCGCTCCTTGAGCTCGACCTCGGTGGCAGCGCCGACCTTGAGCACTGCGACACCGCCGGCCAGCTTGGCCAGGCGCTCCTGCAGCTTCTCGCGGTCGTAGTCGGAGTCGGAGTTGTCGATCTCGGCGCGGATCTGCTTGACGCGGCCTTCGATCTGCTCGGGGGAACCGGCACCCTGGACGATGGTGGTGTCGTCCTTGGTCACGACGACCTTGCGGGCGGAGCCCAGCAGCGGCAGGTCGGCGTTCTCGAGGGTGAGGCCAACCTCTTCAGCGATGACCTGGCCACCGGTGAGGATGGCGATGTCCTGCAGCTGAGCCTTGCGGCGGTCGCCGAAGCCCGGAGCCTTGACGGCGACGGACTTGAAGGTGCCGCGGATCTTGTTCACCACGAGGGTGGAGAGGGCTTCGCCCTCGACGTCCTCGGCAATGATGAGCAGCGGCTTGCCGGACTGCATGACCTTCTCCAGCAGGGGCAGGAGGTCCTTGATGTTGGAGATCTTGGAGGAGACGAGCAGGATGTACGGATCCTCGAGCACAGCCTCGCCGCGCTCCAGGTCGGTGGCCATGTATCCGGAGATGTAGCCCTTATCGAAGCGCATACCCTCGGTGACCTCGAGCTCCACGCCGAAGGTGTTGGACTCCTCGACGGTGATGACGGAGTCCTTATTCACGTGGCCGTTGCCCACGGCGTACATGGCCTTAGCGATCTGGGCGCCGATGGCCGGGTCGGCGGCGGAGATGCCAGCGGTAGCGGCGATCTCTTCCTCGGTCTCGACCTCCTTGGCGGAAGCGAGCAGGGATTCGGTCACCTTAGCGGTGGCCTTTTCAATGCCGCGCTTAATGCCCATCGGGTTGGAGCCGGCGGCTACGTTGCGCAGACCTTCGCGCACGAGTGCCTGGGCCAGGACGGTAGCGGTGGTGGTGCCGTCGCCAGCGACGTCGTCGGTCTTCTTGGCGACCTCCTTGACCAGCTCAGCGCCAATCTTCTCGTAAGGGTCTTCCAGCTCGATTTCCCGCGCGATGGAGACACCATCATTGGTGATGACCGGGGCGCCCCAGCCACGCTCGAGAACAACGTTGCGACCCTTGGGGCCGAGGGTGACCTTAACGGCGTCGGCCAGCGTGTTCAGTCCACGCTCGAGGCCGCGGCGTGCTTCTTCGTCAAAGGCGATGATCTTTGCCATGTGATTGTGCTCCTTGATGTTATTTAGGACGACACTCACGTCTGCACTTCAAAAGGCGCCCGCGACGGCACGGTCGGCGAGTGTGAACCAACCTCAACCCCTGAAGTCATCATGTTTTCTGGCACTCAGTCTATTCAAGTGCTAGGTCCGTTTTTAGCACTCTCAGCCGCCGAGTGCAAAGTATTTCACGTTAGGGTGGTCTCCATGACTGACGTATCCCACCTTCGCACCCACATCCACGGCCAGCGCGAGCAAATCTTTAGCGACCTCTCCGCCCTGTGTTCCTTCAACTCCGTCCACAACGAGCCGGGCCACGAGCAGGACAATGCCGCGGCCGCCGAGTGGACACGTCAGGCGCTTATCGACGCCGGCCTCACCGTCACCACCCACCTCACCGCCGACGGTTCCACCGCCGTCATCGGCCGCCAAGAGCCCGGCGAGGGCATGCCGACGGTCCTGCTGTACTCCCACTACGACGTCGTCCCCGCCGGCGATCCCACAAAGTGGACCTCCGATCCCTTTACCCTCACCGAGCGCGACGGCCGCTGGTACGCCCGCGGTGCGGCGGACTGCAAGGGCAACCTCGCCATGCACCTGGCAGCCCTGCGCGCCGTCACCGCCGCTGGCGGCACTCGCCTTGGCCTCATCGTCCTCGTGGAAGGTTCCGAGGAGCGCGGCGGCGAGGGCCTCGACCACCTCCTGCGCACCCAACCGGAGCTGTTCCGCGCCGACGCGATCATGATCGCCGATACGGGCAACGCGGCCGTCGGCACGCCGACCTTGACCACTTCCCTGCGCGGCGGCGCGCAGGTCACCGTTACCGTCGACACCCTCCGCGCACCGCTACATTCCGGCGGCTTCGGCGGGGCGGCGCCCGACGCCGTGGCGGCGCTGGTCCGCCTGCTCGACAGCTTGCGTGACGATGCCGGCCGGACGGTGATCGACGGCGTCGATACGCACACAAAATGGGAGGGTGAACCCTACGAGGCCGCCACCTTCCGCGCTGATGCGGGCATCCTCGACGGAGTCGACATCATGGGCACGCGTGACGACGCCCCCGCCGACATGGTGTGGGCCCGCCCCGCAATCACCATCACCGGCTTCACCTCCACCCCCGTCGCCGAGGCCGTCAACGCCGTGCCCGCCACCGCCCAGGCAAAGCTCAACCTGCGCGTTCCCCCGGGAATGGATGCCGCCGACGTCGCATCGAAGTTGAACGCGCACCTGCACGCCCACGTGCCCTGGGGCGCGCACCTGACCGTCGACATCGACGACATCAACCAGCCGTTTAGCACCGACACCGCCGGACCCGCCCTCGGACTTCTGCGCAGGTGCCTCGCCCGCGCCTACGAAACGGACAAAGCGGCAACCATTGGCACCGGCGGCTCCATCCCGCTGACCCTGGCCCTGCAGGAAACCTTCCCCGATGCGGAAATCGCCCTCTACGGCGTCGAAGAGCCGCTGACCACCATCCACTCTCCCGACGAGTCAGTCGACCCCACCGAAATCGAGCACATCGCCCTCGCCGAAGCCACCTTTTTAATGGAGTTCGGCGGCTAGGGGTTGCGCGATTTTGTGACAGGCGTTACTGTCGCAGTGTGACTTACAAATTCCTTGCTCTTCAGCGAGTAGCGAAGGCTACCAACCCCAACGCGGCATAGGGACTGACTCCCCGCGTATGGGGCAGTAGTCGTTATTCCACCCGCACCAAGAAGAGTCGGTCCATCCCCCTTCCTCTCGAAGAGCCCCGAAAAGGATCGACATGTTTAAGCACACCACCCAGGAACCCCGCACCCAGGCCACCCAGGTCGAAGATCCCTTCCATACTCGTTTTGGCAGCCATCTTCCCCGGGAACTGCGCGAAGAAGCCTCCGGCATGACCTGGTCGCTGTTCAGCGCCATCTACGCCCCGCACGCCGACATCCGCATCAACCGTCTCGATTCCATCCCGGGCCGCGGCGGCACTCAGCACTTCACCGCCGAGCTGACGTTCCTGTCCAAGACCGAGCCGCCGTTCACCGCCGGGCACACCATCGACACCATGGGCACCGCCTCCGCCTGCACCCACCTGCTCGCCGACGCCGGCCGCCACGTCGAGATCCACGCCTTCCACCAGGTCGAGCTCTTCGAGGCCACCGCCACCTTCGTCAAGGTCGCCCACCAAACCGCCGACCGGCGCACCGCCTGGGCCATGGGCTTCGGCCCCACTCCGGCCGCCTCCATCGCCGCCGCACTCTCCTCCGGCGCCCAGCGCATCTACGGCTAACCCAGCACGTTCATGCTCCAGCGCTTAAAGTGCTGAAGCATGAACGAGGTCGGGGGGCCACTCATCTCACTGCGGTCGAGTCCACGTGGTGTGCGCCAGAAAGTAGCGTCTTCCGGCGACTACCTCAAGCTAGCGCCCGCCACCTACATCAGCCGGGCCGACTACTTCCGGCTCCCGCGGGAGGACATGGTGCGCGCCCGGGCGATGGCGTGGGCGGGGGCGCGGCCGACGTCTGTCATCGCCGGACTCTCCGCCGCCGCCCTCCACGACTACCCGCTACCGCAGTGGATATCCTCCGAACCCATCGAGCTATCCCTGCCGAACTACCACAGCTCGCGTCCGATGAGCGGCCTGCGCCCGCGCCATCACCCGCCCGCCCTGCAGGAAAGGACGGTGTGGGTGCGCAATCGTTTCGGCCTGGCCCGGGCCACCGATCCCCTCCTCTCCGGACTCGACCTCGCCCGCTGGCACCGCCGCCACCTGGGAGTCCAGGCGTTAGACCAGGGCTTGAGGCGGGGGCTGTTTTCCTCCGATGAGCTGGCCAGCTTCGTCACCGGGCTCGGTCCCCTCAGCGGGATCAAGGTGTTGCGACAGGTGGCCCGGCAAGCCACGCCCTTCTCCGACAGCCCCCGCGAGTCCATGCTCAAGTCCTATTTGTTCGACGCCGGCCTACCCGCGCCCCACCAGCAAGCGAAGATCTTTCACCGCTCGGGAGCGATGCTCGGGCGCTTCGACTTCTTCTGGCCCGAAATCAGCTTCGCCGTGGAATACGACGGCCAGGGCAAGTACCTCGGCGAGTTTGGCACTGACCGAGAGGAGGCGGTGTTCAACGATTTGCACCGCCAGCACTCCTTGAGCAACGTGGGCATCACGATCTTCCGGGCGAACAAGTTCAACTTCCCCGACGGCAGCGCCATCGAGGGGATTCGGGAACTGTACCGGCTGCTATCCATGCGTAATTTGCCATTCGTTAACGGCCGGTGGGAGAGCGCCGGGTTGGCGTGGCGGTGAATTTAGTTCAGGTCGGGATCAGGGCGTCGCGAGGACGGGGTGGCTGCCAAAATTCTCTAGAATGAATCATATGACCATGCGTTTCCCCAGGTCGTGGCGAATCGGATTTCACATTCTAGAGAATTTTGGCAGGGTGCCGCTGGAACCAACCCCTCCGCCAGAGGCAATGCAGCCGATACCTATATAACAGTCAACAGGTACACTATCCAGAGTTGGCCGCGCTGTTGACGGACGTCGCCTTGATCTTGGGTGTTTCTCAGTGATTTCAAAGACGAGATTTGACCTGCCGCTGGGGGCAGCACGCACGGGGTGTCCACAAACTGCGTTGCCCCGATCGTCTTGTACGCCCACGCTGTGAAGGGGAACACCAAGTACCGTGCTGCTACTTCTCGGAGCACTCACCGTCGCTGCCATTGTGGCGCCAGCTCTCATCCGACTCATGGGCAGATCAGCATTCGCCCTGCTCGCCCTCGTTCCCGCGGCCGGGTTCTTCTGGGTGCTGTCGCTGTTTACCAACGGCACTTTCCTCGATGATGGCGCGCTGACCACCAACATCGAGTGGATGCCCACCGCGCACCTGAACATCGAAATGCGGCTGGATTCCCTGGCGGGGCTGTTTAGCCTCATCATCTTGGGCGTCGGTGCGCTGGTGCTGTTTTATTGTTGGGGCTATTTCGATTCGAATCCGCCCCGGCTGTCGGTGTTTGGTGGCCAGATGGTTGCCTTCGCGATGGCGATGTTTGGCTTGGTCACCTCGGACAACTTCCTATTGATGTACATCTTCTGGGAGATCACGTCGGTGCTGTCTTTCTTGCTCGTCGGCTATTACGGCGAGCGGGCCTCCTCCCGGCGGTCGGCCGGGCAAGCGTTGATGGTGACCACGTTGGGCGGCCTGGCCATGCTGGTGGGCATCATCATGCTCGGGCGACTGACGGGCATTTGGCGCCTGTCAGAGATTCCCCAGTTCACCGAACTAGCCTTAACCCCGCACATCACGGTGGCCGTCATTCTCATCCTGGCCGGTGCATTGTCGAAGTCGGCTATCGCGCCGATGCATTTCTGGTTGCCCGGCGCGATGGCGGCTCCGACTCCGGTGTCGGCGTATCTGCACTCCGCTGCCATGGTCAAGGCGGGTATTTATCTGGTCGCGCGCCTGGCGCCGGACTTCCATGTGGTGGATACGTGGCATTTGGTGGTCATCCCCTTGGGGTTGTTCACCATGCTCATGGCTGGGTGGATGGCGCTGCGGCAGAAGGATCTCAAGCTCATCCTCGCTTATGGCACGGTCTCCCAGTTGGGCTTTATTACCGCGGTGGTGGCGGTTGGTTCGCGGGAGGCGATGATGGCGGGCCTCGCGCTGACATTTGCGCATTCGCTGTTTAAGGCCTCGCTGTTCATGATCGTCGGTGCGATTGATCACTCGACGGGTACTCGCGATATTCGGGAGTTGTCGGGGTTGGGGCGCAGGCAGCCGCTCGTCGCACTGCTGGCCATCGTCTCGGCGGCATCGATGGCGGGTATTCCGCCGATGTTTGGCTTCGTGGCCAAGGAGTCAGTGCTGGAGGCGGTCATGCATGAGCAGTTGCTCGTGGGAATGCCCCGCAACCTCATGCTCGTGGCGATTGTCGTGGGGTCGACGCTGACGATGGCGTACGCGCTGCATTTCCTCCACGGGGCTTTCGCAACGAAGAAGTCGTCCCATGTCAGCGGCGGTGGCCGTTCGGAGGCGGTGGAGAAAATGCACACCATCGGCCCACGGTTGTGGTTGGCACCGCTGGTGCTCACGGCCCTGACCGTGTTCTTTGGCCTCTTTCCCAAGCCGTTGTCGAATGTCATCACGATGCACCTGGATAACGTCACTCTGCTGATGCCGGGTGAGAGCCCCACGTATCTGGCCCTGTGGCACGGGTTTACATTGCCGCTGCTGTTGTCGGCGCTCATCATCGCGGCCGGTGCGATTATGCATTGGCAGCGGGCGGTCGTCGCCAAGGCGCAGCCGGAGGTGCCGGCGTTGGGCAGTGCCGATTCGGCTTATGACGCCGTGCTCGACATGTTCCGCCGCATTTCCCTGCGCTTGACGGCGTCGACACAGCGCGGTTCGCTAGTGGCCAACTTGGCCATCATCTTCGGCGTGCTCATTGTGCTGCCGGTGACGGCACTTATTATCGGCGAGCGCAGCGATGTCCGCATGGAACTGTGGGATTCGCCGTGGCAGGCGCTGGCGTCGTTGATCATTATTGTCGCGGCGATTGCAGCGACGCGGATGGATAACCGCCTGTCAGGGGTTATTTTTGTCGGCGTGACGGGCTACTCCATCGCCTTCATTTTTGCGTTGCAGGGGGCGCCGGATCTCGCGCTGACGCAGACGCTGGTGGAGACGATCATCATGGTCGTGTTCATGCTGGTGCTGCGCAAGCTGCCGTCGACGACGGAGTGGAAGCAGTCCCCCCAGGCCAATCGTCTGCGCGCGTGGCTGTCGGTGGCGGTGGGCCTGTCGGTGACGTTGGTGACCATGTTCGCCATCAACGCCCGCAACCAGGAGCCGATTTCGGCATATGTGCCGGACCTCGCGCAGGAGATCGGCCACGGTGCCAACGCGGTCAACGTGTTGCTGGTGGATATTCGTGCGTGGGATACGTTCGGCGAGATTTCGGTGCTGGTCATCGCGGCCACGGGCGTGGCCTCGCTCATCTACCGCACCAGATCCTTTACCAGAGCTTCTCGACGTCCGACCCTCTCCGTCACGGGCCGCCGCTGGCTGGCCGCAGGAGTTGAGACCGAAAAACAGCAAAACCGCTCCCTCATGGTCGATGTGGCCACGCGCGTGCTGTTTCCCTCGATGATTGCGCTGTCACTGTACTTCTTCTTCGCCGGGCATAACGCGCCGGGCGGGGGTTTCGCCGGAGGACTCGTCGCGGCCCTGGCGTTCACGTTGCGTTACCTCGCGGGCGGGCGCGCCGAATTGGAAGAGGCGCTGCCCGTCGATGCGGGTCGTATCCTCGGCTCGGGGTTGGTCATCGCGTCAATCGCAGCAATTTGGCCCATGTTCTTGGGCTACCCGCCGCTGACCTCGGCGTATGACTCGGTGGATCTGCCGCTCATTGGCAATATGTCGCTGCCGTCGGCGCTGATATTCGATACGGGCGTGTACCTCATCGTCGTCGGGTTGATCATGCACATTCTCAATTCTTTGGGCGGTCAGCTCGACTTGGAGGAGGAGATGCGCAAGCAGAGGGCGCGCGACCGCGCGCGCTCGATGGCGCGGGCGGCCGAGAGGCGACAACGGACGGCGTCGATAAGCACAGTCACGAAGGGAGAGAAGTAAATGGTAGCCAACCTGTTTCTGCTGCTAGCTGCCGGAACACTGATTTCCGCCGGCGTGTACCTGGTGCTTGATCGCGCGATGACGAAGATGATGTTGGGCCTCATGCTCATCGGCAATGGGGCGAATCTGCTCCTGCTGCAGGCGGGCGGACAGGCGGGGTCGCCGCCGATTATGGGGCGCGAGAGCGCGGAGTATGGCGAGAAGATCGCCGACCCGCTCGCGCAGGCGATGATCCTCACCGCGATTGTTATTTCGATGGCGATGACGGCCTTCATCCTGACGCTGGCGTACCGCCAGTACCGTTACCGCACGGCGGATGTTATTGAAGATGACGTCGAGGATGCCGCCATCGCCGCCCGTCCCGCGACGGCGAGCGCGGCCCCGGACCACGATGCTTCCGATGACCCAGAGACAGGCCGCCTGACCAGCGAGGGCGATAGTTTCGGGCCGAAGTCCTTCGAGGCACCAGTGAAGGCGGGCGAAGATGTCTGAGTTTTTCCTCCCCTACGTTGATTTCTTGCTGCCCTTGATGCCTTTCCTCATTCCGCTGCCAGTGATCCTGCCGGCCGTGGCTGCGGCCCTGGCGTTGTTGGCCGGGCGCCACCCCAATATCCAGCGGGTGATCGCGCTGGGCACGTTGCTGGTGCTCATTGCGCTGACGGCGTCGATGGTCGTGGTCGTTGACATCGAGGGCATCCAGACGGTGCAGCTTGGTGGCTGGGACGCGCCCGTCGGCATCACCCTCGTCGCCGATCGCCTCTCGACGGTCATGCTCACCGTCTCCTCCATGGTCCTGTTCTGCGTCATGTGGTACGCGATCAGCCAGGGTGTGCGCGATGGCGGCAAGGACGAGCCTGTCGCGGTGTTCCTGCCCACGTACATGCTGCTGAGCATGGGCGTGAACATGTCTTTCCTCGCCGGCGACCTCTTCAACCTCTACGTGGGCTTCGAGGTCTTCCTCGTCGCCTCCTACGTGCTGCTCACCCTCGGCGCCTCGGCGTCGCGAGTGCGCGCGGGAGTTTCCTACGTCATGGTGTCCATGGTGTCGTCGATGATTTTCCTCTTCGGCCTGGCCATGGTGTACGCCGCCGTGGGCACCATCAACCTCGCGCAGATCGGGATGCGCATGGACGAGATCCCCTCGGGCACGCGCGCCGCCATCTTCGGTGTCCTACTCGTCGCCTTCGGCATTAAGGCCGCGGTCTTCCCGCTCGACGCCTGGTTGCCCGACTCCTACCCCACCGCCCCCTCGCTGGTCACGGCCGTGTTCGCCGGATTGCTGACCAAGGTCGGCGTGTACTCGATCATCCGCATGCGCTCGGTGGTGTTCACCGATGGCTCCCTCGATGGGATGTTCATGTGGGTGGCGCTGGCGACGATGATCGTGGGCATCCTCGGCGCCATGGCCCAGAACGACATCAAACGGTTGCTGTCATTTACCCTGGTCAGCCACATCGGCTACATGATATTCGGCATCGCCCTCGGCTCCGCGCAAGGCCTCTCGGGCGCGATCTTCTACGCCATCCACCACATTCTCGTGCAAACCGCGCTGTTCCTCGTCGTCGGCCTCATCGAGCGCCAGGCCGGAACATCCTCGCTGCGGCGCCTCGGCTCCCTCGCTTACACCGCCCCGGTCATCGCGATTCTCTATCTCATCCCGGCGCTCAACCTGGGCGGCATCCCGCCGTTCTCCGGCTTCCTGGGCAAAATCATCCTCATCGAAGCCGGCGCCAACCAGGGCAGCTGGCAGGCGTGGGTCCTCATCGCGGGCGCGGTCATCACCTCCCTACTCACCCTCTACGTCATGGTCATGGTGTGGTCGAAGGGCTTCTGGCGAGACCGCAAAGATGCCCCCGAAGGCAACGTGGCGACGGCCCGCCCGTCCCCCCTCTCCGAGGTCACCGATGAGGTGGAGTTCGGAGAGCGTGACGACGTCGGCCGCATGCCAGTCGGCATGGTCGCCTCCACCACCACACTCATCGCCGCGTCCCTCGCCGTATCGGTCCTCGCCGGACCGATCGCCGGGGTCACCGATCGCGCCGCCGAATCGGCCCAGGACATCTCCATCTACCGCACCGCGGTGCTGGGGACAGACTTCTCTAACCCTTCCCGCACCCTTAACCAGCAGCGGCTCGATGATGGCTCCGATGATTTGCGTAACCGCGAGCATGGGTTACCCGAGCCGATACCGGTCATCTCATCTACTCCAGCCACTGAGGAGGCCCAGCCATGATCGCCGGACTCAAGCGCCGCTGGCGCCCGTGGTTCGTTGTCTGGATCACTCTGATGTGGTGCCTGCTCATGGGCCAGATCAGCTGGGCGAACGTCATTGGCGGCTTCCTCGTCGGCCTCGTCGTCGTGCTGGCGCTACCGCTGCCCGCTATGCCCATCGCCGGGCTGAGTATCCGCTGGGGCACCTTTATCAGCTACTTCTTCGTCTGGATCTGGGACCTATTCATCGCGTCCTTCCGCGTCGCCTGGCTGGCGCTGCGACCGTCCGACCCACCAAAGACCGCCATCGTGCAGGTTCCCATGCGCGTCTCCTCCGAGCTGGTCATGACGTTTGCCACCGCCTTGTACAACCTGCAGCCGGGCGGCTCAGTCAGCGATATCGACATCGCCAACCGGATGTGGACCGTGCACCTTCTCGACGCAGGCACCCCAGCTGCCCTGCAGCGCGAGATCGATAGCATCGCCAGCCTGGAACGCCGCATGATCCACATCTTCGAGAGGAGCTAGCAACCATGGACCCCTCCATTTACAACGCCTTCCTCCTGGTCGCCGCCGTCATCATCAGCATCTCTTTCCTCATGATGACCTGGCGCATCCTCGTCGGCCCCAACTCCCTCGATCGCGTCCTCGGCCTCGATGGCTTCATCGCCATGCTCCAATGCGCCTTGGCCACTTACATTTGTTGGACCTTGGACACCACGGTCGCCAACGCCATGCTCGTCGTCGCCCTACTGGGCTTCATCGCCTCCGTCTCCGTTGCCCGCTTCCGCAAGAGGGATGGTGCCTAACCCATGACCTATTCACTGGTTGCCGACATCGCGTCATTAGTCCTGATCATCACCGGCGCCTTGTTCGTGTTCTCCGCCGCAGTCGGCGTCGTCCGCTTCAAAGACACGATGTCGCGGGTCCACGCCATCACGAAGCCGCAGACCACCGGCCTCATCCTGGTGATCTTGGGGGCACTGCTGCGCGTCTCCGGCTCCCCCGAGTTCGGCATGGCCGAGCGCGGGGACCTGGGCGTGCTCATTTTGCTCGTGCTCTTCGCCGGGATCACCTCACCAGTCACCGCCCAGCGCCTCGGCCGCGTCTCCCGCCGCGAAGGCCTGTACGGCAAGCCCGAAACGATGTCGCGTAACGACGCCCCCGCTGAGAAGTCCCTGCGCAGGCGGTAGGGTCCTCGAATGCCAAAGCAGTTCTATCGCACACCGCGAAATAAGCAGATAGCGGGAGTGTGCTCTGGAGTTGCCGAGGTTTATGGCATGAAGCCAGATACCGTGCGATGGCTCTATGATCGCCGTCTATCTCTTTCAGTGGCTCGTCTACTCCATCGATGAGTAGCTAGGCGAGCAGCTCCCGGACGACTAACGCCGGGTTTGATTCGTACCAGCGGCCCTCGGGCACGCGGATCACCTTCGCGCTTTGAAAAGTGTCCGGAGTGTTGGCCGAGCTGAAGATGGTGAGGGGGATCCCGAGGATTCCCAACTGGCCGATGAGGTCGAAATCGCGCAGAGATTCCAACGACTCCATCGCTTCATCCTTGTCGATGCCGCGGCGTCGCAGGAGGAAACGCGGGATGAGGCGAAGGGCCTTCATCTGGGCGTTGATGGTTTTCTCGTCGGTGCGCAAGGGGGCGTCGGAAAGCAGCAACCGGCTGACCCGGTTGGGTTGGGCCAGGGCGAGTTGGGCGGCGACGAGCGCGCCGGTGCCGTGGCCGAAGAGGATGACGCTGCGGAGTTCGTGGCGGTCGAGGTAGTCCTCGAGCGTGCGGCATTGGTCATTGATGCTGCCTACGGCGAGATTAGGCAGCCAGGGTTTCACATCGGCGGGCAGTTCCTGCACGATGCCGGTGAAGGTATCGGGCATGAGGCCGGCGGGGTGAACGAGGACCAGGTTAGTGTTCAAGGGGTTTCAGCTCTTCCATCTCATCGCAGGTGAGGTCGATGACGGGGGTCCAGGAGCCAGCATTGTGGAAAGCACGGCGTTGGCGCTGGTAGCCGGCGCCTCGTTCGAGGATTTCCACTACCAATTGCAGCTCGTCGTAGCAGCCGAGTTCGCGGGCCAGCGGGCCGAGTTCATCGGTGAGTTCGGCGAGTTCTTGGGTGACCCAGCGTTCATCGGTGTCTCGAGAGGTGATGATCTGGGCTTCCATGCCGTAGCGGGCGGCGCGCCATTTGTTTTCGGCGACGTGCCAGGGCTGGAGGATGGGGAGTTCCTCGCCGCGGTCGATCATGCGGTCGTAATGGACGACGAGGCAGTGGGTGAGGGCGACGACGGCGGAGAGTTCACGCAGGTTGGACGTGGCGTCGGCGACGCGGACCTCGATGGTGCCCCACTTGGCGGCCGGGCGGATATCGAAGTGCATGGAGCCGGTGTGGTTGATGACGCCGGAGATGCCCTGGTCGTGCATGTAGGATTCCCACTCTTCCCAGGTCTGGAACTGGTACGGCAGGCCGGCGGTGGGGAGCTGCTGGTAGAGCATGGTCCGGTTGGAGGCGTAGCCAGTGTCGATGCCGTCCCACCCCGGGGACGAGGCCGTCAGGGCGAGCAGGTGGGGGTACTTGGTCATCATTGCGTTGATGATGGGCCACACTCGGTCGGCGGAGGAGATGCCGACGTGGACATGGATGCCCCAGATGAGCATCTGCGAGCCCCAGAAGCGGGTGCGCTCGATGATCTCGGTGTAGGCATTTTTCTCCGAGACGGGGTTCTGACGGAAATCGGAAAATGGGTGCGAACCGGAGGCCCACAAGCGCAGACCGAGGGAGTCGGCGGCCTCTTTAACACAGGCCAGGCCCTGAGCTAGCTCGTCGATAGCCGCCGGACTCGTCGGGTGGATCCCCGTGACCAGCTCGACGGTGTTTTGGAGGAATTCCTTTTCCAGGTGCACCTCAGGGTGGGCGGCGTTGACAGCCGCGATGACCTCCGCGGCTTTGGGCGCGAGGTCCCGGGTGGCGGGGTCGACGAGGGCGATCTCCCATTCAATGCCCAAAGTGGGCTGGGGTGAGCCGTGGAACTGAATCGGTTCGATCGCCATCGCCATGGCTCCTTTAAGTTACAGCGCGACCTGGTTGACCAGGACGAGGGTGATGTCGTTGGCGCCGTTGGTGCCATCGGGTAGAGCCTGATTGTATTCCTTGGCTACTCCCCCGACGCGGTCGGCCAGCTCTCGGGCGCGGCGCTCGGCGTCGGCGTTGCCGGGTTGGAAGTAGACGGTGTTCTCCGGGTGGATGATGTCGGAGACGTTTCCTACTTCGCCGATGTCGAAGCCTTGGCCACGGAGGGAGTCGGCGACGTCCTTGGCCAGGTTCGGGACGGTGGAGTTGTTGAGTACGTTGAGGCGGGCGGGGGCATCGCTCGCTCCTGGCGCGGGGGCCGGGGCGGAAGTGGTTTCCTTCGGGGTCGACTCCGGAGCCGACGCCGGGGCGGGCGCCGCGACGGTGGACTGCGGAGCAGCAGCGGAGGTCTCGGAAGAAGTCGCCTGGTCAGAGGAGCTGGAGTTTTGCGTCATGGCGTACACGCCCCAGAGGCCGAGGATGACGGCGACGGCGATGAGCACCATCGCGAGGCCGCGTAGCGGCAAGCCGGTGGTGCCAGAAGTAGCATGGTCCTGATTGTCCTGATTCACATTCGTCACAGTAGTCACTCTAGCTTTTCGTTGAGCAGCGCTCGCTCACCGGCGCGCCTGTCGCGGACCCGCCGTAGGCGGGACAGCAGGACGGGGTGGGCGGACATGGCCGCGGGGACGTCGATAAGCAGGTTGAGGCGCTGATAATAGCGGACGGGGCTCATGCCCAGCTGCGCCCGGATTGCCTCTTCCTTTAAGCCGGCCGAGCGGGGCGCGCGTTCCTCGAACGCCAAGAGGCGGGCGTCGGAATCGGAGAGCTCGGACATGCCTAAACTGTAGAGCATGACTGTGCGCCCCATTGTTATCCACGGCGACCCCGTGCTCCATCAGCCGACCACGCCTATCGATCCCGCCGACATCGCCTCCGAGGAGATGCAGACACTGATCAAGGACATGTTCGAGACGATGGACGTAGCCAACGGCGTCGGCTTGGCCGCCAATCAGGTCGGGGTGGGCAAGCGCATGTTCGTCTATAACTGCCCCGACGACGAGGGTGTTATGCACACCGGCTGCGTGATTAATCCGGTGCTGAGCACCTCCGCCATCCCGGAGACCATGCCCGCCGACGACGGCAGCGACGACGAAGGGTGCCTCTCCCTGCCGGGCGAGGGCTACCCCACTCCGCGCGCGCAGGAGGCGACCGTCACCGGACTCGATGCCGAGGGCAACCAGATCACCGTCGACGGAACCGGATTCTTCGCCCGCTGCCTGCAGCACGAGGTCGGCCACCTCGACGGATTCGTCTACACCGACGTCCTCATCGGCCGCTACAAGCGCCAGGCCAAAAAGGCCATCAAGGCCAACGGATGGAATCAGGCCGGCCTGACGTGGATGCCGGGCGTCGACGACGATCCTTTCGGGCACTAATGGGCATCTTCCGCTCCGACGAGGCGCAGGTGGGCGACCGGGTCGTCGTTCGCCGCCAGCTGCCGGACACACCCGGCCATCTCAGCGACGTCATCGGCCACGTCCTCAGCGTCGATCCGCTCGTGGTGCGCCCGCAGGCGGTCGGTGGCTTGCCGAGTACGGCGGAGTCCCTGAAGATCTTGCCGGAGCAGGTGAAGGTGCTGAAGAAGCTCTCCCCGCGTACGATCCGCAACTCCGACATCCGCGCGGTCGAGGTGGCTACCGCGAAGGCCTTCCCCGGTACCGAGCACACGTGGACCACCAACGGGCAGTGGCTCATGCGCGCCGGCGATGGCATCACGGAACGTTCCAATTCGGCGGTCCCACTTGGCCCCTCGGCAGGGTTTGAGGCCGTCCCCCTCGATGAGATCACCGCCTTCTATGATCGCCACTACCTGCCCGTTCGCCTGCTCATTCCCGAGCGCATCGGGGCCCCGGCGGAGAAACTCACCGCCTCCGGCTGGACTTTGGGCCCGGAAATCATAGTCATGACCAGGCCTTTGGCGGAAGTCCCTGAGCCGGAGGCCGCGCCGGAACTGAGCTTCCTCATCGAAGACCAGCCCGATGACGACTGGCTGGCCCTCTACCACTTCCGCGGCCAGGCCCTGCCCGTCCGCGCGCTCGAGCTCCTGCGCGAGCAGATCGACGGCCAGATGGGCTTCGGCCGCCTGCTCACCCCCAATGGTGAGACCGTCGCGATCACCCGCGGCACCCTCACGTCCTCGGGCGACGGAAGCCTCTGGCTTGGTTACTCGGCCGTCGAGGTGGCCGTTGCTTATCGACGCCGCGGCCTCGGCACCCGCCTCGGCATCGAAATGTTGCGTTGGGGCGCGGCCAACGGCGCTGATCGCGCCTACCTCCAAGTCATCGCCTCCAACACGGCGGGGCGTGCGTTGTACCAGAAACTGGGCTTCGTCGAGCACCATCGCCACCGCAGCGCGGAGCTAACTCACAGGTAGTCTGTACTACATGCGAATCGTCAATTGGAATGTCAACTCCGTGCGAACCCGCGCGGAGAGGATCGTGGAGTTCCTTCACCGCCACGATGTTGACATCCTGGCGATGCAGGAAACCAAGTGTTCAGACGACAAGTTCCCCTACCTCGCCTTCGAGGAAGCCGGCTACGAAGTAGCCCACATGGGCCTGAGCCAATGGAATGGTGTGGCGATTGCTTCGCGGGTGGGGCTGACGGACGTCGATAAGCAATTCCCCGGACAACCCGGATTCGACAAAGACCCTGCTCAACCGCAAGCCGTGGAGGCGCGCGCCATCGGTGCGACGTGCAACGGCGTGAAGGTGTGGAGCCTGTACGTCCCCAACGGACGCGAAATCGCCGACCCACACTACGACTACAAACTCCGCTGGCTCTACAACCTTAAGTTCCATATCGCGGACTCGCTGCGCGCGGACCCCGAGCACAGCGCCGTCTACCTCGGCGACTTCAACGTCGCCCCCCTCGACGTCGACGTGTGGGACCCCGCCTTCTTCGAAGGAAAAACCCATGTCACCGAGCCGGAACGCCAAGCCTTCGATGGGCTTATCGACGCCGGTCTCACCGAGGTCACCCGCCCCCTCACCGAGGAGCGTTTCACCTACTGGGACTACAAAAGCCTGCGCTTCCAGAAGGGCGAAGGCATGCGGATCGACTTCCAGCTGGCCACCCCAACCCTGGCCAGGCAAGCGCGGGCCGGATTCGTAGACATCGAGGAACGCGCTGGCAAGGGCGCCTCCGACCACGCCCCCGTCGTGGTGGACTACGTCCCTGCTGCCGACTACGACGAGGTCCGCTAGATGAACATCGCCTTCGATCTGAGCACTTGGCAGATGATCGGCCTGATCATTGACTACTCCATCAAGATCCTCGCCATCGGTTTCGTCCCCGAAGGTCGAAGGCCCAGTTCCTCCACCGCCTGGCTGCTAGCCATTTTGTTGCTGCCCTTCATCGGGTTGCCGCTCTTCCTCCTCATGGGCTCGCCCTATATCAACCGTCGCCGCCACCGCATCCAGCAGGAAGCGAACGCGATGATCGAGGACATCCAGGCCGATACCCCCGACTTCCCCCAGTACGTCGACCTGTCCGAGGAAGTGCAATCCGTCGTCCGTCTCAATCGACGCCTGACCAACCTCCCCGCCGTCGTCGGACACAACGAAGGTTTGCACACCGACTACAACCACACCCTGCGGCAAATGGCCGAGGCCGTGGACACCGCCACCGACCACGTCCACGTCGAAATCTATATCACCGCCTGGGACGACACGACCGACGTCTTCTTCCGCTCCCTCGAACGCGCGGTGCAGCGCGGAGTAAAAGTCCGGATGCTCTTCGACCAGGTCGGATCGTGGAAATACCCCCGCTACCTCTCCCTGGGGAAGCGGCTGAGCGCCATCGGCGTCGAATGGCAACTCATGCTCCCGCTCAAGCCGTGGCGCGGCCGCTTCCGCCGTCCCGACCTGCGCAATCACCGAAAAATGCTCATTATCGACGACCAGCTCGGCTTCATCGGCTCCACCAACATGATCGAGCGCTACTACCGCGTGCGCAAAAAGCAACAGCCCGACCGCCAATGGATCGATGTCATGGCCCAACTCACCGGGCCGATCGTCTCCTCCATGGCCTTCGTCTTCGCTGTCGACTGGTACTCCGAGACCGGAGAACTCCTCGAAGTCACCCCCCTTGAGCACGAACATGACCAACCCGGCATCGACGACGACCCCGCTTCCAACGTCGTCCAACTGGTCCCTTCTGGCCCGGGCTACACCACCGAGCCGGTGCTGCGAATGTTCACCTCGATCATCCACCTCGCCCAAAAGCGCCTCGTGCTGTGCTCCCCCTACTTCATCCCCGATGAATCAGTCCTCGAAGCCGTCACCACCGCCTGCTACCGCGGGGTGCACGTCGACCTGCTGGTATCGGAAAAATCCGACCAATTCGTGGTTCACCACGCCCAGTCCTCTTACTACCAAGCCCTTCTCGAAGCTGGCGTCCACATCCATCTCTTCCCCGAGCCCTACGTCCTGCACTCGAAGTTCATCCTCGCCGACCCGGACGAAGAGGGCGAAGCGCTGGGTACTCTCGGATCCTCCAACATGGACATGCGCAGTTTCGGCCTTAACTACGAGTCGACGCTCATGATCACCCACGGCGACCTCATCGACGACCTCAACGAGCTCGCCAGCGCCTACCTCGCTGTCTCCCGCCTCCTCACCCTGGAGGATTGGAACCAGCGCGGCTTCTTCCGCCGCTACATCGACAACGTCATGAAACTGACGTCGGCCCTGCAGTAGTGTTTCTCCCGGCGTAAACCACCCCGCCGAGGGCAATCAGCGAACACACCAGCATGCCAATGGCCATGTTCAGTCCCGGATTTTCCCCCAGCCCCATCAGCGGGCTCATCGAACCGGCAAGACCGAACTGGGCGAACCCCATGAGAGCAGACGCTGACCCCGCCCGCGCACGCACGAGCCCCGTGCCCAACGCCGTCGAATTGCCCATGATAACGCCGACCTGCGCCACGGAAATAAACAACAAACCCACGATCAGCGGGGTCAGCGGCTTGAGGGTGACCACCAGCAGAAGCAACGCGCTCGCACTGATGAGAATCGCGAGCGCAATGAAGAGGATGAGCTGGGTGTTCACGCGGCCGACCAGTCGCCCATTGATGACATTGCCCGCGATGATCCCCCCACCGTTGATGGCGAAGAGCAACGCATACGACTGAGCGCTGAAGCCCAATTGCTCTTGAAACAAGAACGGGGACGCGGCGATGTAGCAAAACAGCGCCGAGAATCCGAAGGCGAAAGACACCAAGTACCCTCGATAGCCAGCGTTGCGGATGACGTAGGCGTAGTTGCCCACAATCCCCCGGACCGTAGCCGGGCTGCGCTCCTCCGGCGGCTTGGACTCTCGGATAGCAAATACCACCACGAGCAACTGTGCCACCGCGATTCCGGCCAGCACGAAGAACAGGCCCCGCCAGCCGATCGGCTCCAACAACAGGCCACCGGCAACCGGGGCGAGGATGGGCGCCACCCCCTGGATGGACATGAGCAGTGAGAAAGCGCGGGCTGCCGCCGGGCCTTTAGCCAGATCCGGGATCACGGCACGGGAGAGAACCACGCAGGCGCCCGACCCCACGCCCTGCACGAGTCGCGCCACGATGAGAACCGTGATGCTCGGAGCCACCGCCGCGATGATCGCTGCCACCAACGCAACAGCCGCCCCACCCAGCATGAGCTTGCGCCGGCCAACCGCATCCGAAATAGGCCCGATGATGAGCTGGCCGACGGCCAACCCCGCCAGGAAGCCAGACAGCGTCAACTGCACCATCGCCGGGGTGGTGCCCAGATCCGCGGCGATCCCCGGCAGTGCGGGCAGGTACATGTCAATGGAGAACGGCGCCGACGCTGACAGCAACGCCAAACTCAGGAGCAGGGGGACTCCGAGTTGCTGCCTACCCTGATGCGAATGCTCACCGTGCTTTGTCACCCCGCACACCTTAGTCCACTCTGAATTGAGAAACTGCGGTGATAGGTTTGATGAGAAATGGCTGAGCAAAACTGGTGGACATGGGCGGGGAGGTTCTGGTGACCCCCGAGCAACCGCGCCCGCATTCCCCCACCCTTCCCGGCACTCATCACTTTGTGAACCCGAGGATGATCCCCGCCGACCGCGACTTCGTCGCCCTATCTAGGCTCGGTGTTTCCGTCCGGTGGTGCGGCGTCATCGCCACCATCGCGGTCATGGTTGTCGCGGTTTACCTCATTCTTGACGGCGCGTCCGGTGTCGGCGCCGGCACCGTCGGCCGACTATTCAACCTGGCCACCAACCCCATCATCGGCCTGCTCATCGGCATCGTGGCCACAGCCGCGCTGCAATCCTCCACGACGGTGACGGCGCTGACCGTGGCCGCGGTGGGCACCGGCGGAGTCTCCGTCCCCGTCGCTATCCCTATCATCCTGGGCGCCAACATTGGCACCACCATCACTCCCCTGCTGGTGTCCTTCAGTTTCGTTGGTGATCGGAGAAGCTTCCAGCGGGCCTTTGCCTCCGCCTCCTTGCACAATTGGTTCAACCTCGTGTTTGTCCTGCTGGCCTTCGTTTTGGAACTGCTTTTCCATCCCTTGAGGTCCTTTAGCACGTGGCTTTCCGAGCTTCTCCTCGGCAAGGGCTCCCAACCCACCACCACTGGAAATTTTGTCCTGGAAGTCATCTCGCCGGTGATTAATCGGATCGGATTCCGAGGTTGGCTGGGCGAGCTCTTTCCGCCCGGCGTGGCTCCCGTGATCAGCGTCTTGGTTGGCACCGTGACCATTATGGTGAGCATGCGCGTGCTCAGCTCGCTGCTGGCGACTCTCATGGCCGCGAAGACCCGCACTCTAATGGAACGATCCTCAGGCGCCTCCGACGCGCTGGGCTTGGTATCTGGCGCCGCGGCAACCGCGCTGACTCAAGCCTCGTCGGTGGTCATCTCTTCTTTGCTCCCCTTCGCCGTCACTCGCTCCCTTCGCCAGCGAGAAATTCTGGCCATCACGCTCGGCGCCAATGTCGGGACGACCCTCACGGCACTGTTAACGGCGTTAGCTGTGCCGGGCTCGATGGGTTCTTTCGCCATTCAGGCGGCGTTAGTCCACGTGGCCTTCAACCTGGGATGCTGCCTGCTCGTGTTCTTCCTCAAGCCGCTGCGCGCCATGTTGTTCTCCTTAGCGGAGTTCTCGGGGCGCATCGCCTCGGGCGGGTATTCCGTCGCGGCCGGGTTCCTGGCGGTTGGTTATCTGGCGCTGCCGGTGGTGATCATCGTCAGCCATACGATGCTCGGGTCGCGATGAGGACGTCGGGAGTGCCAAAATTCTCTAGAATACGAATCGCGTTCAGCCGCGAGCTGGGAAAACGCTAGGTAATACGTTTGATTCTAGAGAATTTTGGCACCCCGCCCCGTCAGGCATCCCGCCGCTGCAAGGCAAACACGCCCAAGACCCAGAGCGCGACGGCCCAGGCGAAGAAATAGACGCCCGAACCGTGGACCCCCCATGGCGCATCCTGGAGTGGGATGTCCATGATGAAGGCGTTGAGGTTTTCAAAGGGCAGGAAGCGGGCAATGTCATTGCCCCAATTAGGGATGAGGCGCACGATGCCCTCTAACCCCATGAACCACACGAGCATGAGGGCCACGGTGCCGGCCGTTTGGCGAAGAAGCAGCGCCATGCCCTGGGAGAACATGACCACGGCCGCGGCGGCGGCCGGGTAGGTCCACATGATGAGGAGGGCGGACTCATCCTTGAACGGCTCGAAGAGGGCGGCGGCGGAGGCGGGGGCGAGGGCGTCGGCAAGCAGGAAGCCAGCGACGATGACCAGGAAGGTCAAGATCGCGGCGATGGCGGCGTAGAGCAGCAGCTTTGCTAGGGCGACGGTCCAGCGTCGGGGCGTGCCCAGGTACGTCACCGATTGGACTTGGTAGCGGTATTCGGTGGTGATGATCATGATCGCTTGGATCATGAGGACACAGAAGCCCAGCAGATAGGCGGCCGAGGCGGTTGACGAGGCCCAGATGGTGGGGAACCCGCCGTCGGCTTCCATCGCGGTGTACCCCATGACGCCAGCCCAGCCGACGGACATGAGGACGAAAAGGGCGGTGGTCCACCAGAAAGAGCGGGTGGTGCGCAGCTTGGTCCATTCGGAAGCAAGGGTGTTGATGAACATGTGTTACTTGGCCTCCTGGGAGCTGGCCTGGTACTGAACCGAGTCGTTGGTGGAGTCCATGAAGGCATCCTCCAGGCTGGCTTGGCGCAGCGCCAGCTCGCGGACGGCAAAGCCCTCGGCGAAGGCCAGCGCGCCGATTTCGTCGGTACTGCGGTTGGGGACCTCGAGGACGGGACGGCCGTCGGGATCAGTCGTGGTGGTGGAAGAAAACCCGAGCTCCGCGAGGCGGGCGGCGAAGGACTCCTGCCGCTCGGTGCGGACCTGGACGACGGCGGCCGAGTGCTCGCGGATGAACTGGTGGGTGGTGGTATCGGCGACGAGGCGGCCCCGGCCGATGACGACGAGGCGGTCGGCGGTCAGGGCCATCTCAGAGAGCAAATGCGAGCTAATGAGGATGGTGCGGCCCTCGGCGGCTAGCGCCTTGAGCAGGCCGCGGACCCAGCGAATTCCTTCCGGGTCGAGGCCGTTGACGGGCTCATCGAGGATGAGGACCCGGGGATCGCCCAGCAAAGCCCCGGCCAGTCCGAGACGCTGGCCCATACCAAGGGAAAAGCCGCCGGCTTTCTTAGAAGCAACGTCGCTGAGCCCGACGAGGCCGAGCACCTCGTCGACCCGGCGCTTGGGAATACCGTTGGACTGCGCCATCCACTTCAGGTGGTTGGCCGCGGAGCGGTTGGGATGGACGGCTTTGGCGTCCAGCAAGGCGCCCACCTGCTTGAGGGGGCGGCGAAAGTCGCGGAAGGGGCGGCCGTCGATAAGCGCGGTGCCGGAGGTGGGGTTGTCCAGCCCCAGGATCATTCGCATGGTGGTGGATTTGCCAGCACCGTTGGGGCCGAGGAAGCCGGTGACTACCCCGGGTTCGACCGTGAATGTGAGAACATCGACGGCGCGGACCTGGCCATAGTGCTTGGTCAGACCTTCAAGCTGAATCATGGTGTACACCTTGCCATAGGATTCAGGGAGAAAGCCTGTGAATGACCTGTAGAAGCCCCGGGAGTGCGCTTGCGAAGGCGGGCATGAGCGGCAACTCGTCCAGTGCGCGCAATGGCACCCACCGTAGTTCGAGGGATTCCTCGTTGGGAGTGACCCGCAGCGGCTTGCCCGTCACCGTCCGCGCGATGACGGTGGTGTAGGTCCATTTGGCACCAGGGGACGGCCCCGCGGTCACCTCGGCGTGCAGCACCTCGACGAGGCTGGGTTCGAGGGAGGTTTCTTCCACAGCCTCGCGCAAAGCTGCCTCGATGGTGGTTTCGTGGGAATCCCGTGCCCCGCCCGGCAACGCCCAGGTACCACCCTGGTTGGTCCATTGGGCGCGGTGCTGCAAGAGCACCTGCCGCTGCTCCCCGGAACCAGCCAAGAGCATCAACCCGGCCGCCCCGAAACGGCCCCACACGCGTACTCCTCCGGGGCCGACGGCCCAGCCGTTTCCATCACCTTCCATAAAAACGACAATAGACACCTCTCGAGTACATGACATCGGACACAATTCGGGGTTATCATGAGCCAATGACCGGCGCGAAGGACTCTGGCGAGCCTGCACATACCGCCGTGGACAGTGCCCCCGAGAAACCCACCCGATCCGGGCCCCTCAAGTATCGCCGCACCAGGCTACGGGCGATGTCCAATGCACTCTCGGCCCGGCGCGCCGTGCTTATCGACGACGACGGGGCAGACGTCCCCGAAGACACCCAGGACCACTGGCTGGACCAGGTCAGCTCCGATGAGGAGTTCCGCCGCCGTTCCATCTCCAGCCGGTTGATGGATACGTTTTCGGTGCCATGGTTGTGGCTACGACGGGTGTTTTCATACCTGGTGACCACGCCCGGCAAAATGCTCAGCATCGCGTTGCTGCTGTCCATGTCAATTTTTGCCGCCGGGTATTCGATGTCGCAGTCGTCGGCAGACCGCCAGCAATCGCTTGATGTTTTGCTCACTACGACGGAGCCGATGAGCTACTCGGCGCATAACCTGTACACCTCGCTGTCCCTCGCGGATACCATCGCCACGACGGGTTTTGTGCAGGCTGGTGTGGAACCGGCGGGCACACGCAATCGCTACAACGCCGCCATCGACCGGGCCATGGTCTCGGCGGCGGAATCCTCAGCGGGTATTGGATTCGAGGACCGCCGCGCACTCGAACTCATTGCCAGTATCGAACGCCAAATCCCCATCTACACCGGCCTCATCGAGACAGCTCGGACGAACAACCGCGTGGGCAACCCGGTCGGCGTGGCGTACATGGCTGAAGCCTCGGGCTTGATGCGCGAGGATATTCTTCCGGCCGCCGCCGAGCTCTTTGCGCTGACCAGCCGTGAGGTCCGGGAGCAGCAAAACAATCTCACCCAGCCACAGTGGGTTCCGCTCTCGGGTCTGCTCGCGGCCGTGGTATTCCTCGTTATCTCCCAATGGGCGTTGTGGCGGATGACGCGGCGCCGGCTGAATAAGGGCTTCCTCGCCGCAACGGGACTGATGATCGTGGCGATCTTGTGGGTGAGCGTGTCCAATTTCAGCACGTGGCAAGCGGGAACGCGCGGCTTCGCGGAGGCGTCCATGCCGTGGGACTCGCTGACGGCCTCGCGCATTCAGGCGCAGCAGGCTCGGACCTCGGAAACGTTGGCGCTGGTCCGTCGGCAATCCGTCGCCGACTCCACCACCCAATTCGAGTCCTCCACGTCGGCGGTCACTAGTGCGCTGGATGACTTCGAGCAGGCCGAGGGCCACAACCCCCGCAGCGCCGAAGATCGCAACCTCACCCTCATCACCGAGGCCCGTAGCGCCTTGGCGGATTGGGAAGCTGCCCACATTCGCTTCACCAACGCGATGGTTGACGGCGATTACCAGGAGGCTATGCGCCAGGCCACGACGAACTTGGCCACCCCGGGTGAACCGGCCACCTCGGCGGGTTCCTATGATCGCCTCGACGCCGCCCTCTCCCGACTCATCGCCGATGCCCGCTCTTCCATGCGCGCCTTTATTAATGATGGCCTGGCCGCCACTCAGCTCGTGGCCACCGCGATCCTCATTCTCTCGCTAGCAGCGATCGCTGCAGTGTGGATCGGCATCCGCCCCCGCTTGCAGGAGTACCTGTGATGCCCACCCGCCGGATCATGGCCTCCCTGGCCGCGCTATTGAGTGTCAGCCTCGCCGCGTCCGCCTGCACCTCGCTCAACTTCGAATCTCTGCATCCCACGGCCACGCCCGATGATGAAGATCGCCCCGCCGCGCACGCCTACGGCCCGCCCCTACCGGCCGGAGCCACCGTGGAGAACCCGGGTGAGCAGCCGCCGCAGGAGATCAACACGAACGACATCATCGGCTCCTTCCGCCCAGACGATCTCGACCCACTCGAGCGTATTCCCCGGATCGTCCATCGGGGTCGCATCATCGTCGGGGTTGACCAGTCACAAAATTTGCTGTCATATCGTGATTCCGTCACCGGTGAGCTCCGGGGCTTCGAGGTGGACCTCGCCCGGGAGATCTCCCGGGATATTTTCGGCGACCCAGACCGGGTTGATTTCCGTTTCATCGAGTCCGCCTCGCGGGCGGAGGCGCTCGAAAACCACGAGGTAGACATCGTTATCCGCACGATGACGGTGACGCGCCTGCGTCAGGAACAGGTCCTGTTTTCCACCCCCTACCTCACCACCGACTCGCGCCTGCTGGTGATCAAGAACTCGGACATCAAGGGAGTGGATCAGCTGCCGGGCCGGACGGTGTGCGTCACCGATGGTTCCACCGCATTGGAAAAGGCCCGGCTTAATGCACCGCAATCACGGATTCTCAAAACCCGAAGCTGGGCGGACTGCCTCGTCGCTCTCCAGCAACACCAAGCCGACGCTATTTTGTCGGATGACACGATCCTCTCCGGTATCGCTGCGCAGGACCCGTACACGACGATCGTCGGCAGCACGCTGGCCTCTGAATCCTATGCGGTCGCTATGCCACTGCCCGATAGGCTTTATGATTCGGTGCCGCTGACTAGGCAAGTTAACTCAACTATCGAGCGATTATTCCGGGACGGGACGTGGTGGGATATGTATAACCGCTGGTTCGCGGCCTACAACGCCACTGCCGGTCCGCCTCCGCTGAATTATCGCCCGGAAGACTCCGCCGAGAAAGCCCCAGAGGAATAATGAGCACCCAGCAGCCGCCCTCATCCGCCTTCCCGCAGGACGAAACCCCGACCACTGGTGTCGTCCACGAGGAGCTGATCGATCTCGACGATTCTCCGACCGGCACCCAGGCCGTCGCCTTCGACCCCTTCGCCGAGGACGATGAGGAGTTGGACGATGACTGGGGGAATTATGACGAGTCGATGGGTGACATTTCCGCCCTCCTCGCCGACCTGGACAATCTGCGAGACCACAGCCCCGCCGCCCCGAGCAAGGAGCTGTCGAAGCGCGACGATACTTCCGCCAGGGCTCGTCAGCTAGCGCTCTCGACCTTCCGTGAGCGACGCGGAGCGGAACGAACCGGCCGCACCGTCGCCGACGGCATGGTTAACCTGCCGTTTGTACGCCCCTCAGACCCGGAAGACGCACTCATTGATCCGACCGAGGCGGTAGAAAAGAAAGGGATCCCGGAGCCGCAGCTGCACCCCGGTGATATGGTCGCCGGGCAGTACGAGATTCTGGGCGTCATCGCCTATGGCGGCATGGGCTGGATCTACCTGGCCAATGATCATCACGTGTCGGGCCGTCACGTGGTTCTCAAGGGGCTGCAGTCAACCAAGTCTGCTGATGAACAGGGTGCCGCGATCGCGGAGCGGGAGTTTTTGGCGGACATTACGCACCCCGGCATCGTGAAGATTTTTAACTTTATCGACGACCCGCGGGTGCCCAGCGGCTTCATCGTCATGGAGTTCGTGGGCGGACCTTCGCTGCGCAGCCGCCGAAACGACCAAGAGTCCCACGTCCTTCCCATTGACCTGGCTATCGCCTACATCCTCGAGGTCCTGCCCGCCCTTGACTATTTGCACTCGCGCGGAGTGGTCTATAACGATCTCAAGCCGGACAACATCATCGTCACCGAGGACCAAGTCAAACTCATTGACTTGGGCGCGGTCTCGGGCATCGGGGCCTTTGGATTCATCTACGGCACGAAGGGCTTCCAAGCCCCTGAGGTTGGCGCGGAGGGGCCGAGCGTGGCCAGCGACATCTACACCGTCGGCCGGACGTTAGCGGCGCTGACGGTGCACCTACCGAAGGAAGACGGCGTCTACTTGCCGGGGTTGCCCAACCCTACGGAGGTGCCCACCTTCCGCAAGTATTTGAGCTTCTACCGTTTCTTGGAACGTGCTTGTCATCCCGACCCGAAGCGCCGCTTCGATTCCGTCAAAGAAATGTCCACCCAGCTCTACGGGGTGCTGCGTGAGGTCCTGGCGGTGCGCGACGGGGAACAGTTCCCCGCCCAGCATTCTCTGTTTTCCCCGCAGAGAACCACGTTTGGCACCAAGCACCTCGTGTTCCGCACTGACCAGCTCATCGACGGCATCGATCGGACGGTGCGAATCACCTCCCCCGAAGTCGTCGCCGCGTTACCCGCCCCCCTCATCGACCGCAGTGACGTGGGTGCAGCCATGCTGTCTGGCTCCTCCTACACCGAACCGCAGGAGGCCCTGGAAACCCTCCGCCAAGCGATGAAGACCCCGGAATACGAGCAGTCGGCAGAAATCCCGCTCGGTGTCGTCCGCGCCATGCTTGACCTTGGGTTTACCGGCCAGGCCCGCACGTGGTTGACCTCGTTGGAGGGACGTTTGGGCCACGATTGGCGCTACCAGTGGTACGCGGGTGTAACCGCCCTACTCCTCGATGACTACTCCAGCGCCCAACGCCACTTCGCCGAAGTCCTGCGCATTCTGCCCGGCGAGGCCGCGCCGAAGCTGGCGCTGGCCGCCGTGGATGAGTTGATCCTCCAGCAGCTAGGATTCCACCACTCCCAGCTCATCCCCGAAAAGACCGCGCGGGCGGCCTCCTACCTGGGAAGCACGTTGGACACCCTCGACGGGGAGGAACTCACCCAGCTGACCAAGAATTGGTCCTACGAGACCCAGGACCCCGCCATGCTGCGCTTTTCCGCCATGCGCCTCTACGGCTTGGTGTGGGTCACCAACTCCACGACCGTGTCCTCCGCCTTCGGCCTTGCTCGCCAGCTCATGGCCGAGAACCAGATTGAGATGGCGGTCGCCGCGCTGGATAAGGTGCCGCAGGCCTCCCGCCACCATCGCATGGCCCAGCTGACCACCATCTTGCAGCTCATTTCGGGCACCCTGACGGAGTCGCGCATTCGCCGCGCCGCCCGCCGGTTGGAGGAGATCCCCACCAACGAGCCGCGCTTTTTGCAGATCAAGATCGCCGTCATGTCGGCGGGCCTGAACTTTCTACGCAACGCCGGAGTGGATACAGCCGCCTCCCCCAACGACCTCTTCGAGTTCCACTTCACCCAGCGGGGCCTGCGCCGCGGGCTGGCGGAAACGCTGCGCCTGCAGGCTCGCCAGGCGCCCTTCCCCATCCATCGCTACACCCTGGTCGACATGGCCAACCAGGTCCGCCCCGTCACCTGGTTCTAAAAAAATGCTTATCGACGCCCCCCTCCTGGAGGGGGGCGTCGATAAGCAGGGTTTTTAGCCCTTGGCCAACAAGGTGGCCTTCTGGGCGATGGCCAGTTCCTCATTGGTGGGGACGACGAAGACCTTGATCGCCGAATCGTCCGTGGAAATAAGACGGGCCCCATCGTTGGGCAGATCGTTGCGCTCCGGGTCGATCTTGATGCCGTACATTTCCAGGCCGGCGAGCGCGTCCTCGCGGACGAACTTGGCGTTCTCGCCCACGCCGGCGGTAAAGGTGATCGCGTCGACGCGGCCGAGGGCGATCATGTAGGAGCCGATGTAGCGGCGCAGCTGGTGGATGTAGATGTTGTAGGCAGACCAGGCATCGGTATCGCCGTTATCAATCATCTCCCGCAGCGCGCGGAAGTCATTGACCCCCGACAGGCCCTTGATGCCCGATTGACGGTTAAGCATCGTATCAATCTCGTCGATGCTCAGGCCCGCAGTGCGGTAGAGGTGGAAGATGATACCCGGGTCGATGTCGCCGGAGCGGGTTCCCATGACCAGGCCTGCGAGTGGAGTCATACCCATCGAGGTATCGATGGCGTGACCGCCCTTCACCGCGGAGCAGGAGGCACCGTTGCCCAGGTGCAGGGTGATCTGGTTGACCTCGCTGCTGTCCTTGCCCAACAGGGCTGGGACCTGCTGCGAAACAAACTCATGCGAGGTGCCATGGAAACCGTAGCGGCGCACGCCGTGGGCGCCCGCAACCTCGGCGTTGATGGCATAGAGCGCGGCCGCCGGGGGCATGTCCGCGAAGAAGCCCGTATCAAAGACCGCGACGTGCGGGATGTCCGGCAGCATTTCCCGAGCCACTTTGATGCCGTCGATGTTGGCGGGATTGTGCAGTGGTGCCAGCGGGATGAGGTCCTGGATCATGTCCACAACTTCATCAGTGACGATCTCCGGGTGGGAGAAAACCTTGCCGCCGTGGACGACGCGGTGGCCAACGGCAGACACGTGCACGTCATGGGGGCCGACGCCATGTTCGGCGAGGATGGCGAAGGCCATCTCCAAACCGGCGGAATGATCCGGGATCGGCAGCTCAGAGGTGACCTTTTCCCCGCGGATTTTGATAGCGATGGTGCCTTGGGGCTCACCGATCTGCTCAACGAGACCGGAAACCAACGGCTCGGCGCTAGCGTCTGCGGAGGGGTCGAGGATCTGGAACTTGATCGACGAAGAACCGGAGTTGAGAACGAGTGCGTAAGTCAATTTACTTTCCTCCGGCCTGGATGGCGGTGATGGCGACGGTATTGACGATGTCGGGGACGGTGGCGCCGCGCGAGAGATCGTTGACGGGCTTGTTCAGGCCCTGCAGGATCGGGCCGACGGCCAGGGCGCTGCCCGTGCGCTGCGCCGTCTTGTAGCCAATGTTGCCGGCCTCCAAGTCGGGGAACACGAAGACGTTGGCGTGGCCAGCGACATCCGAGTCGGGCATCTTCTTCTTTGCCACCCCGGGGTCAACTGCCGCGTCGAACTGGAGCGGGCCATCCACCTTAAGGGCGGGGTCGATGCGCTTGGCGTGGCCGAGGGCATCGATGGCGCGATCCACGTCCGGGCCGGAACCAGAAGCGCCGGTGGAGTAGGACAAGATGGCGACGCGGGGATCAATGCCAAAGGCAGCAGCGGTCTTCGCGGAGACGACCGCGATCTCGCCGAGCTGCTCGGCGGTCGGGTTCGGGTTGACCGCACAGTCACCAAAGGCCCACAGTCGACCGCGCATGACCATGAGGAAGATGGAAGACACCACGGATGCGTCCGGGGTGGTCTTGATGATCTGGAAGGAAGGCTTAATGGTGTGCGCCGTGGTGTGAGCGGCGCCGGACACCATGCCATCAGCCAGGCCCTTGTGCACCATCATCGTGCCGAAGTAGGAAATATCCTGCATCGTCTCGCGGGCTTCTTCCAGGGTCACGCCCTTGGCCTTGCGCAGCTCAACGAAGTCGTTGGCGAATTCCTCCGCCAGCGGCGAGGTGAGGTGGTTGATGATGTGGGCCTTGGTCAGGTCCACTCCCAGCTCCCCTGCCCGGTTCTTAATGTCAGCCGGGTCCCCGAGAATGGTGATCTCCACGATGTCGCGGCCGAGCAGCTGGCCGGCCGCCAGGAGGATACGGTCATCTTCCCCCTCGGGCAACACGATGTGCGCCTTGGCATCCTTGGCGCGGCTGAGCAGCCAATTCTCAAAGACCGGCGCAGACATGACCGGGCTCACCTCAACATTGAGGGCTTTCTTCAGCTTGACTACATCGCGCAGGCCATCCTCCGTGACGGCTGCAGCGATAACCGCATCGAGTTCCTGGGCATGGCGCTCCGCCAACTGCACAGCACGGCCAGGCGCATCTGTGAGCAGCAGCACGGGGACGCCGTAGGCGGCAGCCACCTCGCTATCGAAGTGGAGGTCACCGGTGCCCACGATCAGGACCGGGCCATCATCCAGCAGGCCCGCGGCGACGACGGAGCCAATCTTCGCTTCCACGTCATCGAGGCGCTTGACGCCCAGGCCGAGGGAGGCGGCGAGGCCTTCAATGTCAACACCATCGAAATTTCGGTTGACGACGCTGAGCAGTGCTGATCGGGGGTCAGACATGCGTAACCTTTCTGTCGCTGAGCGGCACAGGTAAAGAACAAGCCTGAGCCGCTTGTGTGGGATCGGTCGCCATTCTATAACCAATGTCGCCCGTGACACACTCGTTCCCGGAATCAATTTTCAGACTTAACACGACATAACCGGACACTTCGCTTTCCCCCGCGATAATTTCCTCCCAGTCGCGCCCGCCCCACCGGGCCCAGAATAAACACATCCCCGCATGTCAAAGCCCATTCCGGCGAGAACCTGAGAGGTCCTCGTCGGGCTGCCTGTTCCAGAAAAACGCGGGCAGCCATCGGGCAATAGCACGCCTGTTAGGAGCTCTCGAATTCTGCAAACCTCCGCAAATTGGGCAGCAGACCTTCCCCCTACCCATCCCCCCGGTCCCGCAGCGCTGGGCAAGGAAGGGGCTGCTAACTACCGGAGTAAATGGTCAGTACTATGGATCGGAGAATTGCCCTTTTAGCCCCTCTTCAGTGAAGGATGTCCTCTGACCATGTCTCGTCCCTTGCGTGTCGCCGTCGTCGGCGCCGGTCCGGCCGGCATCTACGCCTCTGATCTGCTGGTCAAGTCCGGCCAGGACGTAGCCATCGATCTTTTCGAGCGGATGCCCGCCCCCTTCGGGCTCATCCGCTATGGCGTGGCACCCGATCACCCGCGCATCAAGGGAATTGTGAAGTCCCTCCATGCCGTCCTGGACAAGCCGGAGATTCGGCTGCTCGGCAACATTGAAGTGGGCAAGGACATCACCGTCGAGGAGATGCGCGATTTCTACGACGCCATCATCTTCTCTACGGGAGCAACTGGCGACCGTGACCTGGCGATTCCAGGCCACGAGCTGCAGGGATACCACGGCGCCGGCGAATTCGTCGGATTCTACGATGGTAACCCGGACTTCTCCCGCACCTGGGACCTGACGGCCGAGAAGGTCGCCGTCATCGGCGTAGGCAATGTGGCGCTTGACGTGGCCCGCATCCTGGCCAAGACCGCCGATGAACTGCACGTCACCGAGATCCCCGACAACGTGTACGAGAATCTGCACCGCAGCGCCGTCAAGGAGGTCCACGTTTTCGGACGCCGCGGCCCGGCCCAGGCTAAGTTCACGCCATTGGAGCTGAAAGAGCTCGATCATTCCGAAAACGTCGAGGTCATCGTCAACCCCGAGGACATCGATTACGATGCCGCCTCCGAGCAGGCCCGCCGCGATTCCAAGTCGGTGGACCTGGTGTGCCAGACCCTCGAGGGCTACGCCATCCGGGAGCCGAAGGGCTCTCAGCACAAGCTTTACCTGCACTTCTTCGAGTCCCCGGTGGAGATCTTGGGCGAGGATGGTCGAGTCGTGGGGCTAAAGACCGAGCGCACCGAGTTGGACGGCACGGGCAACGTCCGCGGCACCGGGACCTACACCAATTGGGAGGCCCAGGCTGTCTACCGGGCCGTCGGTTACCGCTCGGAGGCCGTTTCTGGAGTTCCTTTCGACGCCGAGCGTGCCGTTATGCCCAACGACGGCGGCCGCGTCCTCGATCTCGATAGCGCTGAACCCGTGCCCGGCCTATACGCCACCGGCTGGATTAAGCGCGGCCCGGTCGGGCTGATCGGAAACACGAAGTCGGACGCCAAGGACACCACCACCATCTTGTTGGAGGACTTCAACGCCGGCAAACTAGCAGAGCCCGCTAAACCGGAGCCCGAGGCAATCCTGGACATGCTCAAGGGGCGCGGAATCGCCGTGACCACGTGGGATGGCTGGCACAACCTCGATGCGGCCGAGCGGGCGCTCGGCGAGGCAGAAGGCCGCGAGCGTAAAAAGATCGTGGAATGGAACGAGATGGTCACCAACGCCCACCCGGAGTACGAGATCTGATTCTGCCCGATCACGCCCGACCGGGCAGGGTGATCTGCCTCTCAAAAGGGCAATCTGAGTTCGCCAAAGAGAGCCTAATTGGCGTAAGTTGGCGCGCCATGACAATCTACTTCGCAGTAAGCCACCTGGCGGACATGTCTCCGATCGAGGTGCACCAGATGTACAAGCTGCGCGTCGACACCTTCGTCAACGAGCAAAAGTGCCCGTATGCCGAAATCGACGATATCGACGCCGCCCCCGACACCTTCCACCTCCAGGTGTGGAAGAACGGCGATACCCCGCGGACCCTCGTCGGCACGGCCCGCCTGTTCCCCACGCTTATCGACGGCGCCGATGCCATGAAGTTCGGCCGCTTCTGCCTGCACCCTTCCGTGCGTGGCACCGGCCTGTCGGCCGAACTGATGGAGCAGTCCTTGCGCCTGGCCAGCGAGCAGGCCCCCGGCCTCCCCGTCGTGCTCGACGCCCAGCTTCCGCTCGTCGACTTCTACCGCGGCTTCGGCTTCGAGCCGACCGGCGAGGTCTTCGACGACGAGGGCATCGCCCACCAGCGGATGCTCCTAGCGGCCAGCTAGCAACGCCCTATCCCGGGCCTCTTGCACGGTCTCGGCGGTAGCCAGGACCATGCCGGGGCGCCCGGAAGGCAACCGGACGTCGGTCTCGGGGACGGCGAGGACCCGGGCGACGTCGACAAGCGGCTCGTAGACCATCGCCAGGGCACCGGGGGAAATCATCGTCACATCGATGGGCAGGCCCAAGATAGCGCGCGCGTGCAGGTCATACTGCGACAGCCGCTGCGAGAGGAGCGTCACCGCGCCCTCGTCGTGGGGCCGCGGCGTGACACCGGAGAAATACACCTCGTCGCCGGCGACGAACATTTCGACCGCGCAGACTCCGCGGCCGCCGAGGGCATTGCTGATGCGGGCAGCCATGGAGCGGGCATTATCCGAGGCCTGCGGGCTCATGGGCATCGGCTGCCAGGACTCGGCCAAGCGGCCATCCTGGTGGCGGTGCCCGATCGGCTCGCAGAACCACGTCGCCAGCTTGCCGGTAGCCGGGTCGATGGATCGCACAGCGAGGACCGTGACTTCGTAATCGAAGTTGACGAAGCGCTCGATCATGACGCGCCCCTCCGACAGATCCGACACCGCCCAGGCCGCCTCGATCTGCTCCGGCGTGCGCACAACCGTGTGGCCGTGCCCGCCGGTGAACGTCGCGGGTTTGACCACACACGGCAGGCCCATCTCGGCGAAGGCCGTGAGGAAGTCCTCGCGCGTGGAGACGAAGCGGTACGCGGTCGTGGGCAAACCCAGTTCCTCATTGGCCGTGCGCCGCAGCGTGTCACGCGTAACGGTGAGTTCGCAGCCCCGCGCCGACGGCACCACCATCACCCCAGCGGCCTCGGCCTCTGTGAGGGCGGCGACGTCGACGGACTCAGTCATCGGGACGATGACCTCGGGGCCGTAGGTGGCGACGAGTTCCTCGATGCCACCCTCTCCCGACAGCTCTTCGTCGGTGGCGGAGATGACGGCGACCCCGAGGCGTCGAAAAGCAGCTGCCACCTCTTCGGCGGCTTCACTGGAGCCCAGCAGCAGGGCGGTGCGGAAATCCGCGGAAGTCACTGTGCTCAGCTTTCCATCACATCGTGGCGCACGATGGTCTGATCGCGGCCCGGCCCGACGCCGATGTAGGACATGCGGCAGCCGGAGAGCTCCTCCAGGCGCAGGACATAATCCTGGGCCTTCTGCGGCAGCTCCTCGAACGTGGTGGCGCCGGTGATGTCCTCATCCCACGCAGGCATCGTCTCAAAGATCGGCACCGCATGATGGAACTCCGACTGCGTCAAGGGCATCTCATCGTGGCGCACGCCATCGACGTCATAGGCCACGCAAATCGGGATCTCGCCGATGCCGGTGAGCACGTCAAGCTTGGTGAGGAAGTAATCCGTGAAACCGTTGACACGGGTGGCATAGCGGGCAATCACCGAGTCGTACCACCCACAGCGACGCTTACGACCAGTGTTGACGCCAACCTCGCCGCCGACGGTCTGCAGGTACTCGCCCCACTTATCAAACAGCTCCGTCGGGAACGGGCCTGCGCCGACGCGCGTAGTGTACGCCTTGATGATGCCCAGCGACGCCGTGATCCGCGTCGGACCCACACCCGAGCCCACGCACGCGCCACCGGCCGTGGGGTTCGAGGACGTAACAAAGGGATAGGTGCCGTGGTCGACGTCCAACATCGTCGCCTGGCCGCCCTCCATGAGCACACTCTTGCCCTCATCCAGGGCCTGGTTGAGCACGTACTCCGCGTCAATCATCATCGGACGCAGGCGCTCCGCGTAGCCCAGGAAGTACTGCACCGTCTCCTCGACGTCGATGGCCTTGCGGTTATACATCTTCACCAGGGTCTGATTCTTCACCTCCAGCGCGGACGTGATCTTTTGGCGCAGGATCGACTCATCGAAAATATCCTGCACGCGGATGCCCACCCGGGACACCTTGTCGGCATAGGCCGGGCCAATGCCACGGCCCGTCGTACCGATCGCGCGCTTGCCCAAGAAACGCTCCTGCACCCGATCCAACACCTGATGATAGGGAGCAACCAGGTGGGCATTAGCCGAGATCCGCAGACGGGACGCATCCGCCCCGCGCGCCTCCAAACCATCGATCTCCTGGAACAACGCCTCCAGGTTAATCACCACACCATTGCCCAAAATGGGAACTGCATTCTCCGAGAGCACACCGGCCGGCAGTAGCTTGAGCTCATACTTCTCGCCGCCCACAACGACGGTGTGACCCGCGTTGTTTCCGCCATTGGGCTTGACCACGTAGTCAACCAGCCCGCCCAGAATATCGGTGGCTTTACCCTTGCCTTCATCGCCCCATTGGGCACCGACAATCACGATTGCAGCCATTAGTTTGGGTCACTTCCGCTCGGTTCTCGGGAATTGGTGGCCATAACTGGCCACAGACGGTAGTTAATTCTACTCCTATCCCCAGAAGGCACCCATCCTGGCGTAGTATTTTGGCTCATGCGAGTGCTTCTCCTGCGCTGCGGCGACATCCCCCTGAGCGTTCCACCCGGGGTCACCGTCCATGACCTCCCAGCCGTCCCCTCCCGCCAGGACCTGCGATTCCTCGACGAAGCAGCCGCCGCGACCCTCCCCGTCGACCCCACCCCCTCGCTGGATGAGATCGCCGCACAGCCCGATGTGGAGCACCTGACCACCCCGGCCATCGCGCCCCAGGCTGAGTTTTTGTCGCAGCGTCTGCGGGTGGTCGTCGCCGGCACCGACGCCGCCCTCTCCGCCGTCCTCACCCGCATGATGCGAGCCGACTACCTCTGGGCGGAAGTGGGCTTCGTGCCGGTTGCCCCTTCGACGGCCGCACAGAACTGGGGCCTGTCTACCTCGCTCGATATGGCTTTGCTTGGCGACGTCCACCCCGTTCCCCTCATCCGCACCGACGCCGGCATCGCCGTCGCCGGCTCCGCCACCATCACCGACTGGAACGAACGAGAGATCACCGGCGAAATCATCGTCGACGACCACGTCCTCGTCCGCCACGAATCCGGCGCCCACGGCCACATTGGCGCCCGCCTCGTGCCCATGACCGACGCCCCCGGCATCGCCGCCGTCCGCATCATCACCGCCTCGCGCCGACTCTTCCGCCGGACCCCCCAAGAGCTTTTCGACGCCCCCTCCCTCACCACCGGACGAGCCGTCCAGGCCGGTGGCCCGGACCTCGCCGTCACCGTCGATGGCATCCGCCACAAGCGCCCCCTCGAGCGCGTTACCTTCTACCGCCACTTGCGTGACCTGCAGATTGTGCGACCGCTCTAGGGTGTGTGAAAAGTGTGATGCCCGGTTCCCTTAAAGGGAACCGGGCATCGGCTATTCAGCTGTTACTACTCGGAAGAACCCGACGACAGCGAAGAAGTTGACGACGTCCCATCCTCACCAACACAGCTGTCGTAGAGGTACGCAGCAGCCAGCAAACCAAGGGCAACCATCGCAGCACCATTAATGATCGTGCGATTATCCGCCGTAAAGCGAGCAATCTCAGCGTTGATCTGGCTAATGTACTGAGCCTGGCTAGGATCAAACACACCAAACTGCTGCTGCAACTGCGTATTAGCATTACGCAGCTGAGCCTGCAGATCAGCATTGAGCTGATCCAAGCCCGGAATATTAAGCTGACCAGCCATACCCACCGGAATCAACAGCAGAAGCGGCAGACCAACGGTCAAACCAGCAGCAACACAGGTAGAAATCGGCGGGGTACCACCACTCTCGCAATCTTCCGGAGCAAGATCACCGGTTAAGCGAGCATTCACCTTGAAGGCGTTGCTCCAGGTGCCATCGGCGGCCGGCTTGGTCAGCTCACTCAGTTCCGCCTCCGAAAGTGGAATCTTCTGCGAGGGTGTGAACTTCGAACCTGCCGGCACATCACCGAGATCATAAGTTGCGACGTTGCCAGCGATACCGCTAGAAACAGCCACGTGGTTGTTCGGGTATGGATCCTCGTCAGGGCCGAAGAGCCGGTACTCCACGCCTGACAAAGACCATTCCTTACCATCAACATCCTGCAAGGTCACGACCAGCTTTGCATTATTAATCGCCTTGTCGGTAGCAAAGGCGATGCGAGCCATCGTCAACGGAGACGGCTGCGTCTGCGGAGGGTGTCAGATGGTTTGTGTGTAGGTTCCCAACCCACACAAGGAGATAAGCCACAATGTGTTGTGTCCCGTGTTTAATGGAGGGTGCAAACCTGCACATCCTCAAGGAATCTATCAATGCCTAAGAAGTACCCCGACGAGCTCAAAGCACGCGCCATCGAACTCGTCATCCACGCCCAATCCGACTCAGTCACCGCACGCGGTGCAGCCGGTCGGGTAGCTGAACAACTCGGACTCAACCGTGAAACCCTGCGTAGCTGGGTCAGCGCCCACAAGAAATCTGGTGCCACCACCGTCGATGAGTCCCTCGATCTAGAGGCAGAAAACCGGCGGCTACGTGCCGAACTCGCCGAATCCCGGCGTGCCAACGAGATCTTGAAGAGGGCTTCGGCTTGTCTATCGCGGCGGAGCTCGACCGCCCACACCGGTAATCGTCGCCTTCATTGACGACAACCGTAAGGAGTTTGGTGTCGAGCCGATCGTACGGGTACTAGCTAGTACTCCCGCGCGTATCGCGACGAGCTCCTATTACGCCTTCAAGTCCCGACCTACCTCGGCCAGGGCCATCCGTGATGTGAAGATCGTGGCTGCTCTTCGTCGAATCCACGCCGAGAACTACTCCTGTTACGGGGTGCGGAAGATGTGGCACGCGATCAACCGTGACGGCAGCTGCGGGCGTGTCGCCCGCTGCACCGTGGAACGGCTCATGCGTGAGGCCAGCCTCGATGGTGTGCGTCGCAAGCGGAAGAAACCATCCACACGCTCGGCTGACGCTGCTGACTGTCCTACAGATCTGGTTGACCGGGTATTCGGGGTACTGGCACCGAATCAGTTGTGGGTCGCGGACATCACCTACATTCCCACTGCGTTGGGCTGGGTGTATACCGCGTTTGTCTTAGATGTCTACTCCCGACAGATCGTCGGCTGGCAGGTCACCAATCACCTGCGGCAATCATTAGCTACTGATGCGGTGACCATGGCGTTAGCTGCCCGTCGGCGTGCGGGCGAGTCGGTCGCCGGGCTGGTCCACCACAGCGATAGAGGCGTGCAATACCGGGCGGTGCACTACACCGACACCCTGGCCGATAGTGAGGTTGTCGCCTCTGTCGGATCCAGGGGCGACTCCTACGACAATGCGATGGCCGAAGCATTGAACTCGGTGTACAAGGCCGAGTTGATTGACCGCCACCACTGGGACGGCCTCATCGATGTCATGGCTGCTACAGCGCAGTGGGTCGGGTGGTACAACTCTGCTCGGCTTCACTCCCAGATTGGGTATCGCACGCCTGATGAAGCTCACTCACAGTTAGCGGTTATGGCCGCTGCTGGTTGAGTTCTCCAATTTCCAGACCCTCCACAAAACCCGGGGCTTGACAAACCTTCTTTTTAGAGAGCTCACAACATATACACAAAAGCGGGTCATGGATCACAGGAAAATTGCATCCAAGACACCCAGAAAGGGGTGTCAAGCAGCCAAGCTCAGTGCTAGACGGTCCCCCACAGTCCCGCTACTTTGATGGTGCCCAGGGCAATCAACGCTGCTGAAATCCCTCGCCCCACAAGTAATGGCATGGGTCAAGCTAGAGCTTGTTGAGACAACAAGCCACAGTCGCTGACTTTAGTCGTCATAGATGCCGGGCCAGCGCTCGTGAGGGTACGCCGGGGTCGCCGATGTGGTTGCCAAAGCTGCCAAAGCTGACTCCCGCGACCAGCCACAGACCACCAGCAAATCGACAGTGATCGACCTGGCCTGAGCCAAGATGACGTACTCAGAGAGCACGCCCTTCACGGTGATAGCCCCCATATCTTCACCCGCCGCCAGAACCTGCAGACGACGCACGAGACCCGGCACTTCAATCGCCTCAGTCGCCTCAGTCCGATCATCAAACACATCAGACAGTGAGGCAGTAATATCCGCCAACTCGTCGACGACGTTGATGAGCCGGATACTGACCGAGTCCCCATCGCTGCACAGCACTCGAGCCCTCCGAGCCAATACCCCCGCATTACGCATCGTTTGCTCCACCGCTGGCAGAATTCGCTCTAGCGATCTCACTCGGCGCCTCTTACCCCACATCAATGGCGACAAGTTGGACACTTCGCGACCACCCCTGGCAGCCTCCAACATGTTGTTGATGCTGTCTTGAGTGTTCTGGATTGCTTCAATCGCTTGATCCAGCCTCTCGGAATCACCCTCGTCCAATGCCTGGGCCACATCATCGAATACCGAAGATGCAATCGCCAGCAGCTTGGAAACCTCCCTGCGTCCCGAGTTCAAGGGCGACGAAGGCAAAAATGCGACCGCGGCAAGCCCGATGACCGATCCGATAAACGCATCCACCATACGATCAGGCCCACCACCCGATGTGCCCGGGGGCATAATCGTACTGATCAAAATTGCGCCAATCGCGACCTGGTTAGACAGCAACTGCGACTCGCTGAGAAATGCCGCTAGGAGCAGCGACAACGCCACGATAATTGAAATTTGCCACACCCCGGGGCCAACGAAATGCACCAGGAGATCTCCGAGACCGACTCCAATGGTGCAGCCGATTGATAGCTCAATCGCCTTCTTGATCCGCTCCCCGCCGGCCATTCCCAAAATGATCACGACCGTAATCGGAGCAAAGAAGGGACTGTGATGCCCAAAAACCTCTCGGGCTACCCAAAAGGCCAGCCCAGACGCCAGCGCCGCCTGCACAATACTCAGAGAACGCTTGCGAACACGCGAAAACCGCGACTCCAGCGACGTCTCTAGGACACGCAGGCGTTCCAGCGTGCTGATTCTAACTTTGGCCATGAGTCACAACTTACCCAGAAACCGCTGCGGACTTGATGGGCCGCTCGAAGCGGCCAAATAGCACGTCAATTTGTTGTCATCCGAGATCTGACGGCAGCGTCCTTGACTCTTCAGCAAGCTCGAATCGCAGTCTCTGTTTGAAAACAGTAGAACCCGGCCACCATCCCTAAGGGACGATGACCGGGCACAGTTAAGCAAATAGAGATCTCCTACTTGCTGATGGTCTTACCCACCGAGTGCAGATCCTGGCAGGCCTCGATGATGCGATCGGCCATGCCCTGCTCAGCCTTCTTCATGTAGGAGCGCGGGTCGTAGGCCTTCTTGTTGCCTACTTCGCCGTCGACCTTGAGCACGCCGTCGTAATTGTCAAACATGTGGCCCACGATCGGACGGGTGAACGCATACTGGGTGTCAGTGTCCACGTTCATCTTGATGACGCCGTACCGCAGGGCCTCTTCGATCTTTTCCTTCTCGGAGCCGGAGCCACCGTGGAAGACGAAGTCGAACGGCAGCGCGTCATCGCCCACGCCGAGCTTCTTGCGAGCGACCTGCTGGCCTTCGAGGAGGACCTCGGGGCGCAGCTTCACGTTGCCCGGCTTGTACACGCCGTGGACGTTTCCGAAGGTTGCGGCGAGGAGGTAGCGGCCCTTGTCGCCGGTACCGATGGCGTCGATGGTCTTCTCAAAGTCCTCAGCGGAGGTGTAAAGGTTAGCGCCGGCTTTAGCCTCGACGCCATCCTCTTCGCCGCCGACGACGCCGATTTCGACCTCAAGGATGATGTTGGCAGCCTTTGCCTTAGCCAGCAGCTCCTGAGCAATCTCAAGGTTCTCATCGATCGGGACAGCGGAGCCATCCCACATGTGAGACTGGAACAGGGGAAGCTCGCCACGATCGACTCGCTCCTGCGAGATGGCGATCAACGGGCGGACGTACTCGTCGAGTACTTCCTTCTGGCAGTGGTCGGTGTGCAGTGCAACGTTGATCCCGTAGTGCTTGGCTGCCTCGTGTGCGAATGCGGCGAGGGCAACAGCTCCGGCGACCTTGTTCTTGACGTTAAGACCAGAACCGAACTCTGCGCCACCAGTAGAGAACTGAATGATGCCGTCAGACTCGGCGTCAGCGAAGCCCTTGAGTGCGGCGTTGATCGTTTCGGAGGAGGTGCAGTTGATGGCCGGGAAGGCGTAGCCGCCTGCCTTAGCCCGATCAAGCATCTCGTTGTAGACCTCAGGGGTTGCGATAGGCATATAGATGATCCTCCAGGTTGTCGAATACATCACCGTTTCCGGGAGTCCCCGGAGATCGGTGTTCCGTCTACCAGTATGCCCCTTTTTGTCCGATCGTGCCTGAGCGGTACATCACTTTGATGCCGAAGACAGTCGATGAGGAATAATGAGCAGTCATGGGTATGTCCTTGGTGTTGACTTCAGCAACGATCATCCTGTCCGCTGTTCTTTTCTACTCTGGCATTGGAAAGCTGAGGTTCAGCGCCCGCGAACGTGCTCGCCACATGCACGCAATGGCATACCCAGAAACCCGCCTGACAGCTGTCCTAGCCGCATTGCATCCGTTTGGCGAGATCGGCCTCGCAGCAGCACTCCTCTTCGCTTCCGGTTCCTTTGGAATAGCCGCTTCCGTGATCGTGATAATTTTGCTGGCGTTCTATCTACTGACAATCCTGAGGCAGTATCTTGGTCGCCTTCCAGGTGTTTGTCCTTGCTTCGGACCTCCACGGAAGGTCACCAAGGTTACTATCTTAAGAAACTCCCTATTCCTCGGATTAGGGTTTATGTCTCTGATGGGAGCAATGCATGTCGGCGACGCACCTGTCAGCGTCCTGCTTTCCGCTTGGCCAGTAGTACTCGTCGTCGCCCTCGCCCTGGCTACATTGGTGCTCATTCAACGCGCTGAAAGTGTCGAAGCTCCGCCGGAGGCTGACTACCTACGCCTTCCCACTCCCGATTTTCCGGTATGGCAAAACGGACGCTCGGTGGGATTGCGCCAGCTTTCATTCGAGGGACCAATCCTGCTGGTGGTTGCAGAACACCGTTCCGAGATTGGCGGGGCTACACTCCGCAGGATTCCTGCCTGGCGGAATAAGATCCCTACCGTTCGAGTCCTTGCGGCGGTGCGCAGAGCCGATGCTGAGTGGAAGGATGAGACAGGATCAGATGCCTGGCACCGCGGCTATCTTTTCGATAGCCAGGGTCAGGTATTTGATGGATTTCACATCGATCCTGCTGTACCAACAGCAATCTTGCTCGGGGCCGATGGCCTCTTGGCTGGCGGCCCAGTTTTTGGACGAGAGGCCATCAACAGGTTCGTCGAAGACATCGCCAGGGAGTTGAACGACCAGCCGAACCAACCTGCGTGAGGAGATACCTTCACTGGATGTACATCTCCCAAGCCGCCAAAGAGCGGACCCGACTTTTAGGCTAACTCGGGTTCAGGCATGGCATCTATCAAGAACTCCAGTGTGAACCAGTTCATCGACGAGATCCTGGAAGCCACGGCTCTCCTCCGTGCTCAGCCGACCAGAATTGACCAACTCTGCTACAAGATCTGATTCTCTGCGCGGAGAATGAAATTGATTCCACGCCCATGCACCTTCTGGGCTCAGAGTAAGGAGGCTTCCATTCACCAGGAGCAAAAGTTCCCCTCCCGCGTCGACACCCACCACTCCACTCGCCTGACCTGTCTCGCCTGGTTTTGGCGCTCTACCAGGGGAGATTGTTGCCAAAGCTGGATCCTCAGTTGGTAGGCAATCTGCAGAAAATAGTTCGTCAACCAACGGCCCTACGGAAGACGCTTCGGAATAAACCAACTCGAGTGGCTCACCCAAGGATGTTATAGCGGAGACCAGTGCATCAACCTGCCATCGAGATGACCACAGTGAGGAACTCTGCCCCACCACTGAGCGAAGTGCATCGGGGATGGTCAACTTTCGCAGCTGTGGCTCACCACAATCAGGATCGCGATTCAAAACCACCACCGTTTTCAACGAGAGCGCACCCACTGCGGGGGTTAGACCAAATCGTTCTAGTGGCAGATCAGCCTTCACCAGGGGGTCCCTGCCTACTACCTTGCTTATCGGTTTAGGGAAGGGATGAATTGTCCCGTCTTGTTCAATCGCGACCAATTCGTCAGTGACGTAACGATACCGTGCACCTAAACTCCTCACGAGGGTGCTCTTCCCTGTGCCGCTCGGTGCGACAAATGCCACGACCGATCCAGCCTCGTCCGCCAAAGCGCAGCCATGCAACAAAAGAAGCTCACCCCAGTAGCTTTCGATCGTACGCAGGGCCAAGCTTCGGCTTATGTCATAAGAATACCGGCCAACGTCATCCCGAGAGGCGCACTCCAACGCCATCCGAGTGTCGTCAGGCTCTCTCAGGCAAGAGCGCCAAAGAGCCTCGAATTGTTCGACTTCCGCCCGACCCCAACCCCAGGGGAGGAGAATTGGGAATACTCGTCCCGCACAGTCGAGATAGCGAGGGCCCGGGCGTTCCACGGACATAACAGGAAACTACTACTAAGCGCGCGGCGGAAGTGCCCCTACTCCGTTTGGAGTAGTAGTCGGCAGAGCAACACACGCGCCATCGGGGTAAACAACCGAGGAGCCGCTTCCGTTGACACCACAGTTCCTGAGCCTGTCTACATTTCCACGGACCGAGAAGCGGGTTTCCGGGAAAGTCTCCTGCAAGCCACCGCGTGAGTTGTAGTAAACAGGAGTTCGGCCATTTTGGTTAACGCTGGTCGGGTAGCGTTGCGGCACGGTGAAGGACAGGGACCCGGAGCCGCCAGTGGGTTTCCCATCACGGGTACCGGTTGAAGTGAAGGAAACGACTGTCTTCGGGATCATTGGGTTCGAAGTAGAAGCGATACTGTCATCCCAGTTGATCGATGGGGTGGCGATTCCACAGGTGCTTAACGACGTCGCATTGTCAGCGAGTGCAGTCAACGTGACGGTGAAAGAAGTTGTAGAAGTTCCAGAAGGTGGAGACAGCGCAATGCTGCAGCTAGCACTGGTAGTCCCTGTAGGGACCTTAATCGGGCGCGACGTAGTGAAGTTATAGGTGATCACATCGCCAGCCTTCATGGCACCGTCCGAGGTCACTGGGTTGAGGTAAATCTGAGTGCGCTGGCCGTTGATGTTTCCATCTCCGAAGTAGATCCGGCAAGCAGTGCCCGCGATTTCCGGCACGGTGGGCGAAGCTGCCACAGCAGGGGCGGCAGTAGCGACCATCACAGCAGGAACAGACCAAGCCGCACCCTTGACGAGGGTCCGGCGAGAGATCTGATTGTCGTTGCTCATAAGTTTTCCATTCTTTACGCCCACGGGCGACGTTGCCAGGCTTTGCTTGGGGTCCGCGCATAAAAGCCTGAGAGCTTGTCGTTCATCCCAGCGTATGTTAGTAGATAGTTCAAAATATTTCATCTTATTGGGGGGAAGCCGTTCCGCCCCCTCCTTGAATGCCGAAACAATTTCGGAAGAGCTAATTGACAAGGAAAGCACTTAGCGCCAGCAAGTATGAGAATTAATTACTCTCACGCGACTTTTCCCAGGTCAGAGATCCAAATGACACCATCAAAAAGTTCCCCCACTCTGCCCGGCTCACATGGGGGCACAGAAACATGGCTGACCAATGGATGAAATGGTCGTCGACTAAGTTCATCTGAGTTGAGAAGTATTTCCGACATCTTCTCTCCTGGACGTAACCCAGTGAAGACAATCTCAATATCTTCACCGGACATCTCCACCATGCGCTGGGCAACATCCACAATCTTGACCGGCTCACCCATGTCAAGGACGAGAACTTCTCCTGGGGCCCCAAAAGATCCGGCCTGGATCACCAAAGCACAAGCCTCTGGGATCGTCATGAAATAGCGTTCGACGGAAGGATCTGTCACCGTAATTGGTCCCCCACGTTCGATCTGACTCGAAAAGGAGTGCAGCACAGACCCGCGCGAGCCAAGGACATTGCCAAATCGAACGGACACATACCGGCCATCTTCACTCTTTTGCGCGGCGGCTGCCGTAAGATGCTCGGCGATCTGCTTCGTCCGACCAAGGACAGAAGTAGGTTCTGCAGCCTTATCAGTGGAAATATTTACGAATGTCTCCACTCTTTGCCTCAGGGCTGCGTCAAGAACGTTGCGAGTACCCAAGACGTTGGTTTTCCAACCCTCCTCCGGAAAGCGCTGCAGCATCGGCAAGTGCTTGAGCGCGGCCGCATGAAATACGACATCGGGATCCGACTTCTCGAAGACTTGATTAACTGCCTCAATGTCGCGGATGTCGCAAAGAACCATGTCATCCGTGTCCAGTAGACCATTTCCGTAGATGTCGAGCTGCACGGCACAGAGAGCTGATTCGTCGCGATCCAGGAGGTAGAGCTGAGAAGGGCCGAGCGAGTGTACTTGACGCGCAATTTCTGACCCAATGGAGCCACCGGCTCCAGTGATGAGCACACGCTTGCCCTGCACATAGCCCTTTACGGACTCTAGATCGGTGTCAATTGGAGCACGTCCAAGAAAGTCCGAGACCTCCAAACGTCGGATCTTATCGACGAGGTCGCGCTTGCCAGAGTTTCGAATTGCCACCGGTGGGAGAGTGAGCAATTCAACTTCCGCACTTTTTGCATACCGGCTAAGCCGAGAGACGAGCTCCTTGCCCGGAACAGAGATCGCCAAGATGGCGGTGTCTACCTCATACCGTGCGGCAACGTTCTCCAGATCAACGATCTGGCCCAATACGGGCCGACCCATGAGACGAAGGTGACGCTTGGTGGGGTCATCGTCAAGAAAACCCACCACACGGTAGGGACTTTGGTCATTGATAGCCATGGCCCGGGCCAGTTCGTTACCAGCATCTCCCGCACCGATGATGATGACCGGCTCCTTGCCATCATCGGATTCTCGCGCGAACGCACGAAGTGCTCGAGAGAAGCCACGTCCGGCGACAATGAGTACAACTACTATCGGCGGAACCGCCAGAACCATGACCGGTGGCGCTTTAAGGGGACCAAAGACCAGTGCGGCCACGCTCCAGCCCACAGTGGACGCTGCGAAAGTGAGTAAGCCGAGTGCCAACGCCTCCTCAAAAGAGGCTACTCGGTATCGGCTGCGCAACACCTTAGTCTGTGCACCAAAGGCGAGGTAAGCGACGATGGAAACCGCACCGTAGAGGCCGATCGCCCGCAGGCGCTCACTGCTGATCTCAAAGTCATACCGAAGCAGAGCCAAAAGGAATATAGCCCCCACCCAGCTCAAGACGTCCCACAGCAGAATCAGGGGACGGGAGGGGGTCAGCGCCGCACCTTTTCCAAAAACACTCAAGCTACAAACACCTAACACACAGGGAGAGACCGACACGTCCTCAACGGCCACCACACCACATGGCGCCTCCTACGGTCATGCTTCGAACGTAACGGCATCTCAAAAATGGAATTAGGTAAATGTATACTCGCCAACCCAAGTCAACGGTAATCGTATTTACTTTCCCAATTGACCATCGCCGCTACCTGTCCTTATAAGTAATTTTCAATTGCTTTACTTGGGAAATACTGCCCAAATCTCCCCTCTCCGACTCAAGGAAACTTAGGGGATCGACAACCAAGGCAAGATCGTCCTTAGGCCGCGATCAATCTCGATGGCACAGCTAGAGAATTCCTCGTACCCACCCTTGATGGGATCCTTAATGTCCCGCAAGTACACGGGCAAAAGGGGGATCGCAGTCACATAGTGGGCGATACCTTCGGGAGTCAGGGGCCCTTGCGGGGCCTCCAGCTCCAAGACTTTGACACATCGGGAAAACAGCAGTGTACGGCCTGTTAGGTCCGGCACTTCCTCACGGATCCAATCCACATGATGCTGGGCCATTCCAAGGATAAGTGAGGCCTCCCGAAGTCTCTTGGCTGTTGCCTGCCGAGCCTCGTGTCGGGGCTCGGGTGAGAGAAATGAACTCATTGCGGGGTGCATGCCCCTACCTAAGGCCGCTGCGGTACCTAAAGAACTAAAGTTTTCCGGAGCATTCATAAGCCGCGCTGCCTGATGCTCCGCAAAAGCTGAGCGAGCAATGTTTCCAGTGCAAACAAAAATGACAGGACCTTGATTGGCAATTTCTTCGACACTCGAAGCCTTGGCGCGCCTAGGCCTCCGCCCCTCATGACTGACCGGAGCCCGGCGATGCCGACCAGCCATTGATTATCACCTCAATTTCCTTGCGGTAAAAACTAAATTCAACCCAGCCTGCGAGTAGGTGAGAATAGCATATGACCAGTATAGTAATGATATTGTTTTCATCGTCCTTACGACATCTATTCCATTAGGCGGCTCGGACACACGGAGCAATCAGGTTTTTCCTCGCGACACGCCTCGACGCCCCTTCCGCCACGCTTGACCGCAAACTTGATGCCAAGCCCTCTGGGGCACAAGCTTGCCAAATTGTTGGCAATGATTCCCATTTATTTTCCATCATCTCTACCCAGGAGCACGGAATGAGCCCCTCCGATTTCGCCAAGATCACGCTGCGGAATATTTTGACCATCGTCCTTTCCGTCCTGATCGGCACGGCAGGAGCTTATGGCATTTACTTGCTCCAGAAGCCCACTTACGTGGCGGACGCCACTGCCTACGTGACTGCGATCAACATGGAAGGCGGAACCGACTCGACCTACACCGGCACCTTGTTGGCCAAACAGAAGGTTCGCTCATTTATCCCCGTCTTTACCTCTCGCACAACGGCAGAGCGCGCCATCAGAGATCTGGGCCTACGCAGTCGCCCCGACGAGGTGGTTCAGCGAATCGCTGTTACCGCACCAACCGACTCAGTCGCAATCAACGTTCGCGCCGAGGGGGGTACTCCGGAATCAGCGCGCGCTTTGGCTGATGCCATCGTGTCCGCCGCCTCTATAGAAATTGAGCAATTGGAGGGTGGCCCAACTGCTGGGGTCCGCGTCGTCCCCATGGCCTCAGCAGCCCTGCCCACTAGCCCGGCGTCCCCAATTCTCAGCCGATTCCTGCTTATGGGCTTTCTTGCAGGTCTGATCATTGGCTACACGATCGCTTTCGTGCGCTTCCGCATGGACACCCGCATCCGCACTGTCGTCGATATTGAGGACACACAGGCTTCGGTCGTACTTGGGACGCTGCCCGCCGATAAGTTAGTCGGACGTGACTCCAAGGAGGCCAAAGAAGGCGAGAAGAGCAGCTTCATGAGCCGCGAGGCCCTTAGAAAACTCCGCACCAACTTGCGATTTGTCAGCATTGACAATCCTCCTCGTGCGATTGTCATCACCAGTTCGCAACCTAAGGACGGTAAGTCAACTGTCGCTGTTCGCCTGGCACAGGTCATCGCCGCCAGTGGCACCGAAGTACTGCTTGTCGACGCCGACCTACGTCGCCCCACAATTGCATCCTCCCTGGGGCTGGATGAGACCGTCGGCCTCTCTGGAATCCTCACTGGCGATGTCTTCCTCGACGAAGCTGTCCAATCCACGTCCGACAAGCACCTCCACGTCGTTGCTGCCGGTCAAATCCCCCCGAACCCTTCAGAACTGCTGGGGTCACAGCGCATGCGCGATCTCCTCGCCGTCCTCAAGGACGACTACCAATATGTCATTATCGACGCCCCGCCACTGTTGCAAGTCACCGACGGCGCTCTCCTCGCCGCCTCCGCCGATGGCGCTATTGTCGTTGTCCGTTCCGGTAACACTCGCAAGTCCGAACTCGATGCTGCCGTTCGACATCTTGAAAGCGTCGGAGCTCCTATCCTGGGTACAGTGCTTAACCAGGTGAACACCAAGCGTATGGCCAAGATCCTTAATGGCTCGGACCATTACTACGGATACGGCTACGGTTATTCCAGCCGCTACGAAAGCGTCGTCTCCACCAGTGAAGCCAAGCAACCTGCCGTCGAAGACGTTCCATTCATGAGCACTGAAGTTCCTACCGAAGCGGCTGAAGATAAGCGGGAACGTCGCAGCCGCCAGGCCAACTCTTCCGTCACCAACACCATCTCCCGTCCGTTGAAGCGTTCGCCAGTGGTCTCTACGAATAAAGTCATCGCTGAGTTCAGCGACTCCCCAGAGGTAGACGTGGACAGAGAAGCCTCACACGGTCGGGACTGACCAATGCAGAATGTGATCGTGCCTCTGGCTGATCGAATCAGGCTCGCACACGCTTCAGTAGAATATCTTGCCAATCAGTTGGAAATTCGGTTGATTCACTTCAAAGGCCCGCTAGCAGCACTCGCCTTTCCTAGTCGCCCAAGTGGCATGGGCGACGTCGATATTCTGGTCGATCCTGCGCGCCTTTTAGAATTGGTCGAGGCACTAAAGAGTGAAGGCTGGCAAGCCAACGAGGAACCGCTCTATCCAGAGCTCACTCACGCACTCACCATCTCCGACTCCGCTTGTTTTAGGTGCACCTTTGACTTACACGTCCGCTATCCAGGTATTACCTTGGGGGACCAAGATGCATTTGAGATCTTGTGGAAGCATCGCACAAGGCTGATGCTGGCCGGCCACCGTCTTTTTACTTTGGACAAGCCTGCACATGCTCTCATTCTATTGCTCGAATCTGCGCGGAACATGGCAGAAAACCCAGGACTAAACCATCTCAAGCGGGAGGGCGTCTTATCTGACATTCACCCTGCACACCTGGTAGAAATGTGGTCAATTGCTCAGGAGCTCGGAGCAACCGGCGCCCTATCCAGTGTCATCGACAGTCCCACCAGGTCTGATGCCGTGGCACGCGCTTGGCAATTGCGAGTTAGCTCTCCCGGTGGTTTGACAATGTGGTGGGCTCGTATAAACGACGCGTCTTCCCTCAGCAGAAAGCTGCGGCTCGCCCGGGCTGCTTTGCTTCCTCAGCCAGCCTTTGGTGAGTCGGCTCGTGAGATTCAAACGCCCAGAGTCATCGTCCGCCGCTGGGGACGAGGTTTGAAACAGGTCCTCCATTTGGGCACCAGCTCCCTTTCCCGAGAATGGAGACGTGAGCAAGCTTCCTTAGGCAAGGAAATCCTAAAACCTGCCATTGAAGGTGAGGTCACCAATATCGCTCCCGCGAACAATGAACCGCGAACAAGCCGTAGGCGATCGAGCGCACTTGAAGGATTAGAAGCTGCTATTCCTGACCTGAGCGGTCTACCCTTCGCTGCGGTCGCCCTCAGTAATGAATCCATTGCGGCTCTGGCCCTGCCAGCTGGTGAGCTCATCGTTGTAAGCGGGCCAAGCAGGCTTCTGTGGTTGGCCACCAACAATCCTAGAATCACGGACCCAGTTCAACATGTGGCCGCCAAATTTGCCGACCTCCCACACGATGGCATTGCGCAACTAGAGGCTGCTCTCGCCTCTATGCAGGAGCACGGGCTGGTGAGACATGAGTAGCCGTGCTAAAAGCGGGCTATTTCCAGTAGCAGGGGCAGCCGCTGGCACCCTCCTATACAACTTAGGGCAGTGGTTGATTCTCATATTGTTAACCCAATATGCCGGAATCATTGAGGTCGGCCTCTTTTCTTTGGCGCTTGCAATTAGCGCCCCCTTCAGCTTGCTCACCGGCATGGCCCTGCGCACCGTCTACGTCACCGATGTTGACCCGGAACGCAGCTTCGGAGACTTTCTCGTCCTCCGCCTGGCAGGTTCGACGCTCACCATCGTCGTCTGCCTCTTCTACGCCCTCGCCACTGGCACAATCGGAACGATCTTCGTGGCGGTGGTGTTTTGTAAGTCGATCGACTCGGTCACAGACATTTTCTGCGCTCCACTCCAGGAGAACGGTCGTCTCCTCCGAAT